>JAGBAK010000084.1 GCA_017938985.1 Clostridia bacterium
AATAGAGTTTGTTGATGCACATAATTTAAAAACGGCAAAAAGCTTACCTGACAATTCATCAATCCTTGTTTCAGGCAGATTAACACAAGCGGAATCCTTTCCTGAAAACTTAACAATTTACGGAATAAAGGGGTCGTATGCGGAAGGTTTTGCGAACGATAACAACTATACTTTTATTCCGATTCCGTATATTAATAACGATGATATACCTGAAGAAATTTCAATATCCGAAGCAGTAGAAATCAATGCGATAGGATTTGATTTAACTTATCAATGGTATCGGTCTGTTGATGGCTCGATAGAAAACGGAGTTGCAATTGACGGAGCCACTACAAAAACGCTTAATATTTCCAATGTGGATTACGCTCCGTACTACTATTGCGTTGTAACTTGTACTGAAAATGACAAGTCATATAGTTCAAAAACAAAGATAATCAAAAATTTTGATTATGCTTTGGCGGACTTTGAAAAGGTTGACAATGCATTGAGCCAAATACCCAACGATTTGTCAGTATATACGCAAGAAAGTGTTGATGTTCTGAATAAAGTTATAGCACAAATCAACCGAAACACTGCTAATAACAATCAAGAACAGGTCGACAAATGGGCAGAAGAAATACAATATGCAATCGAACAACTTGAGTTGAAGAAATCAGATTATTCTTCAGTTGAATTAGCAAAATCAAAGGCTGATAAGATCGATAGAAATCTTTATACTTCAGAAAGTCTTGCGAAACTCGATGAAGCAATTGCGACAATTGATTATAATCTGACAATTGATAAGCAGTCGCAAGTTGAGGAAATTGCAAATGCAATTGAGAAATCAGTATCCGAACTTGAATACAAAGGTGCGGATTATTCTGAGCTTGAAAAAGCTCTTGCAACAATTCCCACTGATTTGTCCGCCTACACAGAAGAGAGCGTTGCTGATCTTCAAGAGATTATTGACAGTATAGACTATTCGCTTGATATCACTCAACAAGAACAGGTCAATGAGTATATAGAGCAATTAAGACAAGCTGTTAAAAATCTTGAAAAAGAGTGTTGGCTTATTAGATGGTTTAAAGTTATTCTATCTTTTTGTATAGATATAATGTCGTTTATAAAAAATTTTCTGCGTTCCTAAATCTTGGTTTACAGCATGACATTATTTTGTAAACTACAATATAAAAAATAATATTAAAAGGTGAAGCCTGATGAAAAAACTTAAAGTTTTTTGCTTGATTGTATTAGTTGCTATATCTTTTTCGGGATGTAAAACGATTGAATCTCCTCCTAGAAAAGAAAGAATAACTAATTCCAACATTGATATTCCAACAGGACAAGACACACCCAATTATCAAATAGTTAATGAAAACAAAGTTGTACTTTCTTCATTCAATTTTGAAATTCCCGATAATTTGACGTTGCTCTCAGGTACTGTTAATCCCATTGTGGAAAGTAGTGATAAAACATTTCAATTGATGATTGAAGATAAAACCGATTCTGTTACCGATTATCAAGAGTATGTCAACAGTACATATTCTACGTGTAAAGCAACAGGTATTGATATATCTAATGCTGAATCAATTTCTCTTAATGATTTATCTGCAATCAGATTTGCTATTAACACAAAAGATGAAGAAAATGAAGATGTTACTATGATCTTCTATTTCATTGAACAAGATGATTTGAAAATAGATGCTGTTATTATGTTGAAGGGTAAAAAGGTAACAGATTATTCAGAATTTGATAATTATATTGCCACTGTTAAGTTTTTTGAAAACTAAATAAAAAAGTCACAGTAAAAGCCGAATCTCTTGTATTTGAGATTCGGCTTTTAAGTTAATGAATATATTTTATTTTGTTTAACAAACTATATTCATTTGGATAGTCGATATATTTAAAAATTATTTATGATTTTAAATTTTTTATGAAACCACCCTTGACAAATCACATCTCAAAGAGAATTCCTTACCAAGTATGCAGCCGATCACGGATTTACTAACACAAAAATTCTTGCCGATGACGGTTATACCGGAACCAATTTCAACAGACCTGCAATACAGCAGGCTTTTGAGATGATTGAGCAAGGACTTGTCGGCACGTTCATTGTTAAAGATATGAGCCGATTCGGCAGAGATTATCTTCAGGTCGGTCAATACACAGAGTTGTATTTCCCGAGCAAGAATATCCGTTTCATCGCAGTGAATGACGGTGTTGACAGTGCAAAAGGCGAAGATGATTTTACTCCGTTCCGAAATCTGTTCAACGATTTCTATGCGAAAGATACGAGCCGAAAAATCCGTGCGGCATACAAGCACAAATCAAATAGTGGCAAGCACATTTCAAATGCTCCCTACGGCTACATTGATGACCCTGACGAAAAAGGAGTATGGTTGCTCGATGAAGAAGCTGCTCCTGTTGTAAAAAGAATTTTTGATTTGGTTCTTGACGGAAAAGGCATCGAGCAGATTGCAAGAATATTGCAGAACGATTGCGTTCCGATTCCAAAAGCATTGTATGCAAGACGGAAAGGAACACCCGAACCCGAGAATCCGTATCTGTGGTGCACCGAAACCATCAGAAATATCATTTCGAGGCAAGAATACACGGGTTGTATCTGTAATTTCAAAACCTACTCTAAGTCATACAAACTCAAAAAGCGATACAAGAATGAAACCGAGGATATGGTTATCATTCCCGATGCACAGGAACCGATTGTGACTCAGGATCAATGGGACAGAGCACAGGAACTTCGTCAGCACAGAAGAAGGCAGACGAGTACGGGTAGACAGAGTTTGTTTGCGGGGTTACTTTTCTGCGGCGATTGCGGTCACAAACTTAACTTTATGACAGCACGCAGATATGACGAAGATCAAGGCAGATATATCTGTTCAGAATACAGAAGCGGCAGAGGTTCATGCAGTTGCCACTTCATTCGTGAAATTGTAATCAAAGAGCTTGTGCATAAACATCTGAGAGAAGTGCTTGCATACATCAGAGAAGATGTAGAAGGATTCCGTGAAGAATGGATTGCCCAAAAAGAGCTTGAAAAGGGCAAAAGCATAAGCGCCGAGAAAAAGAAACTCGAGCAGACACGGAAAAGAATTAACGAAATCGACTTTTTGATGCAAAAGCTATATGAGGATATGGCATTCGGCATAATGAGTAAGGAAAGATACGAGAAATTTGCAAAGAATTACGAGGAAGAACAGAAGAAACTGGAAAAGGAATTTTCGGCAATGCAGTCACAGATTGAGAAAGCTGAAGCTGTGATAAGCAACATTGATTCTTTCCTCAGCTTGGTTGAGAAATATGTTGATATTCCCGAACTTACGCCAAAGATAATCAATGATTTCATAAAGAAAATCGTTGTTTTTGAAGCTGAGAAGATAGACGGAAAGAGATATCAGAGAGTATACATTTTCTTCAACTTCGTTGATGAGATTGACATTCCTGCTTCATTCTCCCTTGACATACCGCTGATAAAAGCAAAATATGCGGTTCTTTGCCATGGTCTTGACTTGGCTTCATAAGAAAAATTCACCAAAGGTTCCTTAAGAGTGTAAATATACCCACTTGCCCTGCTTGCAAAGTTAGTGAACGGTTGAAAATCGGAACAACTTGCAAGCGGCATTTTGCAAGTTTGTGTTCACATTTGCCTTGCTTGCCAAATTAGTGCAAGCAATAAAATCAACGGAATATCAAGGTTTTTACAGTAGCAGCAGTGCTGTGGTAATGTGGGAAATTTATTTTCCATATTTCCACTGCAACAAATTATCAAGTGAATCCGAAGAAGAATATATAATCAAATTTTAGGAGGCGATAGAAAATAAACGTAGTAATCTACGCAAGATTTTCAAGTCACAGTCAGACGGAGCAGTCAATTGAAGGTCAGCTCAAAGTTTGTTATGAATATGCCGCCGCCAACGGTCATTATGTTATTGATGAGTATATCGACAGAGCGCAAAGCGGAACATCTGATAACCGAACGGCATTTCAACAGATGATAGCTGACAGCGACAAACAAACTTTTGAAGCGGTGCTTGTTTATCAGCTTGACAGATTTGCAAGAAACAGATATGACAGTGCAATCAACAAAGCGAAGCTGAAAAAGAACGGCGTGCGAGTTATCTCCGCAAAGGAAAACATAACGGATGATGCATCGGGAATTCTTGTTGAAGGTGTCCTCGAAAGTATGGCGGAATATTATTCGGCAGAGCTTTCGCAAAAGATTCGCAGAGGAATGGATATCAACGCACAGAAATGTCTTTCGAACGGCAGTCTGCCTGGTTTGGGATTCAAGGTTGTTGCGGACAGAAAATTCTATGTTGATCCCGAAGCGGCAGCGGTTGTCAGAGAGATTTATGAGCGATATGCAAGCGGCGAAACTGTTGCAGAAATCAACAGAGATCTGAATGCAAGACAAATCAAAACCGCACACGGAAAAGAGTTCAATAAAAACAGTCTGCACCGTATTCTGCGAAACAAACGATACATCGGAGTTTATCTTTACAAGGATATGGAAATCCCGGGCGGTATGCCGAGGATAATTGAAGATGAATTGTTTGAAAGAGTTCAGCATATTCTCAACAAGAATAAGCAGGCTCCGGGCAGAACAAGAGGCAAGGAAGAGTATCTGTTGACAACAAAACTTTTCTGCGGATATTGCAGAGAGATGATGACGGGTTACGGCGGAACAAGCCGCAACAAAAATGTTTATCACTATTACTCCTGCAAGAACTCACGAAAGAATCTCTGCGATAAAAAGATAATCAAAAAAGAAAAGATTGAGGACAGAGTTGTTTCGGTGTGCCGCAAATTGCTGACGGATGAAAACATCGAAAAGATTTCGAAGTCGGTAGCGGCGGCGTGTCAGGCGGATTATGACGGCTCGGGAGTTAAAAGAATAAAAGCCGCCATCCGAGAAACGGAAGCGGCAATAGAAAATCTGTGGATTGCCCTTGAAAAAGGACAGTCGGTTGATATGATAACCGAGCGAATTGAAAAACGCAAAATCGAAAAAGCCGAGCTTGAAGCACAGCTTGCAATTGAAATGAACAAGCAGGTTATTTACACAGAGCCTCAGATCAGACATTACCTGACTTCACTTCGCACAGGTGACTTGAACGATATAAACATACGCCGAGGATTCATAAATATCTTCGTGCGGGCGATTTATCTCTACGATGACAAGATGACGATTTATCTTAACAGCGGTGATAAAGAAACGGTCATTGATGACATATTAATAGATGAAACAGAGGAGTTCTTTGACTCTCTGAATTCTGCTTTAAACGGTGGTTCTGCTGTGGTTGCATCTGTTCCACCAACCCCGTCTTTGACGGGGTTTTCTTTTTTCTGATATGGACAAAAGAAAACCTGTGTGGTATAATCTTCAATATTCAACAGGTTGATATAAACAGGTGATATTATGATTTGTTTTAACTGTAAAGCTCAGTTACCCGACGGTACGCAGTTTTGCCCCGATTGCGGCTGCAGACAGCTTGCCGCGACGGACAGAGGTGTTACACAGGCTGCAGACTTTGATGCAACGCAGGCTGCGCCGTTTGCTGCGACACAGCCGATAGATTTTGACGCAACACAGGCGGCTCCTTTCGGCGCAACTCAGGCAGCGGGATATCAGACGCAGGGTTACTCTCAGCCTCAGAATTACGGCTGCGTTCCGCCCGTTGCTCCGCCACCCGTACAGACGGAACCGCCAAAGAAAAACGGCAAGGGAATTATCATTGCCGTAGCGGGTGCGGTTGCAGTGCTGGCGGTTGTTGCAGGTGTTCTTGCTTTCAAATTACTGCCCGATATCGGCGCTTCAAAGGATAATGACGACAAAAAAGAAGAAAGCACAACGGCGGTTTCGACCCACAGCAAAAAGCACGGCTATGACGACGGAATCACTCTGCCCGAGCTGACGGCTCCGCAGTTGACGGCACCCGGCATAATTGACGTTACCGGTGAAGAGATTATTGTGCCAACCGTTCCTCACGGCAACGATACCGTGAATATCGGCGATATTTTCAGACCGACGCAGGCTCCTGCCACTCAGCCTGCACGTCCCAAGCCCACTGCTCCGCCTGTTACGGACAGATATTATGAGGACTATACCGAAGCTCCTGACGATAACAGCGACTTTATCAACGAGCCGTATGCAACCGTTGACACTTATGCCGACTGTGCGCACATCGGCATTTACGTGTATGACGAAAACGGCAACGCTTCTTACGGTGAGGTAGGTTATTTCTATAAAGACGGCAACCTGTGCCTGTTTATGGAGGTCGAAGGCGAAAGCGTGGTTATCGAAACCGACGATTATTCGGGATATATGACCGCTTATATGGATGAGGGCTACGGCTATTATGAGCTTGACACAACGCAGGAAAAATGCGAAGAGGTCGGCGATTTTATAGTGTATCAGCTTGTTGAGCTCGGCTTTAACAAGGATGAGATTTACCCCGAATATCAGTATGATTATCTGGGTGACGATCAAGTTGAAGATATAGGCAATTGCGAATTCTACGACCTTTATGACGAACGCGGCAATTATATGGGCGCGGTTGTTGTTGATGAATATTCGGGTTACTATGCCGCAGTTTTTGATGAAAACGATAATTTTGTTTATCTGACGGATTTTATCGACTTGAGCGGAAGTTATCTGCCCTATAATTTCAGATAAAAATAAAGCTTGCAGAGGTTTCGATACCTTTGCAAGCTTTTTGTTTGTCAGGTGATTTTGCCCGATATGAACAGAATTGCGCCGTAGATTGATGCCGCAAGCGTGCCGTAGACAAGCACCGGACCTGCGATTTTGAACATATTTGCGCCTGTGCCGAGTATTCTGCCCTCACTTTTGAATTCAAGGGCAGGTGAAACAACCGAGTTTGCAAAACCCGTTATGGGCACAATCGTGCCTGCGCCTGCGTGGATTGCTATATCGTCGAAAACGCCAAGAGCCGTCAGCACTGCCGAAAGCACAATCAGCGAAACGGGCACAACCAGCTTCACGTCCTCCTGTGCCATACCGAAACGTTCGCAAATGAGAGATATGCCCTCGCCGAGCGTGCAAACAAATCCGCCGATGACATAGGCAAAAATGCCGTTTTTGAGCTTGTTGCTCGGCGGCGAGGCTTTTTTGGTCATAGCGTCGTATTCTTTTCGGGATATCGGCATTCAAATCCCCTCCGTTTTGTTGTTATAATTATCTTTCCGCTTTTTGGTTTCATTATGCAATTAATATTTTATGCACATTGACATTGACTCGAAAAAGTAATACAATATATGATGTAAAAATATGAATTGGAGTGATACCGATGGCTGTTAAAAAGTTAAAGTATTTTGCAGGCGGCAAGTGGCTTGATTCCGCTTGCGAAAAGTATATGGACGTTTATAACCCCAGCACAGGTGAAATTATTGCTCAGACTCCCTGCTGCACAAAGGACGAGGTTAACCGGGCTGTTGCCTGCGCAAAAGAAGCGTTCAAAAGCTGGTCAAACGTTCCCGTTATGAAGCGTGTTCAGGTAATCTATAAATTCCGTGAGCTTCTTGACGCTCATATGGACGAGCTTACCGAAATCTGCGCAAGAGAGCACGGCAAGGTATGGAGCGAAGCAAAGGGAGATATTCTTAAGGTTAAAGAACCCGTTGAGCTTGCTCTTTCCGCACCTTCACTGCTTATGGGCGAAGCTCTGCGTGACACCTCAATGGGTTATGACACAACGCTTTACAGAGAACCTGTCGGCGTTTTTGCAGGCATTGTTCCCTTCAATTTCCCCGGTATGATTCCCATGGGCTGGATGTCACCCCTTTGCATTGCCTGCGGCAACACAATCGTTCTCAAGGCTGCATCAATGACTCCCATGACCTGTATGCGTCTTGCTGAACTCTGGCAGGAAGCAGGTCTGCCCGACGGTGTTATCAACATCGTTACCTGCTCAAGAAACGAAGCTGAAATCTTTATGGATCACCCCGACGTTAAGGGCATCACCTTTGTCGGTTCAACAAGCGTCGGTCTTCATATTTATTCAAGAGCAGCTGCAAACGGCAAGCGTGTTCAGGCTCTTTGCGAAGCGAAGAACCACGGTCTTGTTCTTGAAGACGCAGCTCTTGAAAGAAGCGCAAGAGGTATTATCAACTCATCTTTCGGCTGCGCAGGCGAACGCTGCATGGCTCTGCCCGTAATCGTTGCACAGGAAAGCATTGCCGATGAGCTTGTCGGCTACCTTGTCAAGTTTGCAAAGGAGCTTAAGCTCGGTCCCGCATACGATAAGGAATCAACTCTCGGTCCCGTTGTTACCGAGGCTCACAGACAGTCCATCCACAAGTGGATTGAAAAAGGCATCGAAGAGGGTGCAGAGCTTATCCTTGACGGCAGAAATCCCGTTGTTCCCGGCTACGAAAACGGTTTCTACGTTGGTCCCACAATCTTTGACCACGTTACGGAAGATATGACCGTCGGTCAGAGAGAAATCTTCGGTCCCGTTCTCTGCGTTAAGAGAGTCAAGGATTTTGAAGAGGGTCTTGCCGTTATGAATGCAAATCCCTTTGCAAACGGTTCGGTTATTTTCACACAGAGCGGCTACTATGCAAGAGAATTTGCAAAGAGAACAGACGGCGGTATGGTTGGCGTTAACGTCGGTATTCCCGTACCCGTTGGCGTATTCCCGTTCACGGGTCATAAGCAGTCATTCTTTGGCGACCTTCACTGCCTTGGCAAGGACGGCTTCCGTTTCTACACCGAAACAAAGGCTGTTACCACACGTTGGTTTGACGAAGAAGAAAAGAAAGCAACAAGCGTTGACACCTGGGACGGCTCAGTTGGCGGCGACCTTAAATAAGATAAAATAATCGGGCAGCCTTGAGTGGCTGCCCTTTTTGTTTGAAATGAACAGGTTATATAATTTAAAAGTCAAAAAGGAGCTCTCTTGACGAGAACTCCTTTTTTTGACTTTTGAAAGGATGGATGGGATATCGGGAGCAACTGCACTTATGCGCCCGATTGATGAACTAATTATATTATATAAACTCACGGCAAACAACCTTTTTCAATTACAAATAGTTACAAAACGGTTACAAACGCCCGACAACAGTTACAATTTGTAATATATGAGGCGGAATATACAGCAAACAAGCCTGCATATATATTGTTTAGTGAACAGTTAAGAGTGAATAGTGAAGAGTTGAGGGTGGGCTTCGCTCACACCCGATTGTAAAGTGAATAGTGAATAACTAATAGTGAATAGTTAAGGAAGGGCTTCGCCCTTGCCCATTTTAATGCGGAATGGTTTTTAGCGTTTAAATTGCAACACTGTAGGGACAGCCCTTGTGGCTGTCCGAAAAGCAGAGTTATATTTGCAACATTGTAGGGGACGGCGACTCGACGTCCGAATGTGCCGAAGGCGCATAAAATGCAGACCTCACGGTCTGACGGGTTGTCGGGGTCGCCAACCCCTACATTTATTGCTTTTGCAAACGCAAGTTCAACGTCATCAATATAATTCTCAATACAAAGGAGCTTATTATGAAAAACGATTATTCCGTCAACAGGCTGGAGCTTGCGGCGTTTTTTATTTCTGTTACGGCGATTTCCGCTCTGATTCTGCTTTTCGGCGCAGGCAGACTTTCCTATGCGGCAGCGGCGGTGGTGTTTTACGGCGGAAAACCGCAGGCACAGACGCAGACGGCGGTTACCGTTATAAGTCAGACGGCTCTGTCGGATGCGCACGGCAGCAAAACAACGGATATAACCGATACGCCGAGCGATATCGAAGTGCTGATGGAGCACTATAAAGCCGCCTTTGCCGATGACAAGCGTGACGGCGATATTCAGTCCGTTACCTACCTCACCAAGGGCGCAACGCATATTTTCGGCAACGTGCGTGTGCGCAACACAACCGAAACCAAAACCCTCAACATCGAAAAGGTGCTTGCCGAGCCTCTGGAGCTTAAAATTGACAAATCAAAGCCTGCCGTGCTGATTTTTCACAGCCACACGTCGGAGGGATACGAGATGATTGAGCGTGAATGGTATGCGGAGGGTTACACGGCGCGCAGTAACGACGAAAACGAAAACGTTGTGCGTGTCGGCACGGAAATAGCGGATTATCTTGAAAGTATGGGGTATACTGTAATACACGATAAAACAATTCATGACGATAATTATTCCGATTCTTACCCCAATTCGCGCAAAACCGTTGCAAAGCATCTGGAGGAGCATCCCGAAATTCAGATTGTGCTTGACATTCACAGGGATTCAATAACCCTTGACAGCGGCACAAAAATCAAGCCTGTCAACACCGTAAACGGCAAACAGGCGGCTCAGCTGATGATAATAACGGGGGCAGAGGAGGGCAAGGTTGAGGATTTTCCCGACTGGGAGTATAATTTGCGGTTTGCGCTGCAGCTTCAGCAGGAATGCGAAACGCTTTATCCCGGTCTGATGCGTCCCGTTTTGTTTTCGCAGAGAAAATATAATATGGATATGACCCGTTTCAGCCTGCTCATTGAAATGGGCAGCGAGGCAAACACGCTGGACGAAGCCTGTTATTCGGGCAGAATGCTTGCATCGGCGCTCGGGTCACTCATGGACAGGTACGTGGTGCAATGAAATTCTGGCGCAGATATTTTTTGCTTGCAACGGCGGTTGTGAGCGTAACCTTTACGGCGGCGGGCATTGTTGCCGTTGACGAAAACGCACGCAGAATAAGTATGGGTCAGCCGCAGAGTGTTGTTGTTTGCGGCACACAGGCAAGGGTTAACGAGCCTGCCGAGGTAAAGGATATTGAGCCGCAAATTGAGAGATATATGCGGTTGCTTTTGAGAGCAAAGGAAATGTTTTTGAGTGCAGAGTGAAGAGTGCAGAGTTAAGGAAAGGCTCCGCCTTTAACCGTTTTAATGCGCAATTCGTAATTCGCAATGCGCAATTGATGGTTGTGAATTATAACACCGTAGGGACAGCCCTTGCGGCTGTCCGTATAACGGTTGGCAAAATGCTGCCGGTATATGATATCCGCCTCTAAACAGAAAGTCGGAAATACGGCAACAAAAAACCGCATCGTGCAGCTTTTGCACAATGCGGTTTAACTCTTAATAGAGGAAGTCTGTGTTGTCAAACACAAAGACCTTGAAGCCTTCAAACTCAAGCTGTTCAACAGGACCGTTTTCAAAATATTTCCAGTCCTCCGTCTGACGCAGAATCATCAGCTCATATTCGCTGCAGAGAAGGAAATATCTGTCAATGCCTTCCTGCTCCGTGAACCAGTTTTTGTTTGTCTGGAACGGGCAGGGAGTAACGCCTGCTTCGTTGATATCCGTGTTGTTGATTATAACCTCCGAATCCGTTATAACCGTTATGGTAACGCCGTGCCAGAAGGTCGAAAAACCGTATTCGAGATTGTTTTCTTTGAGGAATTCGGCAAGGGCATAATATCTGTTATACTTTACGCCGTCCTGCGGCATTTCTTCAATTGTTTTAACGTTGACACAGCACAGCGCAAGCAACAGGCAAAGGCAGAGCGCGGCAACGCGGCGCAGTGAAACGTGAGGGTTCATCACTCTGATGCCTGCAACGCAAACAAGGATTGACGTGCAGATAATCGGGCTCAGACGCCAGTTTGCGGCGGAGAGAATGCCGAAAATATAGCCGAACATAATAACGCCTGTCATACCGTAGTGGGCGTAAATCAGCAGTTTTGAGCGTCTGTCGAATCTGCCGATGAAAATGAGCGCCGCAACGGGTCCGAGACCCAGAACAAGAGCAACGGCAATGCGCAGAATGTTGACAATTGATTCGGGTGAAAAGAGCAGCATATCCGGCTCAATTTCGATGCCGAAAAGTTCAATCCACTGAACGGGAAGCTTGAGCAGATTGTTCAGCCACTCGCTCGGCATGGAATACTTTGAATAAGCGTTTGCGTAGCCGACGCCGATATCCTTTGTGCCGCTTTCAAAAATCTTGAGACCGATAAGGGTGGCGGCTGCGGCAACAGCCGCAAAAATAACGGTGGGAATACGGCTTTTGCTCAGCAGTTTTTCTTTTGAAAAAATAACCTCACAGCCTGCCGCAAAAATAACGGGAAGAACGGCGCAGGCGACAACCTGTGCGCCGTCAAGAGCGGTCATAAACGATACGGCGAAAACGGGCAGAAGCAGCGCAAGCCTTTTGGCAACGTGTTTGTTTCTGAAAGTTTCGCTGTATTGCACGTAGAGAGCAAGCATAACGCAGATAACCGCAATGCTTATGCTGTAATAGAGAACGTGTTCATAATAAATTTCACGCAGCTTGGGCGAGGAGCAGAGAATGAGCGCCGTAAGACCCGTAGCGGTGAAAGAAAGGGGATAGCTGAAATCAAGCGTGCGGCAGAGATAAAACACTGCGGCAAAAAGGAGCACCGTAAAAATGACCATACCGATGTGGTGAGTGGTGAGCGAAACTCCTGTAAGTCCGATAAACGGCAGCATAATCATTGTACCGCCGAAGGGCAGAAACGCCGCATAGCCGAAATCGGGGTTATAGAGTGTTTTGCCGTCATAGCTTGCCTGCGCCCAATAAAGGGTATCTGCGCAGTCGGAATGGAAAAACGCCGCAGACGGACAGATGATGTAATAAATCACAACACCTATGGCGGAAAAAGCAAAGAACACCGCCGCCGCAAGAGTGAGCGTTTTTTTGAGTTTGAGACAGTCTATAAACATTGTTATACCTCAATAAATGTTAATTCCAGAAAAC
Organism: Clostridia bacterium; assembly: GCA_017938985.1. Taxonomy (GTDB): domain Bacteria; phylum Bacillota; class Clostridia; order Oscillospirales; family Acutalibacteraceae; genus CAG-177. Next base: position 12,722 of record JAGBAK010000084.1, read on the forward strand.
AAAAATATCTCTGATATATTCAAAAACAACGGGACTTGCGGAAACAAAGTTGCCGCTTTCGGCGAGCATTGCACCCATAGCCGTGGCGGCGTTTGCACCGCCGAGACAGTATGCCGCTTTTTTGAACACCGCATAGCCGTCCTTGCCGAATTTCTGCAGTGCGGTTTCTGCTGTTTCAAGCATTATTACCGCCGCAAGGAAAGCGGCAACAACCGAAATGTCCGAGGTGTAACGGAAGATGATTCCGCCAAGGCAGCAGTTGATGAATGCCGTTACGGGTATTGCGATAAGCGCTGCGGCAAAAATGATTTTTCTGTTTTTGCCAATCGTTTTTTTCTTTAAAACAATCGGGAAAAGAAGCAGCGAGAGCATAAACGGCATTGCAAAAATGCCGATGCCCGAGTCAACGTAAAAATATCTGCCGTAATCGGGCGGAGCAATGTAGTTCATGCCCACGTAGGGGAATTCCTGAACAAAGTGGAAGCCTTGCAGGAAATAATGGAAAAACGCAGGCATAATGCCGTGCAGACCGATTGAATAGAATGAAGTGTCGCTGATGGTGAGCTGGTATGCAGTGCCGAAATCGAAGAAGCTGCCGAAGCGTGCTTTGTTATAAAGCATTGAGGCAACAACGGCGATAACAACGGGAGTGCCGAGCGCCGCCATTTCGGCAAAAAGTGTGCCGACCTGCTTTTCTTTGAAGCGTTTGATTGCCCAGAGCAAAACAAACGCAACCGCCACAATTGCAAGCGGAACAACGGAATTGACTCTTGAATGGAAGCCCAGACCGAAGCTGATGCCTGCAAGGGCAAAATAAATTATTCTTTTGATTCTTTGGCTGCCGACGGCTTTGAGCATAAACATAATGAACGCCGCCGAAAAAGCCATACCTGCCATACCCGCAATGTAATAAAACCTTTGCTGACCTCTTGCGATTATCAGCGCAAAGCTTGCAAGAAAGCCGCTTACGGTGCAGAATGCGGTGAAATAGCCGAAATGCTTTTTGCCCGAAATTTTTGCATATTCTTCAACCGCAAGGGCAAAGAACACCGCTGTCATAACGCAGAAAACCGCCATAACAAGACCTGCGTTGGGCAAAGAGCCTGTAAGGAAATAATAGGGGAAATAGACAAGAAGCAACGGCGTAACGCCGAAATATGAAAAATACTTGCCGTCAAAATATGCTCTGTCCCACATATAATCTATGCCGTGAAATGTTCTTTCGGCAAGGTCATAGGGATTTTTGAGCAATGCAAGCCTTTCGTCGGGCTTAACGTCAAGATGAAGCTGACCTTTCATAAAAGCGTCAAACTGCTGAATATAAGGGTCATAGAGTCTGACGTCCTGTCTGAGCGGATAAGCAATGGGGTCAAGCGTTTCGCTCGATGCGCTCAGAATTGCAACGGCAACGGAGCCTGCAACGCTTAAGGTAACGGACAGCGCAACCGAACGCCTGTGTCTGTTTTTATAAGGAACAAGCTTGTTTTCCGAAGAGCGGACGTGAAGTAAAAAGCCGATAAGCATAACGGCAAGAATAAGTAAAAACCTTGCCTGATTGAAATCGGGTTTATATTGCGGATTGAGAATAACGTTGCTGATAAGAACGTCGGACTGCGCTTCGCCTGTTATAAATATCAGGTCCTCCGCCTTTCCGCCCGAGTTGCAGAAAAACGTTATTTTCTGTTCCTTTGCGGTAACGGGTATCGTGCGGGCAACGGCAAGGCTGTAGTCGGAGTTCCGCTCATCAATGACGTACACGCTGACCCTTAACTCAAAGGGTTCAACCGTTTCGTCCTTTGCCTTAACGTTAAAAGAAACGGAATTCAGCTCAAAGCCGAGATCGCCCAGACCGAACTGCGTTTTGTCGCCGGTAACGTCATATGCGAAATCGCTCTTCTTATAATCAACCGTTTCGGTTCTGCCTGCAACAAAAGCAAAATAAACAAAGTTGCTCAGAAACAGCTCAAGGATTATTGCCGCCGCAGCCAGGGCAAACGGCACCAGCCATTCAAGCCTTTTTTTCATCTTTGCTCTCCTCGTGGTACTCTGCCTCTGTATTTACGCTCCAGATATTCTCCTTGGTCTTTTTGCCGCTGAGAACGTTTGCAACAGCCTCAAACGAGGTTGCCATGGAGTGGTCCATATTGTTATATCTGTGCTGGCCGTTTCTGCCCACGCAGAAAAGGTTTTCAAACGTGTCAAGGTATTCAACGAGCTCGTCAATGCGGTCGTAGGTGTCAAAATATGCGGGATATGCCTTCTGAACACGTTCACGGTGGCTGTCCAGAATTGCGGCGTCCTTATCAATAACGCCCATTGATTTAAGCTCAGCAATCGCCTTGGCAATGCAGTCCTCATCGCTCAGATTCCAGAAATCGTCGCCCTCGTTGCAGAAATATTCAAGACCGACCCAGACGGTGTTCTGCGGGTCTTTGACAAGATAGGGTGACCAGTTATTGAAAATCTGGATTCTGCCGAGCTTAACGCCCGTATCCTGAACGTAAATCCAGCAGTCGGGAACGATGTTGCCGAGAGTTTTTATGTCGGTTTCGTTTTTGAGGTTGAGCTTGTTGAGAAGCAGACCCACGGTAACAAAATCGCGGTAGGGCAGACCCTTTGCAACCTCTGCAGGTGCGGCAGGCACAACGTCGCCCATACCCTCAACAAGGTCTTTGACGGGCATTGATGAAAAGAAGATGTCGCCCTCAAAAAGCTCTTCCTTGCCGTCGCAGTCGCAGACAACGCCCGTAACCGCGCCGTCGGCAGTGTTGATTTTGCTGACCTTGTGGTTATAAAGGATTTTGCCGCCCATTTTTTCAAATTCTTCGCCCACAAGCTCCCAGAGCTGACCGGGACCGTACTTGGGATAAACGAATTCTTCAATCAGCGAGGTTTCAACCTTGCGGTTCTTGTTGGGCACGATTTTGCCTGCCATATCCTTGAGCACGGCAAGGATTGAAAGACCCTTGACTCTCTGTGCGCCCCAGTCGGCGGAGATTTCGCTCGGGTGTCTGCCCCAGAGCTTCTCGGTGTAGCCCTCAAAGAACATTGAATAAAGCACCTTGCCGAAGCGGTTTATATAGAAATTCTCAAGAGAGGTTTCTTCTTTTTTGGAAACGGTGGATTTAAGGTAGCTGCAGCCTGCCTTGACCGTTCTTGCAAGACCCATATTGATAAACGTCTGCGGCTTCATTGAAATGGGATAATCAAAGAATTTGTTCAGATAATAAATTCTTGAAACTCTGCGGCGGATAAGCATAACCCTGTCTTCTGTTTCGGGGTCGGGACCGCCTGCAACAAGGTTTTTTGACCTGCCGAGAATCTTATCGTCAAACGAGGGTGAACCCTGTGTGGGCATTATTTTTTCCCAGAAAGCGGTAACGTTTTTGTCTTTTGAAAAGAATCTGTGACCGCCGATATCCATACGGTTGCCGTTATATTTAACCGTTCTTGAAATGCCGCCGAGGGTGTCGCTTGCCTCAAGAATAACGACCTCGTAGTCCTTTGATTTTGAAAGCAGCTCGTAGCCTGCGGTCAGACCTGCGGGACCGCCGCCGATGATGATACATTTTTTCATATTCAAATCCTCCTTGCGAGAGCAAAGCTTTTATCAGTGTGTTTCTGAAAGGCATAATCTGCCAATTATATTACAGCTTGCATTATAACACATAATATTTTAAATTACAATTAAAAAAGTATTAATAAATCCTAATATTAATTATTCGCAAGAAAACAAAAAAACTCTCTGGCAAACAAAAATATCTCATAAAATCTGTGACGGCTCATATGAACGGTAAAAATAAAACTTAACAGCAAACTGTTTTATGGTTTGCTGTTAAGCCTCAAATTTTAATCGGTTTCTACAACTGTCCTATAATTACCGGATTCATTTTCAATATCAACCACGAACGACGCACTGCTTCCGCTTTCTTTTTCAATAACTACATAAGAATCCTCCTTACAGAATTCCGTCATCACCTTATCCAGTTCAAGTACATCTACACCGTCTTTGCTTGACGGAACGTTTTCGGGAAGGATAATTTCATAAACGTTTAAATTTCCGTTTTTATCAGTTACCTCAGTTCGCTTGACGGTTACTTCAATTTCTTCGCCGTTAAACATAACTCCGACTTTTTTCGTTATCTCTTTGGTTGCTTCGCTGATTTTTTCACCTATTGCCCCGTCTGTTGCGGCATTAGCGGTGAGCATAGCTGCTGCAACCGTTATGAGAACGGCAAACGCAACAGCAAGCGCTTTGAAAGAACATCTTTTCTTTGTTGATGCCATATTCAAAATCCTTTCTTTGATTTCGTCAGACGGATCAACACCTGAAAAAGAACTGATATATTTTTCTTTATTCGTCATTCCAATCATCTCCAAGCTTAATTTTCAACTGTTCCCTTGCCCGGCACAGTCTTGTTTTAACCGCAGATTGCTTGATATTAAGCATATCGGCAATCTCTTTGATTGGCATATCCTCGTAATAAAACAGATGGATTACCGTCCGCAGTTTTTTAGGCAGCGACATAACGGCATTGAATAAATCTTCGCTTTTTTCGTTTTCAAAAGAATAGGTTGCAACGTAATCCTCAAAATCTGCACTCTTTTTTCTGAATGCACTTTTGAGAAGATTTTTGCTTTCATTAACCGTAACCGAAGTAAGCCATTTATCAATATGTTCGTCATCCGTAAACTCTGTTTTTGTTTTCAGCAGTTTCATAAAAGCGTTTTGCAGAATATCCTCTGCATCATATTGATTTGCCGTGAATGAAAGAGCAATCAGAAACAACCGTTTATAATTTCTTTTGAATACTCGCTCAAAATCGTTACTGTCCATTAAATCACCACCGCTTGAAAGGTCCTTTCACTATTATAACAATTCAAAACGGATAAAGGTTACTTGATTTTGAAAAATTTTCAAGAGTTGTTAAAATTTTAAAAGCATCCAAATTCGTTTGAAAGAAAGTATTTGACGGCAGATAAAAAATGGCGGCAGGTATTTATCAACATACGAAAGCAGAATAATAATGAAAAATCAATAAATGAAGCATTAAAAACATAACAAATATCATACAATATTGTTATAAATCCGTTGTTGACAAGTTAATTGATTTTTGATATAATTTTTCCCAAGTGAAGACCCGTCTTTTATGGAAAGTCTGCCAGAGAGAGCGCATCACGGGCTGAAAGTGCGCTTAAGATGAGTAGTAAGCACGGCAACACTTCACCGGTATACCCACATTTTAATAAAAGAGAGGATACCTTTCGGGGTATCAATAACGGGTGGCACCGCGGGTTATTTTTGATTACTCGTCCCGGGAATTGCGTTTTTGCAGTTCCTGGGATTTTGTTTTTTTATGATGTTACACACAATCCAAATGTAGGGGACGGCGACTCGACGTCCCGTAACACCGTAAACACACAAAAGTTCAGACCTGACGGTCTGCCGGGTTGTCGGGGTCGCCAACCCCTACAATTAATCGGGTGTGGGCAGCGCCCACCCGCAGTTCTTCACTGTTCACTCTTAACTATTCACCAACAGATGTATTGGAGGTATATATTATGTACAGAACTCACCGATGCAATGAAATAAGAGAAGCTCATATCGGTCAGACCGTTGAGCTTGCAGGCTGGGTTGACGTTATCCGTGACCACGGCGGCGTTCTCTTTGTTGATTTGCGTGACGAAACGGGCGTAACACAGGTTGTTGTTCACGATGAATCCCTGCTCAAGGGCATCAGCAAGGAAACCGTTATTTCCGTTCACGGCACGGTTACAAAGCGTGACGAAAACACCGTTAACCCCAAAATTGAAACAGGTCTTGTTGAGCTGGTTTGCGACACTCTCAAGGTTCTCGGCACCTGCACAAGAGAGCTGCCCTTTGAAATCGGTTCAAACGATACGAACGAAAATCTGCGCTTAAAGCACAGATTCCTTGACCTGCGTAACCCCGCGCTTCATAACAACATCATTCTGCGCTCCAAGGTTATCGGTCATATGAGAAAGCTTATGGAAGAAAGAGGCTTCCTTGATATCCAGACCCCCATTCTGACTGCTTCTTCGCCCGAGGGTGCCCGTGATTTCCTTGTTCCCAGCCGTAAGCATCCCGGCAAATTCTACGCTCTGCCTCAGGCTCCCCAGCAGTTTAAGCAGCTGCTTATGGTTTCGGGCTTCGATAAATACTATCAGATAGCTCCCTGCTTCAGAGACGAGGATGCCCGTGCTGACCGTTCACCCGGTGAATTCTATCAGCTTGACTTTGAAATGGCTTTCTCAACTCAGGACGAGGTTCTTGAGGTTTGCGAAAGCGTTGTCAGCGATATTTTCCGCACCTTCAGCGATAAAAAGGTTACCGCTTCACCTTTCAGACGTATTCCCTATGCCGAATCAATGGCAAAATACGGCTCGGATAAACCCGACCTTCGCAACCCTCTTATTATCTGTGACCTCACGGATATGTTCAAGAGAGTCAAGTTCAAGCCCTTTATGAATAAATACGTCAGAGCCATTGTTGCACCCTGTAAGAACGAAAGATGGTTCTTCGACAAGTCCCTTGCTTTTGCAACCAAGCAGGCAAAAATGGCAGGTCTTGCTCACATCACTCTGCTTGACGCCGCAAACTGCGGCTTCAAGGATGACCCCATCAGCAAGGTTATGACAGAGGACGAAAAGCGCGAAATCGTTGAGCTTACAGGCGTTAAAGAGGGCGAAACAATCTTCTTCATCTGCGACGGCGTTTCAGACGTTGCCGATAAGAACGCAGGTGTTGTCCGCACGTGGCTCGGCGAAGAGCTCGGTCTTATCAACAAGGATTCTTTTGAATTCTGCTTTGTTGTTGATTTCCCGATGTATGAGAGAGACGAAACAACGGATAAAATTATCTTCACTCACAACCCCTTCTCAATGCCTCAGGGCGGTCTTGAAGCGCTTGAAACAATGGACCCCTGCGAAATCCTTGCCTATCAGTATGACCTTGTCTGCAACGGCATAGAGCTGGCTTCGGGTGCGGTTCGTAACCACAGCCCCGAGATTATGCGCAAAGCCTTTGAAATTGCAGGCTACAGCGAGGAAGAGGTTGAAAAGAGATTCAGCGCACTCTATAACGCATTCCAGTTCGGCGCTCCGCCTCACGCAGGTATGGCTCCCGGCGTTGACAGAATCGTTATGCTTCTTGCCGACACGGAAACAATCCGTGACGTTATTGCATTCCCGCTTGACGGCACTGCACAGGACCAGATGCTCGGCGCACCCGGCGTTGTAACAGAGCTTCAGCTCTTTGAAGCAAACGTTGCAATCAGAGGCAAGGGCGGAGCGGTTGAGGTCAGCGGCACAGAGGGCGACGCTTCCGCATTCAGTGCAACGGTCAATGCTGCAAAGGGCGGCGTTATGACCAAGGAAAAGTGGCTCAAGGACCTTGAAAGCGTAAACGAGCTTGCTTTTGATGCTGACGAAAAGAAAAAGATGCAGGCAATTCTTGACAATATGGCAAAGAACGAGGCTCTGCTTGAAAATACAGACACCGCAGACGTTGAGGCTATGGTTTACGTTATGCCGATGACAAACGTTTTAAGAGCCGACGGCAGAAACCAGCCTTTTGCACGCAAAGACCTGCTTGAGGGCGCTCCCCAGAGCACAGAGGACAGCTGGCAGGTTCCCAGACTTGTAAAGTGAGGTGCAGATAAGTGTTTTATATTAATCAGATAAATGCGGCAGGCACAATTGCCGTTGACGATACTATCCTTATCAAAGGAACACCTGCAACCGCAGGCTCAAAAATGCTTGAAAACTTCAAGCCTCTTTTCAGCGCAGAAGCTGTTGAAAGACTTGAAAAGGCAGGCTATTCAATCGCAGGCAAGACAAACGTCGGCGAATTCGGTCTTGACCTTCTCGGCGAGACCTCCGCTTACGGCGCAGCAACCGCAGACGGCAAGCTCATTGGCGCAGGTGCAGCTCTTGTTGCCGAGGGTAAGATTAAGGCGGCTCTCAGCGTTGACCTTAACGGCGCTCCCAGAAGAGCGGCAGCCGTTTCGGGCGTTGATTTCATCAAGCCTACCTACGGCACCGTTTCACGCTACGGCGTTATTGCCGCCGCTTGCTCGGGCGAGCAGATCGGCGTTACAGCCGCAGATGCCGAGGGCGTTAAGGAAATCCTCACCGTTATCGCAGGTCACGACAGCAAGGACGGCACAAGCCTTCCCGATGAAAAATATGAATATTCAACCGATGCAGACGTTTCTGCAATGAAAATCGCCGTTGCAAAAGAGCTTTATGACGCCGCCGATGCTGCAGTAAAGGCAAAAATCGACAGCTTTGCAGATGCTCTTAAGGCAAAGGGTGCAAAGGTTGAGTTTGTTGAGCTTGGCATCATCGCTCAGGCACAGACAGCCTGGCAGATTCTTATGGCTGCCGAAACAACAAACAACCTTTCCCGTTTTGACGGCGTTAAATACGGCTACAGAACCGCCGACTACAAAAACATTGACGAGCTTTACGTCAAGAGCCGCTCCGAGGCAATGGGCTTCCTCACAAAGGCAACAATCATCTACGGCTCCGACGTGCTTGCAAAGGCAAAATACGAAAAATGCTATGATAAATCGCTCCGTATCCGCCGTGTTGTTTGCGACAGAATGAAAGCGGTTTATGCAGAATATGACGCAGTGCTTGCTCCTGCCTGCTCAAAGGCAGAGTATGCACCCTATGACACCGCAGATGCGTTTGAAAAGGTGTTTGCAGAAAGCCTTTTCACCGCCATTCCCTCAATCACGGGTATGCCTGCAATGGTCACGGGCGGCGTTCAGCTTATGGCTGATTCATTCAAAGAGAGCGTGCTTCTGAGCATCGCAAAAAGCGTGGAGGTGTAAAAGATGAAATACGAACTTGTTATAGGTTTGGAAACTCACGTTGAACTTTCCACCGATTCAAAGCTTTTCTGCTCCTGCGGCGGTCATTCAAGCCCCAAGGAGCCCAACGACTGCGTTTGCCCTGCTTGCTGCGGTATGCCCGGTATGCTGCCCGTAACAAACAAGCACGCAATCGAGCTTGCGGTCAAGGCAGGCTTTATGCTTAACTGCAAAATCAATCAGTACACAACCTTTGATAAAAAGAGCTATTATTATCCCGACCTTCCCTGCGCTTATCAGATAACACAGTGGTTCCACCCCATCTGCGTTGACGGCAGCGTTCAGGTTGGCGAAAGAACAATCGGCATCAAGCAGATTCACGTTGAAGAGGACGCAGGCAAGCTTGTTCACGATGAAGCAACAAACACGTCGTTTGTTGACTACAACCGCACAAGCGTTCCGCTTATCGAAATCGTAAGCCGTCCCGACTTCCGTTCATCGGAAGAGGTTATCACTTACCTCAAGAATCTCAAAGCCGGTCTCCAGTTTGCGGGCATTTCCGAATGCGAAGAGGGCGCAATGAGATGCGACGTTAACATTTCCGTTCGTCCCGAGGGTTCGGAAGAATTCGGCGTTCGTTCCGAAATCAAGAATATGAGCTCGCTCTCCGAAATCAAGGATGCAATCGAATTTGAAAAGGTTCGTCACATCGACGCAATTGAACGCCACACAGAAATGCTTGTTCAGGAAACACGCCGCTGGGACGACGTCAAGCGCCGCACTTTCCCGATGAGAAACAAAGAAACTGCGGCTGATTACCGCTATTTCCCCGACCCCAACCTTATGCCCATCGTTATTGATGACGAGTGGCTTGCTCAAATCAAGGCAAGTATGCCTGCAACCGCAGACGAAAAGGCTTTAAAATACGAAGAAATGGGAATTGCCGCAAAAGAGGCATCCGTTCTTTCGTCAGACAGAAAGCTTGCCGACACCTTTGATGCGGTTGTTGCAAGCGGCAGAAGCCCCAAGGTTGTTGCAAGCTGGATTCTGACCGAGTGTATGGGTCAGATGAAGCGCCTTGAGCTTGATTCGCTTGATATTGACACAGCGAAGCTTGCAAGAATCATTGAGCTTGTTGAGAGCGGCGAAATCACCCGCGCAGCAGGCAAAAAGGTTCTTTCCGCAGTGTTTGAAAGCGACGTTGAGGTTGACGCATATTGCGAAGAAAACAAGCTCAACGCCAAGGTTGACGAAGGCTTTATTCTTGAAACAGTCCGCAAGGTTATTGCAGAAAACGAAAAGATTGTTGCCGACTACAAGGGTGGCAAGACCAAGGCTCTGCAGGCACTTTTCGGCAGCGTTATGAAAGAGCTTCGCGGCACAGGCTCACCCGACGTTATCAGAGCAATGCTTGAAAAAGAGCTTAACTGAGGGTCTGCTCACACAGCGAAGAACAAAAGAATAATAAAACAAATAAAGGCTTGCCTTGGTAACATACCTCGGCAAGCTTTTTGAATTATGCGGCTAAATACAGATTGTTATATTTATTCTTTTTAGCCGTTTTTTCCTCCTCGGCGTATCGCATACGCCTGACGTCGGAAGAAAACGCCTTCTTCATCTGCGTGAGCGACCCTCAACAGTGCTCACACAGCGAAGAACAAAAGAAACAAAATATAGAAATGACAGGCTTGCATTGGCGAAAACCATTGCGAGCCTGTTTTTTGTTCGGGCGGATATTATACGCCCGATAAAATACAGTTATAATTTACCCTTTGCAATCCTCAGGCGTACCGCCGGCTCCTTTGAAAAGGAGCCCAAACAATCGGTGGCATTACCGCCGATAACTCCCGTCAACAACGTAGGGGCGACCCTCTGTGGTCGCCCGCGATTTGAATAATTCCAACAATTTCGGTGCAGCGATGCCGCCTGTTAACATCACTGTTCCAACGCCTGTCCATACCGTAAATCGTTTGAATTTGTTTGACCCACGCGGTAAAGGTATCGCAGCGTTTGCTCAAATAATTATTGTAATTTTTTATTATATATGATAAAATACTCTATATATAACCAAAACGAAAAGGTGTTTATATGAACGACGAAATCTTTAACGAAAATACGGCAGAAAATAATGCCGTTGAAGAAAAAAATTCCGCAGCGGACAGCACAAAGGAAGAACTTATCGAAAAAACGAGCAAAAAAGATAAAAAGCCAAAGGAAAAGAAAAAGAAGAAAAAATGGCTGATTGTTCTTCTTTGCATTCTGTTGCCGATTTTAATCATTTTCGGCTCGGTTGCAGGTGTCTATTTTTCGCTTATGGCAAGCTACAACAAGCTTTCATACGTTGACGTGCCCGTTGTTGAGCGTTCAAACCCGTATGTTGAACCGCCCACAGACCCGCAGGCACCCGAATGGGAGGGCGTTGAGCCTGAGGCGGACGATATCGGCAGAGACTTCATAGCTCCCGGTCAGCCCATCCCCAACAATGAAGGCGGCGGTGGCGGCTCAGATTATCAGGGTGACCCCTATGACAGAAACGCTTCATTCGGCAGAAGTCCCAATGCAAAATCGGTTTACGGCAAAACTCCCATTTACAAGGTTGAAAAGAAAGACCCCAACGTTGAAAATATCCTCATCATCGGCACGGATTCACGTGACGTTACAAGAGAAAGAGGCAGAAGCGACGCTCTGATTGTTCTTTCTTATAATAAAAAGACCAAAGAAATCAAAATGATTTCGATTCTGCGAGATTCGCTTGTGCCTATCGAGGGTCACGGCTGGAGCAGAATTAACCACGCTTATTCCTGGGACGGTGTCGGTCTTTGCGTTAACACCGTCAACGAGCTTTTTGACCTTGATATTCAGCGATTTGTTGTTGTTGATTTCAACGGCGTAACCGATTTCGTTGATGAAATCGGCGGCGTGGATATGAACCTGACGCAGGCAGAAGCTGATTATATAACCGAATATTCGGGTGGTAAGCTTAAAACTCAGGCAGGTATGAATCACCTTAACGGCGACAGAGCGCTTGTATATATGCGCATAAGAAAAATTGACAGTGACTTCAAGCGTACCGAAAGGCAGAGAAAGGTTATTGAGGCGGTTGCCAAAAAGATTATTGCCGAAAAGAACCTTTCCGAGATTTATGACCTTACCGAGTTTGCCTTCGGTCTTATTAAAACCAATATCACGTTCAACGAGCTTACAGGCACTGTTGCCGACATTGCAACGGCGGCGCTTGCAAGAAGA
>JAGBAK010000085.1 GCA_017938985.1 Clostridia bacterium
AGACCTTATAACCGAAGCAGGCAAGCTTTTCAATAAGGTTGTCATCGTAATCAACTCGGGCGCAACAATCGACTGCGAATTCATTGCGGAAAACGATAAAGTTGACGGTATTCTCTTTGGCTGGCAGGGCGGCATTGAGGGCGGCAGCGCAATTGCCGACATTCTTTGCGGCGACGTTAACCCCTCGGGCAAAATGGCGGATACAATCGCAAAGTCTTACGATTGCTACCCCTGCAAAGAGGAATTCTGGGAAAGCTTCAAATATATTGATTATTCAGACGATATCTACGTCGGCTACCGCTATTTTGAAACAATACCCGAAGCAAAAAAATGCGTTCGCTATCCCTTCGGCTTCGGTCTTTCATACACGCAGTTTGAAATCAGCGGCAGAGTATGCTGTGAGAGTGACGGCAAAATAATCGCCGTTGCAACGGTCAAAAATATCGGCTCTGTTGCAGGCAAAGAAGTTATTCAGCTTTATTATTCAGCACCGCAGGGCAAACTCGGCAAGCCTGCAAAGGAGCTTTGCGCATTCAAAAAGACAAAACTGCTTGCTCCCAATGAATCCGAAGCGGTTGTTATGAGCTTCGATATCAAGGATATGGCTTCATTCGACGACCTCGGCAAAATTGCAAAATCAGCTTACGTTCTTGAAAAAGGCGATTATGAATTCCATATGGGCACCTCTGTCAGAGACACCGTAAAGGTTGATTTTGTTTATACCGTTAAGGAAGATACCGTTACCGAACAGCTTAAGAATTGGTGCAAACCTTTTAAGCTTGCAAAACGTATGCTCGCCGACGGCAGCTTTGAAGCTCTGCCTCAGGGCGAAGAAGAATATTTCTACGGCGAGGTTGCACCCGGCGGCGCAAAAGCTCCCGAAGAGCTTGTTATGTTTGACAACGTCGGCACAGACTGCACACTTGACGAATTTGTTGCACAGTTCACGCTTGACGAACTGATGTATATTGTCGGCGGTCAGAAAACAACGGGCGTTTGCAACACGGGTTCATTCGGCGGAATTGAACGTCTTGCCATCCCCTACGTTCCCACTGCCGACGGTCCTGCAGGTCTGCGCCTTGAACCCAAAACAGGCATTCCCACAACCGCATGGCCCTGCGCAACTCTCCTTGCGTGTGCGTGGAACCCCGAACTTGTTTACGAGGTAGGTGCCGCAGGCGGCGCAGAACTTCGAGAAAACAACCTCGGCATATGGCTCGCACCTGCGCTCAACATTCACCGTGATCCCCTTTGCGGCAGAAACTTTGAATATTATTCGGAAGATCCGCTTGTGGCAGGCAAAAACGCTGCAGCGGCAACAAGAGGCATTCAGTCACAGAAAGCGGCGGTATCAATCAAACACTTTGCCTGCAACAACAAAGAGGCAAACCGCTATGACATTGACGCACGCATTTCCGAAAGAGCGTTGCGCGAAATCTATCTTAAAGGCTTTGAAATTGCCGTTAAAGAGGGCGACCCGTGGACGGTTATGTCATCATATAACCGCATCAACGGTCAGCACACCTCCGAAAGCTATGAGCTTCTGACCGAGATTCTTCGCAACGAATGGGGCTTCAAAGGTATGGTTGTTACTGACTGGGGCGTTAAGAATGACCCTGTTAAAGAAGTCAAAGCAGGCAACGATATGAAGATGCACTGCGGCTACCCCGAGGACCTCAAGGCCGCCTACGATAAGGGCGACTTAACAAGAGCGGAGCTTGAGCTTTGCGCCAAGCGTATACTCGAAATGATAATGAAACTTGCATAAAAAATGCGGATGTGCTTTGCGGCACATCCGTTTTTTAATTAATAATGAAGAATGAATAGTGAATAGTTTTGGGTGGACTTCGTCCACACCTGAATTTATATTATTCAGTCGCCAAATAAAATCAAAGAATATCTGCAAGGTCAAGAATGAGCTTTTCGGTCTTTTCCCAGCCAAGGCAGGGGTCTGTGATTGACTTGCCGTAAACACATTCTTCGGGTTTCTGTGCGCCGTCCTCGATGTAGCTTTCAATCATAAGACCCTTAACAATTTTGTTAACGTCGGCTGAATGACGGCAGCTGTGAAGAACTTCTTTCGCTATTCTCGGTTGTTCCATCCACTTTTTGCCCGAGTTTGCGTGGTTGGTGTCAATGATAACAGCAGGATTCTGAAGATTTGAATTTGCATAAGTTTCTGCAAGATGAATG
>JAGBAK010000086.1 GCA_017938985.1 Clostridia bacterium
ACCGTCGCTGCTGGGTGCGGATAACGTTGCGCTGATTCTTTCGCACACAAAAAGAACGCCCGACTGCGAGGTCACGCTTGAATGCAATCCGTCGGACACGGGTGGAATCAATTCCGTTTTCGATTTTGAGAAAGCGGCGAGAGGCGGCGTTAACAGAATTTCGCTCGGCTTGCAGAGCGCTGACGATTCCGAAAGAAAAGCGCTCGGCAGACGCGGCGGCTGCGACGACGTTGCAAGAGCCATAGCCAAAGCAAAGGCGGCAGGCATAGAGAATATTTCGCTTGATCTGATGCTCGGTATACCGAGCCAGACCAAAGAAAGCCTGCTCAAATCCATTGAATTCTGCAAAAACAGCGGTGCAACCCACGTGAGCGCATATATCCTTAAAATCGAAGAGGGTACGTTTTTTCATAAAAAAAGAGACAGCCTGATTCTGCCCGACGAGGATGAAACAGCCGAGCTTTATCTGGCGGCGGCGGATGCACTTGAAAAAGCGGGTTTTGCACAGTATGAAATTTCAAATTTTGCCAAAAACGGCTTTGAAAGCAGACACAATCTCAAATACTGGCATTGCGAAGAGTATCTCGGAATCGGTGCGGCGGCGCATTCTTTTGCTGACGGCAAAAGGTTTTATTATGAAAGAAGCATTGATGATTTCATAAACGGCAAACCGCCCGTTGATGACGGCTTCTGCGGAGATGAAGAAGAATACATTATGCTTGCACTCCGCCTGACGGAGGGTCTGATTTTTGAGAATTTTGAAAAGCGTTACGGCAAAAAGCTGCCAGAAATCATAACCGAAAAAGCAAGACTTCTGCAAAGCCACGGTCTTGTTACGGTTGACGGCAGCAGAATCGCTCTCACAAAACAAGGCTTTTTGCTTTCAAACTCGGTTATATGTGAGTTACTTGCAAATTTTGATTAAATATGTTATAATTTTACTGCTAAAGGATTATTTTTCCTTAATAAAAAATAAAACGGAGGTAAAACAAATGAAAAGATTTTTAAGTGTTCTTCTTGCCGCAGCTATGCTGGTATCCTGCTTCTGCATCAACGTGTTTGCGGCTGAAACACCCAAGGCAGATGCTCTGCTTGACAGACTTGAAACCGAAGACGAGGTTTCTGTAACCATCAATTCAGGCAGCACAATGCTATTTGGCTTTTTGCCCTCAGACATCAAAAATACCGTAGCCGTTAAGGGCAACAGTATAGCCTACGAATACACCGCAGGTTTCCTTAAAGTGAGAGTTATTGCTTCGGAAGAAGGCATTTATGCTTTTGTTCCCACTCTGCCGTTTTTCTATGTAAAGCTTGACAGAAATCCGCTCGAAGGTGCCGATATCTGGCAGATGGTAAAGGATGCCGCTAACCTCACGCAGGGTTTCATCAGATATCTTGAAAGCTACAACGAAACCGTTGACGGCAAGGAATATTACGTTGAAGAATATGATGACAGAGAGTTTGTAACAAGCAAATTCTATTTTGACGGCGATGAACTCAAAATGCTCAAGGTTGAGGATTCATCAACGCATTCCGTTCAGTATACGTATTTTGACGATATTTCTTTTGAAGTTGATGACAGTTTCTTTGAAGTGCCTTCAGGTGCATTTGACCTTTCACCCATTCTCACGGGTCTTATCCTTTCAATCATTGCGGCGGCATAATTCAACCAAGTCAAAAGCAGTTGCTTCGGTAACTGCTTTTTGTTATTTTTTGTAATAAAATTGTTATCTGTTGTAACTTGATCTGTAATACCGATGTTGATATAATGAAATCACAGGAGGTATTGTATATGAAGAAAAAATTATTATCATTGCTGTTGGCGGCAACTCTCATTTTCTCAATGTTTTCTTTCACGGCTTTTGCCGAAGAAACAACAAGAACCGAACAGTGGCTTGAAAAGGGGTTAAATGAATTCTGTTTTCATGTTACGGTGTGCGATACTGATTACGTTATAACGGATTCATATAACATCTATTATAAAGCCAATAAAATAAGTTTTAATAATGTTACTTTGTTTGGCAATTTGAAGGCGAATGTGGTTTTTGATGGCGAAAAAGCCTTTCTTTATCCATCCGGTTTTCCGTTTATCCATTTTCAGTTTGAAGAAGATTTTGAAGCAGACCAAGATGAAAATTTTGTAATGACCGATATTTTAGATGATTTATCTTTTATTAAAAACTATGAACAAAAAATAAATTCAACCGTTTATTATGTTGAAGAATTTGTTTATGTTGATCCTGAAATTGACGATTCTGCAGAAATCTATAAATTCTGTTTTTCAGGAGATGAACTTAAATTAATCTTAACAAAAAGTGAGTATCAAATAACTCAAAATGAAATAATTTCAAATGATGTTGATGATAACGTTTTTAAATTACCGCTGTTTTCAATTAATCTTACCCCGATTTTCAGAATGATTCAAAACCTGCTTTTTGACTATTAACAATTGAAATTACCCCCGAAACCGAAAATAGCGGCTTCGGGGGCTTTTTTATGCCGCAGCGTCCATGCTCAACGTGTCAGCCGTTTCGACCATGCGCTGTGCAAAAATCCCGTATCCCTGTGACGGGTCGTTAACAAAAACGTGCGTTACCGCACCGATAAGCATTGAATTCTGAATAATCGGGCTGCCGCTCATTCCCTGAAGAATTCCGCCTGTTTTTTCCAAAAGCTCTTTGTCGGTTATTTTCACAATCATATTGCGTTCTTCGTTGCCCGATGCAGGATAGATTTTTGTTATCTGCACATCATAGTACTGCGGACCTTTGTCGTCAACGGTTGCGATTATTTGCGCCGCACCTTCCTGAACCTCGCTTTCAAGGGCAACGGGCATCAGCTTTGCTTCCGGATCCTCTTTCATAATGCCGTAGATTCCCGTTGCCGAATTCATTTTAAGCGAACCGATAACCTGTTGCGAAAAAGTGCCGCAAAGTTCACCGGGGTCGCCTGCAGTGCTTTTGTAAAATCCGTTGACGGTTGCTCTCACCGCCTCGCCGTCCGAAATGGGCATCAGCTTGCCTGTGTCAACGTCGCAAACGCCGTGACCCAGACCCGCAAAAATTCCGCTTTCGTTATCACAGAAGGTGAGTGTGCCTATGCCTGCCGAACTGTCCCTGACCCATATGCCTGCACGGTATTTTCCGCCGTCTGAAAGGTAGGGCTTAAGCCTGATATCAAGCTCTTCACCGCCTCGCTCAATCTTAAGGGCAAGCTCGTTTCCGCCCGAGTTTTCAACTGCGGCAACAAAATCATCTGCTCCGTTAAGCGCTGTTCCGTCAGCGTGCGTTATGCAGTCGCCGCACCTGATACCTGCAATCTGAGCGGGGCTTTGTCCGCCCGTTGCGGTGTTGAGCGAATCGATTTTGACAACTATAATTCCTTTGGTATAAAGCTTTATACCGAAAACTTCGCCCGAAACGTTAACGTATCTGCGTTTTGCAACGTTAAGCGTCACGGGCTTAACGGGTATAACGTCAAACGCCATAAGGGTTGCTTTGTATCCGCAGTCCGGATTTGTAAAGCTTGATGCCTTTACAACGTTACCGTTATCTACCGAAAAGAAACCGTTGCCAAAACCCTGCGATGCAGATAAAACGTCAATATTATCGGGCAGATAACCCTGACCGTAAACCACGGCAGAAAAAACAAAAATGCAGGCGGCGGTCAGTGTTGCAGTCAATGATTTAAAAAATTGCTTCATCTTTCACCTCCATGTTTTAAAATGCTTCCGAACGGCGTGCCGCAGCGGAGCACTATTAATTTAACCGCCGCCGCAATAAAAAAACGGCGGATAATTCAGCCGTGAATAGTTTTCTGCATTGGAAAAAATTAACACAATTTAACAAAGTGTTTACAATTGAAATATTGACAAATGCAGGAAGGTGGTGTATAGTAATAACTGCAGTTAGCACTCTTTTGGTTTGAGTGCTAAAGTTAGCACTCACGGAGTTTTGCAGAAAGGCGGTGAGGTTATGGCAGAACTCAGCGAAAGAAAAAAAGCCATATTGGCAGCCGTTGTTGAGCAGCATATCAAAACGGGCGAGCCTGTCGGCTCAAAAGAGCTTCTTGCGCTCACGGGTATGTCGGTTTCTTCGGCAACAATCCGCAACGAGATGAGCGAGCTTGCCTCTCTCGGATATCTTGAGCAGCCGCACACCTCCGCAGGCAGAATTCCTTCACAGACGGGTTACAGATATTACGTTGATAACCTGATGAAAAACCGTGAAATCGATGAGCTTAACAAGCGCTTGATTGAAGCAGGCATTTCTTCTGTTGCGGGCGACCCCGAGAGACTCATCACAAGGGCAGGCGAGGTGCTGGCGGATTTAACAAAATGCGCCTGCGTTTCAACCGCACCCGGCGGCGATTCAACCGTTATCCGTAAAATCGAGCTTGTGCCTGTCAGTCCGCATACGGCAATGCTTGTGCTTCTGACCTCAAACGGCATTCTGAAAAGCCGTCTTTGCAGGCTGGACAGCGAGCTTAACGTGAAAATAATCGAGGAATTCTATAATGTTGTTGAGTCCTCAATCATCGGCAAATCCGCTTCGGATATCAGCGTTGCTTCAATGCAGACCGTTGCAGCTTCGGTTGACAGCGATCCCCTTGCAATGCTTCCGCTGATTGCGGCGGTGTGCGAGCTTGCAGGCAGCACGGCAAGCTCGAGGGTTATGCTCGGCGGCAGTTCAAATCTTTTTTCGCATAAGGATTACGGCTCGGGCGCCGTGGAGCTGCTTGAATTCCTTAACAAAAAGGAACCTCTCACCGAGGTTATGACACGTTCAAAAGACCCGTTCAACATAAAAATCGGCAAAGAAAATATTTACAGACAGCTTGAGAATTCAAGCGTTATCGTGGCAAAATATTCCGTGGGCGGCAACGATTCGGGAACAATCGGAATCATCGGCCCGACCCGTATGGATTATGAAAATATAATACCCAGTGTCAAATATCTGACCAATCTTGTCGGCAGCCTGATAACTCAGGCGTTGGAAGACTGACAGAAAGGAAGCTTAAATGAAAAAGGAAAAAAACAACCCCGAGACCGTTGAAGAAGTAAAAGAAGAAGCGGCTCCCGAAATATCAAAAGAAGAGGAGCTTCAGAAAGCGCTTGACGAAAAGAACGACCAGTTTTTAAGAATATGTGCCGAATACGATAACTTCCGCAAACGTTCACAAAAAGAAAAGCAGGATATCTATTCTTCATCAAGAGCAGACGTGTTCAAGGATTTGCTGCCCGTTTTTGATAATTTTGACAGAGCGGCGCAGAACAAGGGTGCGGGTCTTGAAGATTATTCAAAGGGCATCGACCTTATCTTTCAGCAGTTTGCCGAAATTCTTAAAAAGAACGGCGTTGAAAGCTTCGGCGCTCCGGGTGATGAATTTGACCCCAACATTCACAACGCTGTTATGAGCGTTGAAGACGAAAACTTTGGCGAAAACACAGTTGCCGAAGTGTTCTCAAAGGGCTATAAACTCGGCGACAGGGTTATCCGCGAAGCCGTAGTCAAAGTAGCTAATTCTTAATTTGTTTTAAATTATCTTTTCAATATCAGGAGGAAATCATTATGTCAAAGGTAATCGGTATCGACTTAGGTACAACAAACTCATGCGTCGCAGTTATTGAAGGCGGCGAACCCGTTGTTATTGCAAACGCAGAAGGCGCAAGAACAACTCCCACTGTTGTTGCTTTCGGCAAAACAGGCGAAAGAATGGTTGGTCAGGTTGCAAAAAGACAGGCAATCACAAACCCCGACAAGACAGTTGCTTCCATCAAAAGACAGATGGGCACAGACTACAAGGTAGCTATCGACGATAAAAAGTACACTCCTCAGGAAATCTCCGCTATGATTCTTCAGAAGCTCAAGACGGATGCTGAAGCATATCTCGGCGAAAAGGTAACCGAGGCAGTTATCACCGTTCCTGCTTATTTCACAGACGCACAGCGTCAAGCAACAAAGGACGCAGGCAGAATTGCAGGTCTTGACGTTAAGAGAATCATCAACGAACCCACAGCTGCAGCTCTTGCTTACGGCATCGACAAGGAAACAGACCAGAAGATTATGGTTTATGACCTTGGCGGCGGTACTTTCGACGTTTCAATCATCGAAATGGGCGACGGCGTTCAGGAAGTTCTTGCAACTGCAGGTAACAACCGTCTCGGCGGTGACGATTTTGACCAGAGAGTTATCGACTGGCTTGCAGACGGCTTCAAGGCTGAGCAGGGCATCGACCTCAGAGGCGACAAAATGGCTATGCAGAGACTGAAAGAAGCTGCTGAAAAATGCAAAATCGAGCTGTCCGGCATGACCACTGCAAACGTAAACCTGCCATTCATCACTGCTGATGCTACCGGTCCTAAACACCTGGACATCACCGTATCCCGCGCTAAATTCAATGAACTGACCCATGACCTGGTAGAAGCTACCATGGGTCCTGTTAACCAGGCTCTGTCCGA
>JAGBAK010000005.1 GCA_017938985.1 Clostridia bacterium
CTGTAGTTTCTTCCGCTTTATCCTTTTTCAGCTCCGATGCAAAGAAATACGTTGCAACGCCTGCCGCAAGGGCGATAACCGCCGCTATAAGATATATTTTTTTCATAACATCGGTACCTTTCTATGACTCAACCTTCATTGTAACGGTCGAATTTATTGTTTTGGTTTTACCTAAAACCGAGCTTAAAACAGGAGTGAAAAAGTTAATTTCAGCTTTCAGAGTAACCGTTACGTCGCCCGACGTGGGTTCACCCGGGGCACTGTAAGCAATTTCAATTTCCACTCCGTCTTTATCAAAAACGTTTTTTGACGAATTTTCAATGTGAGTTATTATTTTCTGCATATCCGCTCCGTCTGCGGTGTTGACAACCGCATACCTTGCGCCTTCTCTGCAGGCATTGTTGAGTGAAAGCTGGTTATAGAACATCCAGCCGAAATCAATAATTCCGCACAGAATCAGCAGAAATATGGGCAGAATCAGGGCAAACTCAACCATTGCCTGACCGTCCTCCTTTTTTTCTCTGCCTTTTCTGAAAAACTTTTTCATCCGTATCACCTCCGCCCGTTAAAGCGGTTTGTTTTCTCTGTTAAACATTAATGGGTAAGCTCGCTCAGCGAGCGAACTTACCCATCGGGTTACTCAGTAATTAATTTTTTAAATTAAATCAAAGATTTTTATCAGGTGGCTGCGTTGGTTGCTGCTTCAGCTGCGCCTTCGCTGGGAATTGCGTCAAGTTCCTCATTGACCTGATCGAACATTTCACGGATCTTCGGACCGAGTGCCACAAGGGCAACAATTACAACAACTGCGATAAGTCCGATAATCAGACCGTATTCAACCATGCCCTGACCTTCTTCATCTCTGAACCAATTTCTTAACATAATAATTGCCTCCCTTTTCATTTAATAATTTCTCTTTTATTTTTCTCTTTTTGATTTTTACGGTTTTTATTTTCTCGTTATTTCCCCAAACAACCGAGAACCGTGCTGTTATGCGCCTGCGTTTGTGGCAGCCTCTGCTGCACCCTCGCTGGGAATTGCATCAAGTTCCTCATTGACCTGATCGAACATTTCGCGAATCTTCGGTCCGAGAGCAACAAGAGCAACAATAACAACAACTGCGATAAGGCCGATTATGAGACCGTATTCGACCATACCCTGGCCTTCTTCGTCTTTAAACCATTTTCTTAACATAATAAAACCTCCTTAATTCTTCTCTATCCGATTTACTTTCCCCAAAGTTTTGACGGAAGGAGGTTATCAGGCACCTGCGTTTGTTGCTGCCTCAGCAGCACCTTCGCTGGGAATTGCGTCAAGTTCCTCATTGACCTGATCGAACATTTCGCGAATCTTCGGTCCGAGTGCCACAAGGGCAACAATTACGACGACTGCGATAAGGCCGATGATAAGACCGTATTCAACCATGCCTTGGCCTTCTTCGTCTTTGAACCATTTTCTTAACATAATATTACCTCCATTTTTATTTTTTCACCTTGTTCTTTCACAAGGTATTTTCCCCAATTAAAAAAGCGATGAAAAAACTGATTTTGAAAGGCCCTCAAACATCGGGAACAAAACCGTTGCAACAACGCCGAGCGAGAGATAAGGTCCCATCGGAACTGCGGTTTTGCGCGTGCCTTTCTTTGTTATTATCAGGTATGCGAGATAGAGCAGAAGTCCTGCCGCCATTATCAGCGCCGCCTGCAGATATCCGAAAGCTCCCAGGCAATAACCGATTGCCGCACTGTATTTTACGTCGCCCGTTCCGATCGGTATGCCGAAAAACATCGGAAGCTGATACAGGATGAATCCGCCTGCAAGACCAACAAGCGACGGAATCAGACATTCCTTAAGCGGTACTTTTGCCACCGCAATTGCGTAAACCAGAGCGGCTGTTCTGATAACCAAGAGAGCCAGAACCGATGAATTCGGGATTTTTTTGATATCCAGGTCAACAATACCGATTGATATTGCCACCGAGATGTAAGCACAAGCTTCAAGGCGGAGCGCCGTATCTTTGAACAAAGCAAAAACCGCGGCAAAAAGCACGCCCGAAAGAAGCACCCAAACACCAATTAATACCGTATTCCGTACTGCTTCGATTTTTTCGGTCTCTTTTGTTCGTTTTTCAACCTGAAAAAGTGCAATTCTGTTGAACGCCAGAGCCGTCAGGATTCCGAGAACACCGCCATAGAAAATTTCAATCATAGGCTTCGCCTCCGGTAACTCGTCTGGAAGGGGTTCTTCCCTTCCGCACCCTAATGATAGCACCGTTTTTGTGCAATGTCAACACCGCTTTTCCACAATGTGGAAAACATCATAGCAAATTGCACAAAGGCGTAACAATCCGGATTTTCCCTTTATATTATTTTATATAATTAAAGCAAATCCGCACCCTGAATCCGATGTTTTGCAAAAAAAGCTGCAAAAAGCAACTTTTCACAATATTTTATTAAAAAAATTTTCACATTTTTACCAAAATTATGCATAAATTTATTAGCATATATGCTAATATGCAGGATTTTTTGCATATATTCAAAAATACTGTATATTTTCTGAACTGTTTGTGAATAATAATCCGTTGTGTTTTTTGCCATATCATTTTTGTTATAGCAAACCTTATTAGAACGCATTCTGTACTTTATGTGATTTTCACCCGAAAAAAGACGATTTTCAAGCAAAAAAGCAGACCTGCGAAGGCGGTGTTCCGCCCTGCAAATCTGCTTTTGATATCATTTTGTCTTCAGATATGTTTCAGGATAAATTCAACAACAGGCAACGGGTCGTCAAGACCGTGGGGATGGTGGTTGCACCCCTCTTTGACGTGCACCTCAAGCTCAACACCGTTTTCTTTGTAAGCCTTTTCAAGCATAACACCGTTTTCGCAATAGGGAACAATTTCGTCGCTGTCGCCCGCAACCATTACAACCGGGATTTGCTTTTCAACAAGAGCAGGTATATTGTGCATCGGCATATCCCTGTAGCAAATCAGCTCTGAAACGCTCTTTATGCCAAGGTCATCACAAATTTCGGCATAATCGCCGCTGTTGCTCACGCCGATTCCGAAGCCGTATGGGCAGCTCATAAGGTTCATAACAGGTGCATCAAGATAAAGACAAGCAACCTTTTCGGGATACTTCGCCGCAAGCTGAACCGCCATAAGTCCGCCGCAGCTCATACCTACAGGCACGCATTTTGGCGCAGTGCCGTATTTTTCAGCCACAAAGTCAATGAACCTTGCCATTCTGTCAATATCGCTTTTCTTGCCCCAGCGCCCGTCACAAGCAATAAAGCAAAGCAGCATACCATTTTCAAGGAGCATTATCTCCGTTTCGGGGAATGCGTTGAAATAAGTTGTTTTGACGGCAACCGCATTTCTGACGGTATGGTTCTTCGGCAAAATCACCTTTGCCGCATACGATTCAAATTCAAATTCAATACACTCGAAGCCGTTCCAAAGCATCATAAATTCTCCGTTCATAACAATATATTTACATTATATATTAAGAACCA
Source organism: Clostridia bacterium (assembly GCA_017938985.1). GTDB lineage: Bacteria > Bacillota > Clostridia > Oscillospirales > Acutalibacteraceae > CAG-177. The sequence goes on from JAGBAK010000005.1 coordinate 3,514, forward strand.
ACGTTCTTCAAGAATAAATTACCGTCACCTTAACTGTTCGCTTGACTTTTCAGCCGTTCTGCTCTATATTAAAAACATAATAATATCGAAGGAGAAAATAGTATGTGGCCGATTATCAGAATTTTCGTAGCGTTCTTTCTCTCGTTTGAAACCTTGTTTGCAGGCATTTTCGGCGGAGTTAACCTCAGAAAAATCGAAATGCCCGAAATTCCCGAGGGCGAATACGGGCAGTACGTTGACCCGTTTATCGGCACAGGCGGCACTCCCTGGACCTGCGGTATGCTCAGTCCCGCCGCAACCGTTCCTTTCGGTTCGGTGCGCCTCGGTCCCGACACCTGCTTTGTTGGCGGTGCATACATTGTAAAAACAAACACGTCGGGTTATTACTATGAACACGGTCACATCAAAGGCTTCAGCCATTCAAGACTCTCGGGCACAGGCTCCGAGGATTACTGCAATTTCAGAATTACTCCGTCAGTCGGCAACAACGGCGCAAAAATTATGCCCTATTCGCACACAATGGAAAATGCTCTGCCCGGCTACTACGCGGTTTATCTGCCTTCTGTTGCCTGCCTTGCAGAAATGACGGCTGATATTCACACAGGTGTTCACCGCTACAGCTTTTTCAGCGCAGACGATGCTCACCTTTATATTGATTCGGCAAGCGCCGCAGGCAACCGCACGTCAAGCAATGCATATGCAAAATATGACGAAGAAAGCGGCATCATAACGGGCGGATGTCTGCTCAACGGCAACTTTGCAGGCAGATTTGAAGGTCTGCCCGCATACTTTGCAGCTGTTGCAAGCAAACCTGTCAAAGCTTATGAAATAACCGACGGCGGCATTGACCTGAACTTCGGCAACCTCAACAACGGTAACGTTGAAATAAGAATAGGTGTCAGCTATGTAAGCGAAGAGAATGCGCTTCTCAACCTTAAAGCAGAAACAGAAAACCTAACTCTTTCTTTTGATGACGTTCGCAAAAACGCCGCCGCAGACTGGGAAGAAGCTCTTTCCGTTATCAAAATTGACGGCAATGACGAAATCAAGACAAACTTCTACACCGCACTTTACCACAGCATGATAATGCCCACAAACTTTACCGACGTCAACGGCGAATATCTCGGCTTTGACAAACAGGTTCACGTTGCGGAAGGATACACCTACAGAACGGATATGTCGCTCTGGGATACCTGCCGCACAACACATCCGCTTTATACACTCATCAGGCAGGATATCCAGCTTGACTGTCTCAACAGCCTTGTTGCAATGTCTGACCGGGGCATCGGCGTTCTGCCCCGTTGGCCTATGGGCGCAGGCTACACAGGCTCAATGATCGGCGACAACGCAAGCATCGTTGTTGCAGAAAGCTATCTTAAAGGCATAACCGATTTTGACGTTGAAGCGGCATACGAAGCAATGAAATATTCATCCGACAACGCCGTCAACAAAGACGGCAGAGGCTGGGTTGAGCTTTATAATGAATACGGCTATATTCCGCAGGACGCTGAAGGTGTCAACAAATCCGTTGCAAGAACGGTTGAATATTCGTGGGAAGACGGCGCAATTGCCGACCTTGCACTTGCACTCGGCAAAACGGATGAAGCAAAAATCTATGCCGCAAAGGCAATGTATTATAAAAACGTATTCAATCCCGAAACAAAATATTTCCAGGCAAGAAACAAAGACGGCAGCTTTGTTTGGAATTTCAGTCCCTATATAACATCGTTCTATGACGCCGTTATGATAAAGAAATTTGCCGATTGTTACTGCGAAGGCAGTGCAAGGCAGTGGCGTTGGAACGCCCTGCAGGATATTGACGGAATGATTGAGCTTTTCGGCTCCGAAGAATATTTTGTCAGCGAGCTTGACGATTTTATGAAAGATGCGTCGCTCACAAGAGCCGCTCTTGACCCCGGTCACGGCTTCTGGGTCGGCAATCAGCACGATATCCACACGCCCTATCTTTTTGCCAACGCAGGCAGACCCGACCTGACCCAGAAATGGGTTCGCTGGACACTTGCAAACCGTTTCAGCAACGATATCAACGGTCTTGACGGCAACGATGACGGCGGTACTTTAAGCTCGTGGTACGTTTTCTCGGCAATGGGATTCTATCCCCTTGCAGGCACGGACAAATACTGGCTCGGCTCACCCAACGTCAACAGTGCCGAAGTCACTCTTTCAAACGGCAATACGCTTAAAATCACAGCAAATAATCAGAGCGAAAACAACGTTTACGTAAGCTCCGTAACGCTCAACGGTCAGACCCTTGACGGCTGCTACGTTACTCACGAGCAGCTTATGGGCGGCGGCGAGCTTGTTTTCACAATGACGGATAAACCCGCCGCAAACTGATTCTTCAACCCATATGAAAGGATAAAGAATGAGCATTCACGTAATATACAGAACAGAATCATATGACCGCGAAGAGCTTTACGGCATTGTTAAAAAGCATTTTGAAGCTCACGGAATAAAAAACGAGCTTTCCGAAACTACCCGTGTGCTAATAAAACCAAATCTTGTAACAAATAAAGATGCCGCTTTTGTGGTCACAACAAACCCTGAACTTGTTTTTGCGGTTGTTCGTTACTTGAAAAGCATCGGTATTAAAAATATTACTCTTGCCGACTGCCCCGGCGGTTCTCTTCTTCTTTTTTCTCAAATGCAAGAAATCTATTCCGACACCGGATACTCTTTTCTTGGCGAACACGTTCATATGAACACCGATTTTGAAAGCCGTGACGTTGAGTCACCCACCGGCTCAGTCAACAAGAAATTCAATATAATAAATGCCGTCGCCGATGCAGACTACGTTATAAATCTTCCGAAGCTTAAAACACATAATCTGACGTGCATAACGGCAGGCGTCAAAAATCTTTTCGGCTGTATCCCCGGGCTTCAGAAGCCTGCATTTCACGCAAAATACCCGTCAGCAAAAGATTTTTCAAACATGCTTGTCGAACTCGCGCAGACTGTAAAGCCGTCTTTCACTCTCGTTGATGCCGTTGACATCATGGAAGGCAACGGCCCGACTAACGGAAAAAGAAGACATCTCGGTCTGACGTTTTCCTCAAAAGACGTTTTCGGACTTGACGCTTTTATTACCGAAACTCTTGGCATTCCGCAGGAATCCGTCGCCACTGTTCAGGCATCAAAAGCCAAAAATCTTATCAGTAATGATTTTGCCGCACAAGGTGACACAAATTTTGTTCTCGGCAATCCTATTCTTCTTCCCGAATCTTACCGAGCAAAAAGCGGTACGGATAAGCTTGCTGCAAAAATCAACTCCCTTTTCCGAAAAATCGGAGATGCTGTTTTTGAAAGCTACCCGCAAATGACTGAAAAATGCGTGCTTTGCCGCAAATGTATCCTCACCTGTCCCAAAAATGCATTAAAAATTGAAAACGGCAAAATTGTTGTTGACAAAAAGCGGTGCATAGGTTGCCTCTGCTGTGACGAGGTATGCCCGAACGCAGCCGTGAAAATCCGCAAAAAAATAAAAAAACACTGATAAAGGAACGCCAATGAAAATACTTCTTATTCAGCCATCCGCAGGCTTTCTTATGCGAGGAACAACCTATCCCGTTTGCAGAAGCATAATGACAACGGCATCATATATGAAATCAATCGGGCATAACGTTCTTGTGTTTGACCGCTGTGTTGACTTCAGAAAAGCCGAAAAGGTTTTCAACAGCTTTAATCCCGAGCTTGTTGCGGTCTTTATGCCGCCGACAGCCTCGTTCAAGGATGCCGTTAAAGTCACCTCTCTTTCAAAAGAAAGAACAGTGCCCGTTGTCTGGTGCGAGGTGGTTGCCGCTGCGTTTTCCGAAGCCATCGTTGCATCAGGAAATGCCGATTTTGTTATAACGGGCGAAACAGAATCAAAGCTTGAGTCACTTATCAATCAGCTTTGCGGCGAAAAGAATTTCGGCAGCATACCGGGATTAACCTATATCAAAGACGGAAAAGCCGTAACAAACAAAAACGCCAACAACTCCCCTCTCGGAACAATGCCCGAGATTGACTGGGAAATGATTGACGTGGAAAAATGTTTCCGCAGGTTTCCTCATTGCAAAAAAATGCTCTATATGTATACTTCAAGAGGCTGTCCGCACAAATGCGGTTATTGCTACAATACCATGTTCTATAATTCGCAGCACAGAAAGCGCCCTCTTCGCTATGTTCTCAGTGAAATTGAGAAGCTTGAGAAAAAACACGGGTTAGGCGGTGTCAATTTTTCGGACGAGCTTCTTTTGCTCAGCGACGAAGAAATAGATGAGATTGCCGCTTTCCGTAAATCAAACGGACTGAATTTTGTATGGGGCGGTGAAACAAGAGCCGATATCTATAAAGACCCTCAAACTCTCAGAAAAATGTACGATGCAGGCTGCCGTTGGTTTATGCTCGGAATAGAAACGGGAAGCCACGAAACAAGAAAAAGAATCGGCAAACCCATGAGCCACGAACTTATCGGCGAATTTGTTGACAAATGCACCGATGCAGGCATAACAACCTTTGGCTCATTCATAATCGGTTTCCCTGGCGAAACTCCCGAGCAGGTCAGGGAAACTGTCGCACTTGCTTCCTCACTCAATCTTGATGCTTTTCTTTTTAACTATTATATCGCCATTCCAAAAACGCCTCTTTATAATTTTATAAAAGAAAACAGCAACTACCATTTAAACGAGCTGCTTGACACTTCGAGCATTGCGCAGGAAATCCAGAGCTTATCAAATAACTATTCCGATATCCCCGACAAAGACCTTAAGGTTATCAAAAGCTGGTTTGACTGGATAACTTTCACAAGAAGAAAAAAAGAATCAGCCGAGAAGGGTATGTTTATCAAAAAAGCAATCGACACTGCAAAGCACTTTGCCGAAGGCAATATCAGAAACTCCGTGAACAACATATATACAGCGGCTAAAACATTCCTCACCGTTATTATATATTCATTCTGTTTCCCGAAGATAAAGAAAAAATACGGTTTAAAAAACATAAACAGAAAAAAATAAGTTCATAACACACAATACGACCCTGCCGAAAAAAATCGGCAGGGTCGCGGTTTTGGGGGAAACGGGTTTTGAAAAAATCCGTTTTTAACTGAATTGATTATCCGAATATCAGCCCGAAAGCAATATTGATCGGCGCAATCACAGGCCCCGACAATATCATAAATAACGCAACAAGCTCCTGAATCGTCAACAATATAGCGCCCATTTAAAAAAGTCCTCCGAAAAACTGTATTATAGGCTCCAAGGCAGCCTTAAAAAGCTGCAAGTGTGTATATATCAGTCCTGTAAGATACATTACAATTGCCATAAATACCATTTTGCCACCTCCTTTACTTAACCAATCAGAATATGCTTGTCATAAATCCACCGATATTTTCAAGCGCAACGGTGAGCAAGCCGAGCACCGCCATAAATGCACCGTGAAAAGGCCAGGCGGCAAGTGCAACAAGCACACCTATATCGTGAAGCAAAGCTGATACTGTTTCAAATACCATAACTTCTCTCCTTTCACGTTATCCGAAAATTGACATACCGATAAGCAATGAAAGAAGTCTTATCATATAAAGATACCACGCCGCCATTCCAAGCGTTTCCTTGAAAAATTCATCAACCTTTTCTTTAAAGGTCATATCTTCACGCACGTATGAAGAATAATCTGCAGAATCGGAGCAGAGAACTGTTCCGTCGGCTGCAACAAGCTTTGCCGTAACAACAAAATCGCCGTGGGTTACGGCTGTGATTTCAACCTCAACAGGCATACCCGACGCAGAATATTCGGTAACCTCCATTGTGCAGGCATCGCCCTGGGTTTCCCACACAATTTTTGCATCGGTGTTTTCACCCATATGATATCTGACGTGCATTGCCTCCTTATCGCCCTTTTCAAGCGGACCGTAAGGCATACTGTTGTGTTCAACAACTCTGCAATAAACTTCAGGCTCTTCGCCGTTATAATACGTATCATCGCTCGCGTTGTCGCTTATTCCCCAGCCGTAGGACGGGTCTCTGTGTTTAATTTCAACAACCTCGGTACATTCAATGTTAAGGCGCAGGCTTGTCCATGACCTTTTTTCAACCTTTCGCCAATCCGCCTGACTGCCTGCATAGCTGCAAGCAAGTGTTGTTCCGTCTGCGTGGGAAGCAACAAACGAGCCGTGATAATAATATTCAAGGCTCTTGGGAAGATTGACCCTGTAATAAGCTCTGGGGTAATAATCAAACGCATCATCGCCGATGCCTGTTACACCCTCTTCAACGGTAATCACTCTGATATCCTCAAAATGGTCATACCAGGGCGGAATAAGCGGAGAAGAATTCTCCAAGCCCTTTTCGGAAATGCAGTAAAACATCATCTCACCTTCGCCGCTGATAACGATTTCGCCGTCATCATAAAGTGTCCAGGTAAGGTTGTCGCCCTGTGCGCCGCAGACGCCGCTGTCAACAACAGTCCTCTCTTCTTCTGCCGCAAAAGCAGACAAAGGAATTGCCGTAAAAGCAAGAATTGCGCAAAGCATAATTGAAATAAGTCTTTTCATTTTTTGTCCTCCTCTTATTGTGATTTTCACAAAATATTATCAGTACGGTTTAATATGAATCAGACCCAGATCCTGCAAAAAAGCAAGAAGAAGAGCAACCGGTATATACGGAATGCCGATTACAAAATAAAATCCGAAAAACATAAACGGACCTAACTGCGCTCCCAGAGCGTGCATTTTGTATTCGATTTTCTCTGCAACCGTCATCTCGCGGCAATGCACGTTTATCTTTTCGGAAAGGCCGCGCAAGCCACCGTTCATACCTTTCCATCTGTGTTCGATGCCGCCGAAATATATGTCCGTCAGGTTAGGACAGTTGCTGAAATTTTCTTTTATATATTCAACGCTTTCAGGTATGGTTATGGTTTTCAGCTTGTCGCACCCGTCAAAATCCGCATAGATTTTAATAACGCCGTCGGGAACGGTATAATTCTCTATGCCGCTGCCTGCAGGGAAGCAGTAAAGAATCTCCATATTTCTTGTATACAGAACGCCGTGTTCGTCAGTTTTAAAATAACCGTTTTCTTCAACAACGTTGAAACGTACAATGTTTTTGCAGCCTTTGAATGAATCGTACTGAATTCTGTTTACGTTTTTGCTTATCGTTACGCTTGTTATGCCTGCGCAGTTTTCAAAAGCTGTACTCAGCCGGGTAACGTCGTAACCACCCAGAGTTTCGGGTACTGTCATTTCTCCCGAAAATGATGTGTCACAGCCAACAATCGCTGCCGAGCCGTCAACAATTTCGTAAGTAAAAATGCCTTCGGTAAATCTTGACTTTTCCTGCGGCTCTGCCGCAAAAGCAGACAAAGGAATTGCCGTAAAAGCAAGAATTGCGCAAAGTATTGTTGAAATAAATTTCTTTAATCCCTTCATTTTTTCTCCTTGTTTTATACTTTATTAAAAAATTGTTGCTCAATGGAATATATTGTAAATCATATTAACTATCCGGACTCCCGAAGCCAACAACGTTGTGCCTGCCGCAATCACTGACAGAGAGAAGGCGGCGCCCAAGGCTTCAATTATCGCAAACACATCCGTTTCTCCTTTCAGAATAATCCGCCTATAATCTCAAAAGCTCTCATTATGCCCATGCCTATTGCCATTGTGTTAAAAATCGTACCCCATAAAGGAACCATTGCATAAAGAGCTGCTGTATGTAACAAGCCGTTAACAATTTCAAAAAAGCCCATTCCGAACATCCTTTCAAAATAACGTTAAAATATAAACGCAAAAACTCCGCTTATTGCTTCCATAATCTTATATGCGCCGCCAAGAACAACCGCCTGAACAGGTTCGCCGATATTGCCCGGCAGATATTCAAGCAAAATCATCAGCGGAACAATGGGCAAAAACGGTCCGAAAAACATATCAAAGTCCCCTTTCTGTTTATTCAAAAAACTAACGAGCCAATTCCGCAATTTTCAGCAAAAGCTCCATTGAAGATTCTGCAATCAGCTTTAGAAACGGAAAAAACTCAAAAAGATAAGCCAAAGGTATCATCGCCAAGTGCATCAGTGCCATTGTTATCATTTTAACAAACTCCTTTCTGTGTTGCCGTTAATAAAGAAACGGAAATAAAAATCCGAAAATTTCTCTGAACACGATAATAACGCCTGACCAACCGTCAGTAAGAGCCGTCTGAATCGGCGTGCCTATATTCTCAGGCAACTGTTCAAGCAGCACCAACAGCGGAACGATAGGTAAAAACGGTCCGAAAAACATATCAAATCCCCTTTCTGTAATTCAATCGGAATATTTTCTTTTGTCCTTTTATTTGTTCCTGTTTTTAACCCGACCCAGACCAAACGTATAGGGTTCGGGTTTACCGAGCTCGTCGGCAGGTGTTGCGTCAATTCTGTTTATAATCTCTGCAAAAGTCAGCGTCTGCTCATACATCAGCTCCAGATTGAATTTTTCCATTTCGTGGCTTTCGCTGATAACAGTCAGATAATCGGGCGCGGTAACAAGCGCAATTTCGGGTATGCCGACGTTTCTCAACGGCTGACCTTCGCCGAAATGAAGAATATTGTGTCCGCGCAGGGTAATTGTTCTGATATGCTCTCTGTCTTTTACGGATTCATAATAGATTTCATCCATCTTTTTGTTGCCCGTATAAACGAGCTCAACGTCAATATCGTTGGTTTTCTGATAAACGCCGTCAACGTCTTTCCATTCCGTGCAGCCGAGATGCTCAACGCTGACACCTGCAACCGCCTTGATGTGACCTTTTTTGCCGTCCCACATATCACGGTGGTTCTTCAGCCATTTTGAGGATGCCTGAATATCGTTCTGTTTGAATTCGTGAAGCCTGAAATGTCCCGTAACAAAAGCAAAGATAAGCGTTCTTTCCGTCTGCTTTTCTTTAAAATATTTCATCAGCTCCAGCATGGCAATCGGGCCGTTTTCTTCAACACAGTTCGAACCGTCGGTATGCGTGTTGATAATTATGGCTTCCTTGCGGTTCTTGCCCTCAATAACGGAATAAAAGCTTTCGGTTTTGGCGTTTTTCTCTTTTTCGGCAAGCAGTGTGAGAGTAACCTTTTGCTTGCATTTTGCCGCACTGAGCAGCTTTTCGCCCTCTTTTTCGCTGACCCACAGGCAAGGAATACCGAGGTAAGACTGGATAAACGAAAGATACTGTCCCTTTACCATTTCTTTGCTCATGCCCTGCCAGATGCATATTATTGCTTTAACGCCCATTTTCTTTGCAACCGAAAACAGCGGAAAATTAACAAACGCAGTTGCAACGGGACCTTTGTAATGTGCAGGCAGACTAAGGTCTTCGGGGAACGAATTGCGCTGATTAAACGCAACGCCTGTAGGTATCTGACCCAGGTCGTGAACCTTGACCAGCGCAATTTTATTTTTTGCACCTGCAAAACCGACGTGTTTTTCTTTGATTTCAACAATCTCGGCGGTGATGCCGTCTTTCGGAGTTTCGCCCGAATACGGCCATTCAGATGAAACCTCAATGCTTTCGTATCCGTTATCGTTATGAATAACTATTGAGGATTCTTTTGCTTCCCAGCGGTCAAACGAATAGAGGTCAGAATAAACCTCAAGACCCATATCCTTTATCTCATTTTTAATGTAAGTAACAAAAGCGTCCTGACCGGGCGAGCCTGTCAGCCTTGTTCCGAACGAGTTCATTTTGTCAACGCCTTCAAGCAGTTTTTCTTTTGAAATTACAAAACTCATATTTTCCCTCTTTCTCAAAATTACTCTGTTGCTGAAAACACGTTATTATAAATGTCCCGTAGTCAAAAACTTTTCAATTGCATAAAAGAACATTTCGGGTGCAAGCATAAAAGCCTGAATTGCGCCCGTAACAGGCCAGAGTATAGCCAACAAGCCCTGAAACAACGTCATATCAAAGTCCCCTTTCTGATAATACATTTATATTAATTATTCGCTCAATTGCACAGAAACACTTGCTTTAAATCCAGCCGAACGCAAGCGCAACAACGCCTGCCGCGCCCATCAGAAGCCCGTGAAGCGGCCAAAAGAGCGCTACGATATACTGAAAAATTGTCATAACAGTCTCTCCTTTTATTATAAAGCTACACTTTTCTTATTTTAAATCGCTTTATCAGCCGAAAATCAAAGTCTTTACGGTCAGATATGCATAATAAGGCACCATAATCGGTATAACAACCCCGGCAAAATATGGCACATACATTATTGTCATACCCAAAGTGAGATATGAATCCCACCAAATAATCTTGAGCTTTTCTTCAAGAGTTTTGTTTTCACCTTTCGATTCTACAACGCGCACGAGCTTGTTTGCCGATACGATTTCGTTGCCGTTTTCATCAAGTATTGTTGCGGTGAGAGTTGAATCGCCGAAATTTTTACCCGTTAACCTTACGCCCGTCACCAAACCCGTATTTTCATCCGTCACATATTCGATTTTGCAACGGTTCTTTTTTGAAATTTTCCACTCGATTTTGCAGTTTTCGATACCGCCCGTACCGTATTCGAGATAAACCTCTTCGGTTTTGCCGAATTCTACAGTCTTTGTTTCGGGGTTTCTGAATTTGATTTCTGCAAAAGGCTCCTGCTCCTGTGCAAATGCCGTCAGCGACAATGCAGAAAACAGCGTGGCAATACACAGGATAATTGATATGATTCTTTTTACTTTCATTTTTTGTGCTCCTTTCCGGTGGGGTTTGCGTTTTTTGTCCCCTGCAACTGCATTGTAATAAACGCAAAAAGGTATTTCAATAACCTTAATGAAAGCTTAGGTTAAACTTAATTTTCTTAAAAAAATCTTATACAAATCTTAATAACTCTTAATCAAATCTTAATAAAACCGCTGTATTTTGCGTTCGGTCTTGATTTTTGCCGCAATAGTGATAAAATGGTTATAAAAACAAAAGGAGACAAAAACTTATGCTTAAAGTCGGTCTTGTCGGCGTTGGCGGAATCAGCGGCGCCCACATTCCCGTTTGGGAAGAAATGAATAATGCCGAGCTTGTTGCGCTTTGCGATATCCGCCCGGAGAGAATGGAAAAATACGGCAACAAACGCTGCTACACTGATTTTGACGAGATGCTCGCAAACGAAGAGCTTGATATCCTTGACATCTGCCTGCCCACCTATCTGCACGCAGATTTTGCCGTTAAGGCAATGGAAAAGGGCATCAACGTTATCACCGAAAAACCCATTTCCCTTAAGGAAGAAGATATTGACAGGGTTTACTCCACCGCAGAAAAGAACAACGTTAAATTTATGGTTGCTCACGTTCTTCGCTTCTGGCCCGAATATGAGCTTCTTAAAGAAATCTATGATTCAAAACGATACGGCAAGCTTCTTTCGGGTACAATGATTCGCCTTGGCGGTTACCCCAAATGGAGCTGGGACGGTTGGATGATGGACGAAAAGCGCAGCGGTCTGACTCCCTTTGACCTGCACATTCACGACCTCGACTTTATGGTTTATGCATTCGGTCTGCCTAAGGTTGCTCATCAGTACCGTTCAAAGCTGCCCAAGCAGGATTTCATCAGCATTTGCTACGATTTCGGCGATTTTTCAATCAATTCCGAGGCTTCGTGGTATGCCGCTTCATATCCGTTCACAGCAGAATTCCGCTTCCAGTTTGAGGATGCAATTGTTGCAAGCGAAAACGGCAAGATGATGATTCACCTTAAAGACGACGAAAAAATTGACCTCTCGCAGGAGGCCGATGGCGACACAGGCAACATCAATCTTCCCAAGAGCAACGCCTATGCAAACGAAATTATTTATTTTGCAGACTGCGTTGAAAACAACAAACCCGTTGACAAGTTCAAGCCTGAAGAACTCAGATGCGTGCTTGATATACTTAACAGTCTTTAATAACAACCGAAGCATCGGATGTGATGCTTCGGTTTTCTTTATCTGTATAATTCTTTGATTTCCTTGATTGGTCCTGCAAAATGTTTTGCAACTGACGGCAGAGCTTTTCCGTTCTTTATGAAACCGTTGTAAATCATTCCCTTGACGTCGGTTGACATCTGGAATTTAGAAATAACCTTTGTAAGCTCCTGCTTTTCATTCTTGTTTTCAAGATATGCGCAGTTACTCAGAACAATTCTGATATCGGCGTCAGCCTTTGCGGCAACTTCAATCTGAACCGTGCCGCCGATTACCTCTGCCTTTGCATCGTAAGCTGTGCCGTTAACCGTAACAGCCGCAGACGCAGAAACAACATCCCTGAATTTGAACACAAAAGTTCTGGTTTCGGGCACAACAGAAATCTTGCCTGCCGCTTTTGAAACAGAAAGCTCAACCCTGTTTGCGTTTTCAGCAACAGTGAATGCGGTTTTAAGATATTCGCCGTTCTGATATGAAAGCGTTTCACCGTCATCCTCATAAAGCGTAAACGTGTTGTTGCCTCTGTAAACAAGAACCTCAAGCTTTTCGGGGTTTGAACAATCGTTGGTTCTGTCGTTTGCACTCATGGGAATAATTGCGCCCTCTTTTGCAAGAACGGGAATGCAATCAATATCACGGTACATCTTTACAAATTTGTTGCCCTTATATATTCTGCCTGTGAAAATATCGGTATATCTGCCCTCGGGAATCCATACGTTAACACCTGCAAGATTTGTTTTGCGTGAGGTATGCTCGGTAATGGGCGCAACAATAAGCTCCGTTCCGAAGAAGAATTCGTTTCTGCAGTTATATGCGCTTTCATCTTCGGGATACGCATAATACATCGGCTCGCAAATCGCTCTGCATTCGGTGTGTGTACGGTAGTTCATTGTGTAGATATAGGGCAAAAGCTTATGTCTTAAGCGCAGTGCGTCGGTTGCAATCCGCTGAACCGGACCGCTGTAATTCCAGGGTTCTTTGCCTGCAAACTCGTTGTTGGTTGAGTGCAGACGCATAACGGGGCTGAAAACGCCCAACTGCACCCAGCGCAGATAGAGTTCATCGTCCTTTTTACCCATGCAGTGACCGCCGATATCGTGGCTCCACCAGGGATAGGCAACGTTTGCTGCGGTTGCGGTGTAACTGGGCTGATAGTCAAGGCTTTTCCACGTCTGGGTTGTATCACCGCTGAAGCCGAGAGGATATCTCTGGCTGCCTGCGCCGCAGAAGCGCGAAAGAATAAGCGGTCTGTGGTTATCCTTTGCGTTATCAAGAAAATGATAGTGGTTGAGCGCCCAGAGCGGGTCAAGACCCTTGACGGGTGTATTTTTGCCCTGCTGCCAGTCAATCCACCAGAAGTCAACGCCCTTTTCTTCAAGGGGTCTGTGAAGAATATCAAAATAATTCTCTGTGAATTTCTTATCGGTTATGTCAAACGCAACAGGCTTTTTCTCTTTAGGGTCCTGCCCCATTGCCTTGCACATATCCTCATACTGATTCTCAAACCAGCGGACACCCATTGAAGGGTGAATATTGAACGTAACCTTATAGTTATCGTCCTTAAGCTTTTTGAGGAAGCCGTCTGGGTCGGGGAAAAGGTCTGTGTTGAAGCTGTAGCCCGTCCAGCCAACCGACCAGATATCATAAATGTATTCCATAAAGTTAAGATGCTTTGTAACCTTATGGCTGTCCTTGCCGAATTTTTCTTTAATCTTTACCCAGTGCCAGTCCATATCAACCGTCGCAACGGTGATGGGGATTTTTTCTTCCTTGAATCTGTCCATAAGGCTCAGATATTCATCCTGTGAATAATCCTTATATCTGCTCCACCAGTTTGAAAGAGCATATCTGGGGATAAGCGGCACCTTGCCCGTCAGCTTATACAAATCGGTTGTTGCGCCGATATAATCGTTGCCGTAAGCAAAATAATATTCATCGGTTTCGGCGTTATCACGGGGCAAAATAAGTCCGTCATCTTTTATGACAAGAGTTTTGCTGTCATCAAGCACGGCAACACCGTTTCTTGAGCATACGCCGTCGCCCACTCTGTCAATGGCTGTGATATCAAGGGTGCGGCTTGTGCCCTTGAGGTTACCTGACTTGAAATCCGTAACCTTTCTGCCGTCAGCAAGCTTGATTGAAAGCATTTTGTTTTCCTTTAACGAATAAACAAACATAACCTTCTCTGTTTTGATTTCAACCTTGCCGTTTGCTTCTTTGACAGAAAATTCGGGCTTGTCAAAATCTCTGAACCACACGCTCTGCGTCGGTTCGTCGCAGAATTTTCCGTCCGCCTGCATTTCAACGCGAAGCATACAGGGCGTTATAACGGTCAGCCTTGTTCTGCCGTTAACGTAAACCTGTTTTTTATCGGCACCGGGAGAGCAATCAATTTTAAATCTTTTTGCAAAATTATCCATAGCGTACCCCTCAAATAACTTTATCCTTTTAATTATATAACTTACAGCAAACCATGTCAATTAAACATTGAAAATTCAATGTAGGGGTTGGCGTCCCCGACAACCCGTCAAGCAGTCGGTCTGCTGATTTTATTCGGGACGTCGGGTCGCCGTCCCCTACAATACAAAAACAACAATATATCATAAAACCTGTTCCAATTTCGCAAAATCTGTTATATAATGGTTTTACTCGGAACAAAGGAGAGCTGAACTATGACACTCATGGCTTTCAAACGCTTTTTTATGGCGTTCATAATGGCAGGCTATTACCTTTTCAATTGCATTTTCAACAATTACGTTTATCCGCCCGTGAGCAGAGAGGGCGCATATCTTTTCTGCTATTTTGTCGGTAACGAAGTCAGCGAGCAGCAGATTCACCTTGCGGTCAGCACAGACGGTTATCGCTTCAAGGCGCTCAATGACAATGAGCCGATAATTGACCAGCAGCTCGGCACAGGCTGCGTGCGTGACCCTTATATTCTCAAAGGTCACGACGAAAACGGCAAGGAATGCTATTTCATAATCGCAACGGATATGAATGCGCTTGAGGGTTGGACCTCAAACCACGCACTCATCACGTGGAAATCCTATGACCTTATCAACTGGATTGACGAAACGGTTATTGATATCCGTCAGTTTGAGGGGTTTGAAAACACAAACAGAGCGTGGGCGCCGCAGGCAATCTGGGACGAAAACGCACAGATGTATATGGTCTACTGGGCAACTTCAACCGTTGAAAACGACACCGCAGGTCACTATTATGCCTATACCAAGGACTTCAAGAAGTTTGAAACCGAGCCCAAGGTTTTATACGGCAGATGGAACGAGATTGACCCCGAAACGGGCGAAACCAGAAACGTTCAGTGCATTGACGGCGATATAGTCTACAACGAAAAAGACGGTTATTACTATCTCTATTTCAAAGAGGACCTGACGCAGAAAATTGCTTACGTGCGTTCAAAGAATTTGACGGGTCCTTACAACACCGATTACAAAATCGTTTCGCTCAACTACTGGGGCGTTGAGGGCAGCTCAATGTTCCGCATAAACGGCACGGACAGCTGGATGATGATAATGGACGAATACGGCGAAGATTCGTTCTTTGCACAGATGACAAAGGATTTTCAGAATTTCAAGCGTGTTCAGCGCTCGACCTATTCAATGAGCCATCTTCATCCCCGCCACGGCTCGGTTGTTGCAATCACCGAGGACGAATACTACGCACTCGTTGACCACTACGGCGTGCAGGAAATACCGAAGAAATAAGAAAAACAGCCTTCTGCGTTTGCAGGAGGCTGTTGCTGTTATAATGAGTGTGCTTATTAAGCTTATTTAACCAATCCGCTTGTGTAATAAAGCTCACGGCGCTCGTTTGTCACGGTAAGCTCGTTGGACTCTGAAGTGCCGAAAGAGGTTGTTATTTTTTCAAGTCCGACTATTTTTGTTGAGTAAGAGAAGTCAACCGAAAAGTATTCCGCAGTATAACACGGCATTTTTACAACGGTAAAGGTTGCGCTCGGCGAAACGTCTGCCTTTTTTGCCAGAACGTATTCATTACCCGAAATCGTACCCCAGCTTCCCGATTCCGACGGATTTTCCGCCGTAACGGTGTACTGCGTAACAAGGCATTCCTCGGCAGCAAATATGTCGGGTGCAGACATCATACCTCCGGCTGAAGCATAGAAAGTTTTTGTGTTGCCGTTTTCATCGGTAAATACAAGGTCCATAACGTTGCCTTCATAGCCCGTATCCAAAAAGCTGTTTATGACAATGTTAAACAGACTCGTGATTGTATCTTCGCTGTTTTCAAAAACAAAAATCTGCTCATCGCCCTTGATTTCCACCTTTTTGAGGTTGATATAGGGGTCGTCAACGTTATCATATTCCCAGACGATGCCTTTTGATTCGTCATAAGGCAAAACAACCTTTTCTGTCGGCGAACCGAAAACCGCCTCAAAAGCACCGCCAAACAGAATGTAAGCCGCCATAACAGGCGCAAGAAAAACCAACAATACTGATGTTCCCATATTTTATCCCCTTTGTTTTATTTATGTAAAGCTGCCTTTACATTGATATAATTATACCACATTTGCCCACATAAAACAAGAAAGTCGGGTTTACATTCCGAAAAACATAAGGTAAACCAAAGGTTTTCATTTCGCTTACGTTCTCTGTCGACAGTCATTCAAGCTCTTTTTTCGATAAGCTCTGCAATCGCCTCAACACACTGCTCGGGTGTCAGGCCCTCGCAGTCAACGGTGATATCGGCATATTTTTCATAAAGCGGCGCACGCTCATCATAAAGAGCGGCAATGGTTGTGCCGTCTTTCATTGCAATGCCCCGTGTATGAATGTTATCAATTCTTCTTTCGAGTTCTTCGGGCAAGAGTTTCAGATATACCGCCGTGCCGTTTGCACGCAGCTTTGCCATCGCTTCTGCGCCGTAGACCGCACTACCGCCCGTTGCAACAACACAGTTTTCAAACGTGTTTTCACAAATAACGTCGTTTTCAATTTTAAGAAAAGCGTCTATACCCTTTGCCGCAATTATTCCGCAAAGGCTGTCGGCGCATTTTTTCTGAATAAGCAAATCGGTATCAACAAAATCCATAAGCATCGATTTTGCAAGCAGAACACCGATTGTGCTTTTGCCTGCACCGGGCATACCGATAAGAACTATGTTTTTCATTTTTGACACCCCCGTGACATTTTACGGTTAAGATTATATCACCTGTTCACCGCAAAGTACAGCAATTTGCGGCAACTTTCTCTTAATAAAAATTAAATTTGACATATACATACTTTATTTGTTAAAATTGGTTGAATAAAAATAAAGCGAGGAAATGAAAATGGGATTCAAAGAATACATCACAAAGGCACTCAACAACCCCGAGCCGGGCGACAAAATCGAATATTATAACATCAAAAAAAGAGTTTCGGGCAACGTTCTTTCAAACGCACAAAGAAACATTCCCGCAGGCGGCTATAACTACGAAGCCGACATAACAAAGTTCTGGGAAGAATTCACAAAGCTCAAGGCAAGCTGTGACTACAAGCTCACATTCAATACAATTATGCTCCGTGTTCTGACCGAGGGTCTTAAAGCTGCGCCCAGACTCAACGCACATATGGATTATAAGTTCAAGGCATCGGCAGGCAGACTCATCATCAAAAAGCACATCGACGTTGCAGTGCCTATGCTTATCGACGGCGAAACCTTCCCCGTTAAAATCAGAAACCTTGAAGAAAGAACACTCAAAGAAACGTCAGAGGAATTTGAAAGACTTACAAAAACTCTTGAAACAACCGACGTTGACCGTCTGCTTTTCGACATTATTCTGCAAAGACTTATCGGCTTTGTTCTCAAAGGCAAGCTTGCTTCAACCGCCGCCCAGATAGCAACAGGCTACGTCGGCAAATACAAGGTTGCAGAGGTCAAAGGTCTGCTCAAGCACGTTCCCCACGATGAAACCTCGCTTCAGGTTGACGATATGAACGAAGGCTCCGTTTGCCTGACAAATCTCGGTTCACTCTATAAAGGCCTGAGCGGCAACGTTACTTATGCCCCGATTCTCTATCCTCAGGTTTTCATTATGGCAATGGGCGCCGTTCAGGACAGAGATTATGCGTTCAAAAATGAGGACGGCGTTGTTGACATCGCAACCAAAAAGATTCTGCCTATCAACATTATGTTTGACCACCGTCTCGGCGGCTTTAACGACGTTATTCCCTTTATCAAGAAACTTGACGAGATCTTTGCAAATCCCGAATGCATTCACAATTGGTAAATATTTTTGCGGATACACCTGTGTGTGTCCGCTTTTTTATTGAATAATTTGTTTTAATAAAGTATAATAGTTAAAAACACATTTAAGAAAGTGATACTGTTTATGGAAAAGAAATTTTTTGACCATATCATTCACGGCGGCGACTATAACCCCGACCAGTGGATAAACACGCCCGAAATCTGGGACGAGGATATGCGCCTGATGAAGCTTGCGCACGTCAACAGCGCAACTGTTGCGATTTTTGCGTGGTCGCTCATTGAACCCGAAGAGGGTGTCTATAACTTCGAGTGGCTTGACACAATTATGGATAAGCTTCACGCAAACGGTGTTTCCGTTATTCTTGCCACACCGTCGGGTGCAAGACCGCCCTGGCTTGCGCAGAAATATCCCGAGGTTCTCCGTGTTGAAGAAAGCGGCATACGCAACGAATTCGGCGTGCGCCATAACCATTGTCTGACCTCACCTGTTTACAGAGAAAAGGTAAGAAACATCAACCGCATTCTTGCAGAAAGATACAAAAACCACCCTGCTCTGAAAATGTGGCACATATCCAACGAATACTGCGGCGAATGTCATTGTGAGCTTTGTCAGCAGGCATTCAGGGATTGGTGCAAGGAATATTATCACAATGACCTTGAAGAACTTAACGAAAAATGGTGGAACGGCTTCTGGGCGCACAGAATGACCGACTGGAGCCAGATTAATTCGCCCAAATTCAGAGGTGAAAACCACGTTTCCGCAATGAAGCTCTGCTGGAACAGATTTGTTTCCGACAGCCACATTTCTTTCTATGAAAATGAAATTGCTCCTCTTCGTGAAATCACCCCCGATATCCCCATCACCACTAACTTTATGAGGCTTTACGACGGCATTGATTATCAGAAATTCGCCAAAAAGCTTGACCTTGTTTCGTGGGATAACTACCCTGCCTGGGATAAGGGCAGAAACACCGATGAGGCGCTTGAAACCGCTTTTGTTCACGACGCATTCCGCTCAATGAAAGACGGTCAGCCCTTCTTTATGATGGAAAGCACCCCCTCGCTTGTTAACTGGCACAACGTAAACAAGCTTCCCAAACCCGGTATGCAGGAGCTTTCTTCGATTCAGGCTGTCGCTCACGGCGCTGACAGCGTGCAATATTTCCAATGGAGAAAAAGCAGAGGCGGCCACGAAAAATATCACGGTGCGGTTGTTGACCACTGCGGTCACGAAAACACAAGGGTTTTCGGCGACGTTGCCCGTCTCGGCAAAAATCTTGAAAAGCTTGACGGCGTTGTCGGTCAATACACAAACAGCAAAGTCGCAGTTATCTATGACTGGGAAAACGGCTGGGCAATCAAGCATTTCTGCGGCTTCAACAACGTTAACCGTAGCTATTCCGATGAGTGTATGAAATGGTATAAACCTTTCCTCAACAAAGGAATTGCCGTTGACGTTATACCTATGGACGCTGATTTTTCAAAATACGATCTTGTAATTGCGCCGTTTTTATATATGCTCAAGGACGGCACAATCGAAAGAATCGAAGAATACGTCAGAAACGGCGGACATTTTGCCGCAACCTATCTTTCGGGTCTTGTTGACACTGATGACCGTTGCTATCTCGGCGGTTTTCCTGCAGGCAGACTCAAGGACGTTTTCGGTATCTGGCACGAGGACACCGATTCTCTGCCCGAGGGTATGAAAAACGAAGCAACCTTTGGCAATAAAACCTATGACGTTGTTCACGTTTGCGATATCATCCACGCAAACGGCGCAAAAATTCTTGGCGAATATAAACATGATTTCTATGCGGGTATGCCCGCCGTAACAGAAAACAGCTTTGGCAACGGCAAGGCTTACTATGCTGCGTTCAGAAACGATTCTGACTTTGCCGCCGATTTCTGCGATATGCTTATTGAAAACATCGGCATATCACCCGATTCTGCAATCAAATCAAGCGAAGGCGTGCTGATTCGCAAAAGAGGCAGCCACATCTTCGCAATGAATTTTACAGACGACGAAAAATCGGTTGTTCTTGACAGAGAATATGCCGACATTATAAACGGCGGCACTGTCAGCGGCACCGTTACTCTGCCCGTTTGCGGCTATATTGTTATTGAATAGAGTGATTTTATGGAAAAATATATTGACCTGCACACGCATTCACTTATGAGCGACGGCTCAATGACACCTGCCGAGGTTGTGCGCGAAGCAAAAAAGGCGGGACTTGCCGCCATTGCGCTCTCTGACCACGATACGGTTGACGGCGTCAGAGAAGCCATGGCGGAGGGCGAAAGAATCGGCGTTGAGGTTGTGCCTGCAATTGAATTTTCGGTGCAATCCGAAACCGAAACACACATTCTCGGCTACTATATAGATATTGAAAATCCGAAGCTTCTGGATATGCTCAAAAAGGTTGTTGAGACAAGACGTTACCGCAACCGTGAAACCTGCCGCAAGCTAAACGAGCTTGGCTTTGACGTAACGCTCGCCGAAGCAGAAGCGATTGCGCCGAATGATTTTATCGGCAGAGCGCATTTTGCCAGACTTCTTATGGACAAGGGTTACACCAAAAGCGTCAGCGAAGGCTTTAAGCTCTACCTCGAAAACGGCAAATATGCATATTGCGGCAAGCAGACAATGACAGACGAAGAAGCTGTGCGGCTGATTAAAGAATGCGGCGGCGTTGCCTGCGTTGCGCATCTGCACCTGACCAAGAAGAGTGACGCAGAGCTGCGTGAGTTTTTAATCAGGCTCAAAGCCTGCGGTCTTGACGGCGTTGAAGGCTATTACACCGAATATACACCCGAAATGCAGGCAAAATATCAGGCTCTTGCCGCCGATTTGGGTCTTATCATCTCGGGCGGCACCGATTTTCACGCACAAATGAAGCCGCATATCAGCATCGGCACAGGTCTCGGTAATCTGAAAATCCCTTACAGTGTTCTTGAAAATATAAAACTGCACAAAAAGTGATATTTATGTGTGTTTGTTAATTCTTTATTCATATTTTCTGTATACTTGAACAAATATCACGCTCATTGAAATGCCATTTTGGAAAATTCACACTTGAAATCCGTTCGATTTTCTGGTATAATGCTTTCTTGGGTTTTGCAAAAAATCCGTGCACGCAGCCTATCGAATATCAAGCAGCTTGGTTTTAAGGAGATTTTTTCAAAATGGCATTTAGTTTAAAAATATTATCAGCGGTGATGTCTTTACTCATCGTTTCAATAACAGAAATCACTCCGTGGGTTTTCGCAAACGAAGATGCAACGGAACACTCGGTCATTCTCGATGCAGCTTGCTTTGACGCAGTTCACAGCATTCCTTCAACAACTCTCACCGCAATCGAAACCGTTACGGTTTCGGCTGACACTGCTTCAGCAGAAATCAAAGAACCCTTAACCGAAATTCTTGCTGAGGAAACCACCTTTGTTTTTGAAGAAGCTGTCACACAGCTTGAAAACACAACAGAAATCATCACCGAAACAACAACAGAAAAAGCGGTTGTTGAAGAAACGGAAACATCTGCAGAAAAAACAACCGTTAACGAGCCTGAAACAACTCAGGCAAAAAAAGAGAAACAGACCGACTCTGACAAAAACAAAATGCTCTGGCCCGTTGCGAGCAACTCAAAAGTTGTTGCAGGCTTCCCCTATTATGAAAGCGGCGCAGCTCACCACGGCGTTGATATTTTTGTTATCGGTTCAGACGGCGACACCCGTGACGGCAACGGCAACAGCCTTTCTTACGGCAAGGCTTTCCGTGCGGCAAAATCAGGCGTGGTGGTTAAAGTCAAGAACGACGGCGAATGGAACACAGGTTTCGGCAATTACTGCATAATTGACCACGGCAACGGCACACAGACTCTCTATGCTCACGCCAAAACAATTTACGTTGAGTGCGGCGACAAAGTTTCTCAGGGTCAGACCATCGGCGAAATCGGCGGCACAGGTAACACAACGGCTCCTCACCTCCATTTTGAGGTAAGGCTCGGCGATGAATACAGCTACACAAGAGTTAATCCGCTCAATTATATAAGCGAACCTTAATCAATGCCTTGCACAGGTAAGTCCGTGCAAGGCATTTTGTTGTATTGAAATATTTATAAAAATATGTTACAATCACTTTTATCAAACAAACCGGGGGTATGAAATGAAAAAGAAACCTTCAAGCATACGCATTATCGCTTTCGGCTATATGATTTTTATTATGGTCGGTGCGTTGCTTCTCTCTCTGCCCTTCGCCTCAAAAAGCGGTCAAAGCGCAGGTTTCCTCAACGCACTTTTTACGGCAACCTCCTCTTCGTGTGTAACAGGTCTGGTTGTTCTTGATACCGCAACCTCCTGGAGCCTTTTCGGTCAGGCGGTTATCATCTGCCTTATTCAGGTTGGCGGCTTGGGCTTTATGACAATCGCAACAATGTTTTCAATAGTTATTAAGCGCCGCATCAGCCTGCGCACAAGAATAACTATGGTTGAAAGCATCAACAATGATAACATCGGCGGCATTCTGAACCTCACAAAAACAATCGTTACGGGCACTGCGATAATTGAAGGCATCGGCGCGCTTGTTCTTGCAACCCGCTTTATCCCCGAATTCGGACTAAGCAAAGGTATATGGTATTCTGTTTTCCACTCAATATCTGCCTTTTGCAATGCGGGTTTCGACCTTATGGGCGTTTACGAACCCTATTGTTCTCTGACTTATCACGCCGACGACGTTGTTGTTAACATCACGGTTATGGCACTTATCACCATCGGCGGCATCGGCTTTTTTGTTTGGGACGATATCTGCAAAAATGGGATAAATTTTAAGAAGTATGCGCTTCACACCAAGATTGTTCTTACCGTTTCGGCAATTCTCACTTTTGTCGGTGCATTGCTGTTCCTTGTTTTTGAAAGAAACCATACAAACGCTGGTCTCGGCTTCGGTCAGAGCATTCTCAATTCTTTCTTTGATTCCGTAACAGCAAGAACGGCAGGTTTTAACACAACCGACACTGCCGCCCTTTCTTCCTCAAGCAAAATGCTGACGGTATTTCTTATGTTCATCGGCGGCTCTCCCGGTTCAACGGCAGGCGGTATGAAAACAACCACCCTTGCTGTTATCGCAATTTCAACCTTCAACGGTATCCGCCGCAGACAGTCAAAGGGCATTTTCGGCAGACGCCTTGAGGATGATGCCATTCACAAAGCAAGCTCCGTTGCTTTCACAAACATCACGCTTGCTCTTACGGGCATAATTCTGATTTGCGCATTCCAGCCGTTGCTCGGCGTTTCAGACATAATTTTTGAAGTTGCCTCTGCCATCGGAACGGTCGGTATGACCGCAGGCATCACCCGTGACCTTGTTGCCGCTTCAAGAATTGTAATAATCTTTCTTATGTATTGCGGAAGGGTTGGCAGTGTTTCTTTTGCACTTGCGCTTATGGAACCCCGAACCTCACCGCCGGTTAAAAATCCCAAAGAAAAAATAACAATTGGTTAAGGAGCATAAATATGAAATCTTTTCTTATAATCGGTCTTGGTCATTTCGGCTGCCATCTCTGCAAAAGCCTTGCCAAAACAGACTGCGAAATCATGATTGCAGATAAAAACGAAGCCGCTGTTGAAGAAATGATGAAATATGCCGACAGCGTAAAAATCGGCGACTGCACCAACATTGAGGTGCTTGAAACGT
This sequence comes from Clostridia bacterium, assembly GCA_017938985.1. Taxonomy (GTDB): domain Bacteria; phylum Bacillota; class Clostridia; order Oscillospirales; family Acutalibacteraceae; genus CAG-177. The sequence continues at coordinate 27,336 of JAGBAK010000005.1, forward strand.
TTGACGTGCCTTCATTTGACGTGTGCTTTGTATGCATGGGCGAAAATTTTCAGAACAGCCTTGAAATAACGAGCCTGCTCAAGGATTGCGGCGCAAAAAAGGTTGTCACAAAAGCTGACATGGATATTCAGGAAAAATTCCTTCTGCGCAACGGTGCAGATGCCGTTATTTATCCTGATAAAAATATGGCGGAGCGTTACGCAATCATAGAAAGCAGCGAGCACATTTTTGATTATATCAACCTCGACAGCGACTATTCGATTTATGAGATTGACGTTGCCGACCGTTGGGTAGGCAAAACAGTTCGTGAACTGAACTTTCGAGTGAATTATAATCTCTCTGTTCTCGCAACCAAAAACGGTCACAAAGTAAGCCCCGTTATCTCGGGCGTTCAGCGTTTTGAAAAAGGCGATCACCTGCTTGTGCTCGGCACCCTTGAAGATGTCCGCAAAGCAACAAAATAAGATTTGACAAAAGGCACATAATATTGTAAAATTTAATGTGCAATAAATATAACGGAGGTAATCAATTATGGTTTTAGCTGCTGTAGGCAAAAACGGCACAGGCAAAGACTTTTTCCTTGAGTATGTTGCGAAAACTTATGACTTTCCTATGATTTCAATCGGTGACGTTGTCAGAGAGCTTGCCGCCAAAGACGGCCTTGAGCTCACAAGAGACAATCTCCACGCTACTTCAAAGAAGTATATGTCCGAAAACGGTCAGACCTTCTTCCCCGAAATGATCGTTAAAAAGATCAAGGAATCAGACAGCCCCAACTTCCTTGTTTCGGGCATTCGTCCTCCCTCAGATATCGAGGTTTTCAAAAAGGCTTTCGGCGACAAGTTTGTTCTTGTTGACGTTGTTATCAGCGATGACGAAGTCCGTTACCAGAGAATGCTCGCAAGAGGCTCCGAAAGAGACGGCAAGAGCGTTGAAAAGCTTCGTGAAAACGATATCCACGAAGAAGAAATCTTCCACACCAGCGAAAGCGAAAAGATGGCCGACTACATTATGAAAAATGACGGCACGGTTGACGATTTCTATGCAGGCGTTAAGGATTTCTACGATAACTACCTGAAGGCAAAGCTTGACTAAAAAAAACAAAATCCGCTGCTCTTTGTGAGCGGCGGATTATTTTTGTTCAATTATAATATCGCACTTTTCTTTTATGCCGAAATACTCAAAGTACTCATTTTCCATTGGTATCCATTTTTCTTTGAACACCTCAAGCTTTTCACTGCCGTTACGTTCAAGTATCCTTTCAAGCCTGACCTCAATCGAAGCTTCAACAAATACACGTAAATCATAGTCAACACTCATCGACGGGTGCAAGGAATACGAGCCTTCAATAATGATTATCCCTTCGGGAACAACCGTCTTTTTTTCGGCAATCATTCCGTCAGAGCAACGGTAAACACCGTATTCAAACTCTTTGCCCGTTGCGATTCCCTTTGCAACCTCACGACAAAACCGTTCATAATGAATATTGCCGCCCGGTTGCAAAAGGCGCTCAGACGTTTTCATTTCAAACGGCAAAAAGAAATCGTCGGTGTGAATAACCTGCGCTCCAAGCTCTTTTGCAAGCTTTGCGGCAAGAGTAGTTTTGCCCGATGCGCAAGGACCGTCAATGCCGATAACCAAAAGTCTTTTATTCTTATTTATATCTTCAATTATTTTGATTATTCTTTCCATATCCATTTTAAAAGCCCCGACAGAGCGTCGGGGCTTTGTGATTTGATTATTGTGCCTGTGCATTATCGTTAAACTCGTTAACCTGATTCTGCATAGCAGCTCTTCTTTCAAAGAGTTCAGCATACATTCTGTCTTTCTTTTCGCCGCTGAGGTCATAGAAGAACTTGGGAACGATGCTAAGGATACCTGTAACAACGGGAAGGAATGTGCACATCCAGAAAAGAGCATGGCGTGCTTTGGGTGTCTGGTTACCCTGTGTTGCGTTGATATCATAGCCAACCGCACCGAGAAGAAGAGGCTGAATGGTGTTCTTGATGGTGTCAACACCCTTCTTAACAACGTCCTTGGCAACGCCTGTCTTACCTTCTGATCTGAATCCGTTCTTCCATTCGCCGTAGTCGATGGCTTCGTTGCGCATTTCGTTGGGGATAACGCTTCTGAGACCCCAGAAGAACATCCAGAGGGTTTCACGAATCATAAATGCAGGAATCATAACCGCAAGGTTCTCATAGCCCTTCTTGGTCTTGGTGTTGATAAGCTCGCCTGCGGCGAATACGCCGAGCATCAGCACGCTGTCAACGTGGGAGCTGGCAATCCACAGAGCCTTGGTTGAGAACTTAGAACGTGCCCAGGGAACGTATGAATACGAAATGGGTGAAACAACAGCACCGGGAATACCGACGATTGTTGACATTGATGCGAGGTTAAGCACGTTGATATAATAGAGGTTTGTGCCCAGACCAACGCTGAATGAACCGAGGATTTCGGAAAGAGTGATAAGAAGGAGCGGCTTGTTGGTAATAACCGATTTGAGACCGCTTGTGATAGCGGGACGGTCAACCGTCTGCATAACTCTTTCTTTTGCAACAAAGGCATAAATCAAGGCAAACAATCCGCAAGCCAGCGTAGTAACCACGCCGCCGATAACAAACATTTTGTTATAACCAAGCTGATATGCCGTGTTGTTTGTAATCTCAAGAGCCTTATTGTCAGGGTTGTTGATGTAAAGGTCGATGATGAAGCCCATCAGGATTTCAGGTGCCTTTTCAACAAAGCCTGAAAGAAGGTTTGCCGAAGATATAAGACGGGTTCTGTCAACAATGTTGGGCGTTATGGTAGCCGTCATACCCGTTCTTACAATTGTGATAAGCGAGCCTGCAAGGTTGTTGAATATCTGCAGGAAAAGATACGGCACAAACCTTGACATCGTAGAGCCGATACCCTGTGTACCGAACACAATGGGAAGACCCCAATAAATAAGTGAAATAAGAACGCCGGGGATTGCGTAAACAAGAAGCCAGGGCTTAAACTTACCCCAACGTGTTCTTGTTCTGTCAACAATAGCGGCAAGGAAAAGGTCGTTGATAATATCCCAAACACCGATAATACCATTAGTGAGTGACTGAAGTTTAAGGTCAATTTTGAGAATATTTATTCTGAAAATATCGTCATACTTGCCTATGTTGAAGCTTTGCGCAATATCGTCAAGGATATAGGCTAAAGTTTCTTTCGTTCCGACATAGCGTCTGTTTCTGAAGGCAAGATTTTTAGCCTGTTCTTCAGTCTGTACGGCTGCGTTTGACTCTGTTGCCATATCATCTCTCCTTATCTTTAAAATTATTCAATTAAGTCTACCACATTATAAATAATATTTCAACCGCATAAATTTTTTTCATTAATATTGCACAGGTTTGAGGGCGTTTTTTTGGTTATAAAATCAATCATTTATTTAATTTTATCTTATTTAACGTGTCCGTTTCAGAATTAAACCGTATCAAACATCATAAAATATCTGTGAGGTGACAGAAATATGCTCAAAAAACTTAAACCCTTTATCGTTTCGGTTGTGATTGCACTTGCCGTTGGCGGAATTTCCGCAGCGGTGACAAGCGGCAGCATGGATATCTATTCCGAAATCAACAGGCCCCCGCTTTCGCCGCCATCAATTCTTTTCCCGATAGTGTGGACCGTTCTTTTTACGCTTATGGGAATAAGCGCCGCCCTTGTTTACCGATTCAAGGACACAAAGCACGACGGAGTCAGAACCGCTCTGATTGTTTACGGCGTTAACCTTGCCGTCAATTTCATCTGGAGTCTGATTTTCTTTAATATGCAGGCATATCTGTTTGCGTTTATCTGGATTCTGCTTTTGCTTGCGGTCATTGTGGCAATGATAATTCTTTTCAAACGGATAAGTCCGCTTGCGGCATATCTGCAAATCCCCTATCTGCTGTGGGTAGCCTTTGCCGCATATCTGAATTTTGCAATCTACCTGCTTAACCGATAAAAAAAGAGGCTGAAATCAGCCTCTTTTTTTACTGTTCACTTTTAAGCTCATCAAGCGCTTCATATGCCATCTGCGGATAGTCCGTCATAATGCAGTCTGCGCCGTTTTCGGCAAGCTTTCTGACATATCTTTCTTTGTTGATTGTCCAGTACTGCATTGCGATATCATATTTGTGGGCATAGTTTATCATTTTCTTTGTGCCCAGATTGAAAATGTTATAACCTGCGCTTTTGCCGTAAGGAATCTGCAGGGCGACGTAAGTAACGTCAAGCTCATCAAGGTCTTTGCCGAGCTTGCAGTACATAAAGAACTGAAATACCTCCTGCGGATTTGCGGAGCGGGGCATATCGGGATATGTTTTTGCCATATATTCCGAAACGTCGGTTTCGGACGTTGCCCAGATTACTCTGTCCTTGAGATTTCTTTCGGTTATGATGGAATAAAGCTTGTCCGCCGCTCTCATTCCGTCCTCACCAAGGCTCTTGATTTCGATAATATAATTAAACTTTTTCTCGCCGCTGTTTGCCTCAATATAGTCAATAACCTCGTCGCAGGTAACAACCCTGAGGTCATCGGGAATATCGTCGCCCCTGAGACCTCTGTAGGGATACTCACCGTCAATCTCAAAATTTTCGCCCATATTGAGCTTTTTGGCTTCTGCCAGAGTAAGCTCTGATGCCGCAACGTTCTTTCTGCCAAAGAATTCTCTTGCATCCGACGTTTCGTCATACGTGAGATTGTGAAGAATAACGAGCTCGCCGTCAGCGGTTATGTTAACGTCAAATTCATATGTGTCAACACCGTATTTTTCGTTGTCCTCAAGAACTTTTTTGAACGCCATCATAGTGTTTTCGGGTGCAATGCCTGCGCCCGAGCGGTGCGCCGAAATATCAACGTCAAGGTAGTCCCTGATATAAGGGTTTGTTGCATTTTCGTTGGGAATAACCTTAGTACGGGGCCAATCGGGAAAAGCCATAAACGTTATAATTGCCGCTGCAACAACAACTATGACAATCAGAACCGTTCTGATTATTTTCCACGCCTTTGTTTTTCTGAATGATGCTGATTTGCTTTCGGATTTTTCTGCCGTTTTATTCTCTCTTTCTTTAATCGCTGCCATTTGTCCTCCGTTTGCCATTCGGCTCATTTATTTTTTCAAAACTGAAAAATATTATAGGATATTACAGAATATTTTTCAACCGATAAAATAACCAAAATTTCAGCATAATGCAACATTCTTTTCTAACACGTCCAAATCCGCCGAAAAAATAAAAAGAGAGCCGCCGTCAGGCAGCCCTCTTTAGGGAAAGAATAATGCTTCAGATATTAAAACATATAGTCAAAAAGCAATGCTGTGTTTCTGGAAATTGTTGCAAAGGTGTAAAGCCAGTCGCTTGTGCTTTCGGTAAAGAAATAACCAAGGTTGTTGAATGCACCCGAGATTGAATCGGCATGGAAAATATCGCTGAAATAAACTCCCATCCAGTCAAAGGTGTTGGCTATTCTTGACAGATTGAGCGAATGATACATAAGAATGTTTTCAATACCGGTTGCGGATCTTACTGTGCAAACTTCTTTGATATATTCAACACCTGCAACGCTCACGATGTAGCACCAGTTGCCTTCGTCGTCGGTGTCATAATAAGATTCAATGCTGACGTTTTTATCTTCAAGCCATTCCCAGCCTTCAAAATCCTCAACAACCTCTGTTGTTCCGTCTGTGTAAGTGATTACCAGGTCTTCCGTACCGGTTGAAACATTATATTTGCTGCCGTTAAAGTAATAAACACGCTCCGTGAAAAGTTCAAGGTCTTCAAGCTCAATCTTTGCAATTACATCTTTAATGTCAATAATGCTGATTGTTGCTTTCTGTCTGTAGGGAATGCCGTAAATACCGATTTCAACGTCATATTCACCCTTTGTAAGCTCTTCATCCGTATAAATAAGGATTGTTGTGCATTCTCTTATTACGTCTGCGCCGTTTTCAAACTCGATCATAATTGCGTTTGCATCAATCCAATAATCGTGTTCTGCTTCTTCATCGCCGCTTTCGTTGATGCTGCTGTTGAAAATAAGATCTTTGAACGTTTTTTCGTCGCAGGAAATATTAACGATATCGCCATAGAAATTAATGCTTACTTCATCCGTAGCATCATAATAGAGGTCAAAGCCGATAATGTATTCGCCTGCTTCAAGGTAATAAATTCTTTCAGCGAAGCCATATGATTCGGTATAGTCCTTTGTGTCACGATATACGCCGTCCTCATATCTGTCGGGAATACCGAACCAGCATTCACCGCTTGTTTCGACGGAATAATAACCTGTTTCTTCTGCTTCAAAAGTGTAATAAACAAGCTTTTCGAATTCTTCGCCGCCTGAACCCTTCACGTCTGTTGCACCTGCATCAACGGTAATTTCGCCTGCATAGCTGTAAACCGAATTTTCCTCGGCTTCCCAGAAGTTCCACTCGATATCTGACGGACTTGACGCAAACGCGGTCAGAGAACTGCATACCATAATGATAGCAAGAAGCATTGCAACTGCTGTTTTGATTGTTTTTTTCATAATAATTCTCCTCTTTATTTTATTTGCATGCACTCGCGGCACGCATTTTGTTTACAATTTAATTATATGCTGTTTGTTTTTTGCTCCGTAATCTGAATTTTACCGTTGCCGAAGCGTTAATTTAACGCAATGTAATCAAGCATTGTTGCGGTGTTTTTCATAATCTCGGCAAAGGTTTCAAGCCACGTGCCTGCTGCGCGTGCAAAGAACACTTTGATATTCTCTATTACTTCGGGAAGAGTTTCGCTTCTGAGAATTCTGTTGAAAAAGAATTTTGTCCAGAAGAAACCGTTTTCCAGCTCATCAAGGTTGTTTTTGTTGTATCTGTCAGCATTCTCTTTGCCGTCAGCAAGCTCAACGGTACAGCTTTCCGTAATGAAAGGCTCGTTGGCAACGGAAACACAGAAAACATAATCGCCCTTGTAGTCATAATCATAGTAGCTTCTGACCGTTATTCCGTTAATGTAGCCGTAGCCGTCAAATTCTTCAACCTTTTCTTTTGTGCCGTCTTCATATGTGACGGTCAGAGTTTCGCTTTCAACGGGAGAATACTCCACTTCGTTGTCATAATACCGCTTTAAAACGGTATATTTTTCAACGTTTGTCATTTCAACCTTTGAAATTACCTTTGTAATGTCAACAATGTTGAGAGTTGTCTTTTTTCTGAAGTTTACGCTGTCAAGACCAACTTCAACCTCATATTCTCCGTGTTCAAGCTTTTTGTCGGTATAAATTGAAACGTCTGCCCAGTCAATTCCAAAGCTTTCTCCGCTTGAAAATTTGTATACAACAGAAGAACTGAAATAGTAACAAATCTTGCCGTTTCCATCGTTATATGCTCCGATATCGTAGCCGAGAATAAGATTTCTGACTTCTCCGTCATCGCAAACAAAATCAACGATTTCGCCTACGTAATCAACCTCAAACTCATCTTTGCTTATCATATCGAAATTGATGCAGGTTACGTGCTTGCCCTTTTCAAGATAAAAGAATCTTTCTGTATAACCGTTGCCTGACAGGCAATCTTTTGAGCCGAGATAAACACCGTTTTCATATTTTTCAGGTACGGTAAACCATCCGCCGTCAAAGCTGCAATCGGTTGAAGATATTCTGTAATATCCTTCCTCTTCTGCTTCAAAAGTAAAATAAACGTGGTTGTTGTCTTCTTTTGCGCTGATTTTCACAGCGTCGCCGCCAACCGTAAGCTCACCTGCATAAGCATAGGTTGTGGGTTCGTCGGCATCTGTCAGGTTGCACTGAATGTCTGCGGGTGTTGCCGCAAAAGCGGTCATTGAACCGCACGCGATGATGATTGCAATAAGCAATGCAACCGCTGCTCTGATTGTTTTTTTCATAATAATTCTCCTCATTATTTATTGGGTAAACCCCTCTTACGTGTGCATAATATCACGCGTTTTTTTGCTTGTAAATACCAAAAACCGAATTGAAATCAACCTGTAAACATTTGTAATTTTACGGTTAAAAAGTTGTAATTATTTGTTCGCTGTGATTACAAATCAGTTTCATGCCAAGAGTTACTCCTCACAACTTTTTCACAGCCGTTTTCCTCCTTTCGGCATCGGAATTGCACCGCCATTTTTGTCTTTCAACTATAAGACGAAGCAAAAGCCGCATTGGTCTATGAAAAAAATAAAATTTTTTTGAAAAATAGTTTTGAGCCGTACTTCTTGCAATATATGTCAGATATGCTATAATAATAGAAAATAGTCTTTATAAAAAAACAAACCTGAATGGTGTTAAATAATGAAAATTATCTCTTTGGTTGAAAACACTTCCGTTTCGCCTTATATCGGCGCAGAGCACGGACTTTCGCTTTACATTGAAACAGAAAGCCTGAAAATCCTGTTTGATATGGGTCAGACAGAGCTTTTTGCCGATAACGCAGTTAAGCTCGGTGTTGATTTGTCTGCAGTTGACGTTGCAGTTTTGTCACACGGACACTATGACCACGGCGGCGGACTGAAAAAGTTTCTTGAAATCAACGGCAAAGCTCCCGTTTATCTTCACAAATGCGCCTTTTAGCCGCACTATAACGGCACAGAAAAATATATCGGGCTCGACGTTTCTCTTGAAAACAGCAGCCGACTTGTTTTTGCCGAAGGTACAACAAAAATCGGCAACGGTCTTACTCTTTTTGACTGCAATGCAAACAAGCCGTCATATAATCCCGGCAGTTTCGGACTTAACGTCAAAGAAATCGGTACGTTTATACCCGACGATTTCAGACACGAGCATTACCTGCTTATTGAAGAAAATCAAAAACGTGTGCTCGTCAGCGGCTGCTCACACAAGGGCGTTCTTAACGTTGCGCAGTGGTTTGATGCAGACGTCATTATCGGCGGCTTTCATTTTTCAAAGCTGCCGCTTGACGAAAAGCTTGCAGGATATGCAGATGAGCTGAACAAACACAAAGCAACGTTTTATACCTGCCACTGCACAGGTGTTGAGCAATACGAATTTATGAAAACCCGTATGGAAAGGCTTTGTTATCTTTCCGCAGGGCAAACCATTGAAATATGAAAGGAAAACAGATATGAGAATAGCAGTTACATACGAAAACGGAGAAATTTTTCAGCATTTCGGTCACACGGCTGAATTTAAAATTTATGAGGTAGACGATAACAACCAAATCGTTCGCACCGATATTATCGGCACGGGCACAAGCGGTCACAGTGCCCTTTCGGGTATGCTCACGGTAATCGGAGTCAAAACCCTTATCTGCGGCGGAATCGGCGGCGGCGCTCAGGTTGCGCTCGCAAACGCAGGCATAAAGGTTTACGGAGGTGTTAAGGGCGATGCAGACAAAGCTGTTGCGGATTTCCTTTGCGGCAAGCTCAACTTTGACCCCGAAGCAAAATGTGACCACCATGACCACCACGGTGCAGACCACGAATGCAGTGAACACGGCTGCGGCGAACACGGTTGCCACTAAACGATAAAGAGGAAAAGGAGAAAGAAAATGAGTGTTGAATTAAAAAGAACCTACGTTCCGTTCAATGAATGGAAAGAAAAGTCAAAGCAGACCGAATACACCGAAAGCACTCCCCTGCTTGCCGATGACGGCACTCTGCTTGCAAAGGGTTGGGCAAGGCGCAATGTTTTTGAGTATGACCGCAAAAAGGTCAAAACAGGTCTCACAAGCCGCAAGGAATGGGATTTTTATAACATCCAGAATGACGAAATGCAGCTGCTTATCAGCTTTGCAAACATCCATATCGGCGGCTACGTCGGCGTAAGACTCGTTAACATCAGAACGGGCGAGGTTATTCTTGATTCAAACGAATATTTCCTTGGCACAAACAAATACGTTCCGCCTGCAAAGGGCGACGTGCCCAACCGCTTCAACGATAAAATCGGCAAAACCCTGTTTGATTTCAACACAATGGAAAACGAAAGAACGCTCTGGATAAGAAAGCCTTACAAGGGCAAGATTGTTGAATGCGACATAAGCATGGATATTATGCCGGGTCTTGAAAACATAACCACAATTTTCCCCTTTGACGAGGATAAAACCCGTTATTTCATGACCACGAAGCAGTTTTGTATGCCCTGCGGCGGCACAATCAAATGGGGCGACTACAAATATGAATTTTCAAAGGAAAACTCTTTCTGCGCTCTTGACTGGGGCAGAGTAAACACCATTCACAGAATGGTCTGGTACTGGGGCAACGGCTCAACCTACGTCACCGATGCAGAAGGCAAAAAGCACCTTGTCGGTTTTGAAATCACCTGGGCAATCGGCAACGAGAGCCACGCAACCGAAACCTGCATTATCTATGACGGCAAGGTTCATAAATTCGGCGCCGTTGACGTTGAAAAATTTCCCAAGGACAGATACCTTGAGGAATGGAAATTTGTTTCGGAGGACGGCAGATTCAATATGACGATGAAGCCGACCTTTGATAACCACAGCGACATCGACCTTAAAATCGGCAGAATGAACTGCCACCAGATTTTCGGTTGGTGGAACGGCGATATGACCCTTGACGACGGAACAAAAATCGAAATCAAAGACCTTTATACTTTCTGCGAATACGTAGAAAACAGATGGTAAAATGACAAAACGGCAGTCAGACCGACTGCCGTTTTATTTTATTCAAAGCTTTCGCAAGGCTCTTTTGAAAGTTCAACTTTCATCACGCCGCCCGAAGTGATTTCGGCATAGGTCAAATAGGGTCTTGTTACTTTTTTGCCGTTGAAATATACCGCCGCAATATAGGGATATTCCTCGGGGTCTTTGTCGCATTCAACCGCAAACGCTTTATCCGCAGTGCAGGAATGGTATTTCGGGTCAAGTCTGATTTTTGCCGATTTGAAAAGCGGAGTGTTTATATAGTATTCGTCGTTTGCAGGGCAGACCTGAGCAAATCCGAACGCCGACAAAACGTACCACGCCGAAAGCTGACCGACGTCCTCGTTGCCGCAGAAGCCGAAAGCACCCGTGCGATAGGCTTCTTTCTGCACGCGCCTTGTCCAGTACTGCGTTCTGTCGGGTTTGCCAAGAATATCAAAATAATGCGTTATGTTGTGGCAGGGTTCGTTGGAATGGTTATAATCCTCATTCCACAAACGCTTGAAATCCGCCCTTTCAAAGAAGCGTTCAAGAAGTTCCAACGTTCTTTCTTTACCGAAAAGCTCGCTCAACCCCTCAACGTCATACGGAACAAACCACGACTGCTGATATATGTTGCTTTCAACCGTGCCGTCATCGTCATATTCGTCCTGCTCAAAAACAAACGAGCCGTCGCTGTATCTGGGCGCCATAAATCCGAGCTGTTCGTTATAATTTTCAGGGTACCTTTTTGCACGGTCCATAAAGAACTCGTAATCTTCATTTTTGCCAAGAACCTTTGCAAGCTTTGCCATTGTATAGTCCGCAAGCAGAAGCTCAAGCGTATCGCTCAGCCTTTCGGGAACGTAAGCGTCCTTCAGATACTGCTCGCTCTTGCGTCTGACCGTGGTGAAAGGCTTACCTGCAAATTCATCTGTGCAGAGAGCCGAAGCTTTTGAAATGTCATAAAGCTTTTGCACGTCAAAATTGCGTATTCCTTTTATATAAGCATCCGAAGCCATAATAACCGCAGGGTCGCCAACCATACTCTTTGAATCGTTGCTCAGGACCTCCCATCGGGGCAGAGAAGTGCCTTTGTGCTCTGCGATTCTGAGCAGAGAATTCACCTCATCGTTGACCGTTTCAGGGTTGATGAGAGTCAGCAGCGGAAATTCGCTTCTGTAAACGTCCCAACCGCTGAAAACTGTGCGGTGCGTATATTCCGCTTCAAAAATATCGTTTGCAATGGTGAATCTTCCGTCTGTATCCGCCGCAATTCTGGGGTCAAGCAAAACGTGATAAAGGCAGGTGTAGAACAGTTTTTTATCCGTTTCGTTGCTGCCCTCAACGTTTGCGCCGTCAAAGGCTTTTTCCCATTTATCAAACGCAGCTTCAGCCATAGCGTCAAAATCAAATCCGTATGTATCAGCTGCAAAATTCTTTCTTGCGCCGTCAATGTCGGTGTATGAAATTGCGCATTTTATAATAAGCGGCTCATTCAGCTCATTACCGAATTCGGCAATCATACCTGCATCCTTGTGTTCGAAGCTTTTTATGCCCTCTTGTGCAAACTCTTCGTTTGCAAAAAAGCGCATCGACTTTGCAGGAACAGACGTTTCAACAACAAAATAAAGATTATATGAAATATTTCCGCCGCCTCTGCCGAGACCGCCGCCTGCAGGTGTGCAATGAACACTGCCCTCAATTCTGCGGTCGTTTATGATTTCAATTTTTTCAGAATCAGCGTGTCCGCCGATTCTGCGTGAAAAATTAAAAATTACTCTTGCATCTGAATTCTGCGGATACGCAAAGCGAAGCATACCTGTGCGCTCGGAAACGGTTGTTTCAGCTTTTATTCCGTAGCGGTCAAGCAAAACGGAATAATATCCCGCCTTAGCAATTTCGTTTTCGTGGCTGAACGCAGATTTCCAGCCTTCTGTTCCTTTTTCAAACGGCACCTCTTCATTGCTTCCGCTGCGCAAATCCGTTTTGCCTGTCACGGGCATTATCTGAACGTTGCCGAGGTCGCCGTACCAGCCTATTCCGCTCATTCTGTTAAGGCTGAAGCCTTCAATTGAATTTTGGCAAAAGTTATATCCCGTGCCGTTATCGCCGCCCGTTACCGTATCGGGCGAAAGCTGAACCATTCCGCCGGGCACGCAGGCACCGGGGTAAGTCTTTCCGCCGCCGTGAAAGGATTCTTCCTGTTCATCGCCAACGGTACCTATCATCGGGTCAACGTATTCTGCTTTTTTCATTGTATCACCTTATATTTTTGGAATTTCCGTCATTCTGAGCTTTGCACAGCCGTAAGGATAAAGAAGGATTTCTTCTTCGCTGCCAAGAGCCTGAGTTGACTCGGGAACCTTTGCGCAAACGGTGTCATAGCCGTCCTCAAAGCCCCAGTTAATCTTTTTAACGCCTGTTTTTATTGTGACAGGCGGATTTTTTGATGAAAACGGCACGTCTGTCACACCGCTCCGTCTGATTTCAAGTTCATCGGTGCTGTAAGCGTAATTCCAGTCCGAAACGGGAATCAGTTCGTAATCGCAATAAGGGAATTTACGCTCAACGCCGTCTTTTTCATATTCGTGCATTTTGGTTTCATATTTAACGGGAACAGAGAACACAAGCGAACCGCATCTGACGGTTTTAAGCTCGTGAGGTCTGTCAACGAAGGTCGGCTTCACGTCAAAAGCAACGTTAATTTCAAGCTTTTCGCCTGCAATCAGGTCAAAGGAAAGCTCCTTTGCATCAGTTGCTTCACCGTTAACGGTAAGATTCTCTGCAAAAGACGGTACTCTGATTTTAAAAGTTATCGCTTCGTTGACCTCAACGTTATATTTAAAGCTGTTTTCAAACGGATAGTTTGTTTCAACCGTGATGTGTTCGTTCTTTGTTTTAAGCTCCGACGGCACGGGCAAAACGTTGATAACGGTATCACCGCTGTGCATAAATGCGGAAAGGGCAAATTTAGGCCACGCCTGATTGAAGTTTGCGGTACAGCAGCCGAAGTTAGGCTCAAGACCGAAAAGATGAGATTCAGAGCCGTTTGTTCTGAAAATTGCTTTGCCCGGGAATGCAACGCAGGCAATCTGGTTGCTCATCTGGTCATACTGGTGTGTCCACATATCGTCGCTGATTGTTGCGGGCAGGGCATTAAAGGCAAGCATTTCGAGCCTTTCCGCCCATTTGTTTTCGCCCGTACAGGCAAAAAGATGCTCGTATGAATACATCTGCTCCGCAACGGAACAAAGCTCCGTGCCTTGAATCGGACTCAGACCCGAAAGGCACTCGTCACCCGTAAACAGACCGACAGGCGTACCGTTATATTCTTCAAGAATTGCGTGAAGCTTATCGGCAGTGTCAGTATACTCTTCTTTAAGAATATCGCACGAAACTGCTTCGCTTTTGAGCATCATGGCAATATTCACGATGTGGGTATCAAAACGCCAGCGGTTGAGCGGTCTTTTCCAGAGCGGAACTGCTTCATTATAGTCAAGACCCTGCTCTTTAAGGATTTTTGCAAGGTCAACAAGCCAATCTTCTTTGCATCTTGCATAAACAAAATTAATGGCAATAAAAGTCTCAAACCACCTTGCTTTGCCCCAATCATAAAGCACGATGTCGCCGTTTTTGAGCATATCGCGGTAATTTTTGAGAATGCTGTAAACAACGTCGGGTATTCTCTCGTCACCCGAACACTGATAATAAACCGTGAGCGTTTTGGCAATAATCTGAACTGCCCATGTGTCATATGTTTTGCGTTCTTCGTCGCTGCAGGGGCAAATCCAGCCATCGGGTTTCTGATAAGACAAAATGGCGTCAATATATTTTTTTGCCCTTGCAATCATATCCTTATCTTCAAGCAGATAGGCAAGCGGTATGAAGCCGTCAAGCCAATATGGCACTCGCTCCCAACCCTCTTTGCTGCCGCCAATCCATGCGCTGTCCCTGACGTCGGGCCAGATTTTATCAAGGTTTCCGCTCAGACCGGCTGCCTGAATTTCAAGCTGACGTTTAAGCCAACCCGCAGGCTTTATTTCATTGGTTGTGTAAAAATTCCATCTGTTCACGTTATCGCCTCCTTGAATTATTATATCTTAACACATATATACACCCAATTACAACATTAATATAATAACGGTTTACAAATTTTGCAGTTTTGCTTGTTTTTAAATCATTTATACAATTTTGTGTGCAAATATTTGCCAAGTTTTTGCACAAAAAGCAAATGACAGCCGTAATAAAATATGATATAATATCTTTTACACACTGAAAATTTACATTTTTTTAACATTTATATGTTTATAATTGTAAGGTCATTTTTATAAATCAAAAAACAGGAGGAATCTCATGAAAATCGGACGACTTTCAAAAAAGCTTCTGGCTATGGTGCTTGCCATCGTTTCCATTATGCTTATCTCGCCCCTTAATGCTTTTGTCGGCTCAGCCGAAGAACCCGAAGAAAGCGTAGGCCACGCTCTTGTTCTCAAAAGCGAATCTCTTTCGGTTAAAATCAAAAAGACCATTCAGCTTACCGCTACGGTAACCAACGTCGAAACACAGCCCGAAATCATCTGGAGTTCATCAGATGAAAGCATTGCAACGGTTGACTCAAACGGTGTTGTAAAGGGCATTGCGGTCGGTAAGGCTATCATCAGAGCAAAAGCAACCGTTGACGGCGAAACAATTCACGGTGAGTTTTCCATCAGCGTTATAAAAAGCGGAAACATCCTTAAGGATTTTCTTGTTAACCGTCAGGTGCTCAGCTATCAGTACAGCTACATTGACGATTATTATTACACAAATGATAAAGATGCATGGCAGTATAACTTTGGCTTTGGCAAAATTTATGA
>JAGBAK010000006.1 GCA_017938985.1 Clostridia bacterium
GGGCGACCTGCGGTCGCCCGTTTCGGCAATGATTTTGATTTTCGGGCGACGAAACGTCGCCCCTACGTTGTTGCCGTTTGATTATCCATAAAAAAAGACGGCAGATTGCTCTGCCGTCAGATGGTATATTCAATTAGTGATTCATACCGCAAGCGCAGACTTTGTTCTGACCGAAAAGCTTCTGGAAGAAGAGAACAATCCTGAAGAAGAAGCCTGCGATGCCGCCCTGATGGCACTTGCAACCGCAATCTTCTGATGCATCATATCCGCAAGCGGTGCAGACAGACCCGTCAAAGTTGTGAGTATCGCAAGAAGCTGTGAATTCCATTTCAACATAAGCTATACTGTTGGAATATGATCCACCGATAACCGCAGTTTCGCCGTTAATGGTTACAGAAAATTCAGATTTTGACGAAGGGAACAAATAACCCGAATTGGGGAAAACCTGCATATAGCAAACGTAAGTTTTTCCTGCTTCAAATTTTTCATCGCTTCCCATCGCTTTGCGTGTGCCGTTTTCTACACGGTACCACACTATTCCTGCCATAGAACCGATTCTGAAAGTCGATTCGGTTGTTGCGGTTTTGTCGGGTGTTGCATTTGCTACGGGCAAATCTATGTCTGTAATTGCGATACTATTAACCTGAATCGGTTTTACTTTGGGCTGAAGATGAAATGTGTTTTCAACTGTTTTAACAACATTACCATCGGGATCATACAAAGTTACAGTTTCAAGAACTGATGACATCTTATCGTTGGTGCGCTTAAAACTGATACTTACAGGATTCATGCTGTTGGTATTTACGCTCTGCTTACTGGATGTCGGATCTGTTGATGTATTATGGCTCACTTTCTTTTCAAGTTTATAGCCTGCGTTGATTAAACAACTTTCGGGCATAACCGTATTAAAAGTAAAAGTCTGATTATCACCGATATAAACAGACATGGTTTTAACCGTTCCGCTTCCGACAGAAGGAGTCTGATCAATCAGGCTCAGATCAACTATAACAAATTTGAAATCATTTATTTTATCATAAAGCAATACGCTGTTTTTTTGGATGACTTCTTTTATCTCATATACGTATGATAACGTGGAAAAAGCACCGGAATAAATCACAACGTCGTTGATATCGGCATAACTCAATGCTACAGATTTCCTTGTTATTTCATCATAACCGCCGCCGTTATTCTGAACTCTGTCCGTATATTTATCACCGACAAATCTACCGCTTCTGCATATAAATTTACCGTTTTCCCCAACAGATACAGCTGCGCCGTCATCAAATCCTGCATTTTGAAAAATAACTTTTTCAGTTTCCAGAACACCCTTATTAACGTGCACAACAGACGCTGAGCCTGTGGATAAAGAAAGAATACTAAAGTCATTAACGGTTACACGAGCATTATCTGCATTAACCTTTATAACAGCGGTTGTTGAAAGAAGGCCTATATTACTTAATTGTTTTGTTGAGAAAATAATTCTACCGCTACCGCTGAGTGACAATTCACCCAAAACACTGATTAATGCTACAGGGTATTCGGCTCTACCTTTTTCCTGACATATCAAATTCATTTCGGTGTTTATTTCAACATAAATCTTAGCGTTTGCGGACACAGTAATAACAGACTCATCGGTGAATTCGGTAATTGTTGTTTCCGGAAAAGTACCGACAACTTTAACATAATATGTGCCGTTTTTAAGCTCCAATGCATTTTTGAATTCAGAAAAGTTGTCCACAATAAAAGGGTCGTTTTTTGTGCCGCTGCCGGTTGCACCGGAAACAACAGCCGCACTTGCCGAGAGCGGCGCTATGCCCATAAGCATAATCAGGCATAGAAGCATTGCCAATGTTTTTTTGAAAATTTTCATCAGAAATTTTCTCCTTTCGTGTTGTTTTATAATGGGTATACTTTCGTCAGTATACATTCTTACATCGTAATTCTATCACCTTTTTTCGGTTTGCACATTGTACTTTAGTGCAGAAATGGAAGAAAATTTTATTAATTTCGAAAAAAATATAAATATATCGTAGGGGCGACCTGCGGTCGCCCGTTTCAGCAATGATTTTGATTTTCGGGCGACGAAACGTCGCCCCTACGTTGTTGACGTTTGATTATCCATAGAAAAAGACGGCAGATTGCTCTGCCGCCAGATTTGTTTGTGTAGGGCGGGATGCCTTCATCCCGCCGTTGAATGAATGCTGATGTTTGCGGCGGCTTGTGGGCAAGCCGCCCTACATATCTGAACATTTTATTCCGTTTTATGATCATTGATGACAAGTCCGCTTTCACGCACTCTTACCGCAAGTTCGGTGCGGTTGCGGAATCCCGTTTTGTCACGCATATTCTGGATATGTGCTTTCACGGTGCGTAGGGACATACCGAGCTTTTCGGCTATATCCGCATCGGCTTCGCCGTCAACAACCAACCGAAGAACAAGAAGCTCTTTTTCGGTGAAATCGAAATTCATCGCTTCGCCGAGTCTGAGTGATGGCGTTGTGTCGGGATAAACGGAATCGCCCGCCATTGTTCTGTTCATAACCTCGATGATTTCCTCTGCCGATGCACTTTTGTACCAGAAGCTTTCAACTCCCGCTTTTCTTGCTCTTTCAATAAAGCTGAATTCGGGCTGACTCGTAACAATAATTATTTTGATATGCGGACAGCTTTTTTTGATTTTTGCCGCCGCATCAAGTCCGTTTGCATCCATTGCCGTGCAGACATCCATAAGAATAAGATCAATGGGGTTTCTGCGGCAGTAAAGCTCTGCCATTGCCGCACTTTCGATAGATTGCGAAAGCTTATATTCTTCGCTGTCGTTTATGTAAATTTCAAGCAGCTTGCGAGCCATGGGGTCGTCTTCAACAATAAGAACGTTAATCAAAATAATATCACCTCTTTCGGCATCTGAACAGTCATTACAAACTGCGGCACAGACTGAATTTCCATATTTCCGCCCAGACGTTCAATTTTACTGCGGAGCGAACCGAGACCGCCGCCCTCGTGTATTTCGGTTGTCGGCTGATTTCCGTCATTGGTATAACGTGCACAGTAACCGTCCTCTGTTTCATAAAACTCAACAAACAGAGTTTTGGCATCTGCGTGGATAACGGCGTTTGTCAGCGCTTCCGTTGCGGCGGAAGTCAGTATGCTGCCGATTGCATCGTTCATCGGGAATTCACCGCTGATTTCAACGGTAACACCTGCGGATTCTGCAATATCAATAAGCGTGTTAAGCAGACCGCTGTTCTGCGCAGGTTCAGCTTCTGTGCGGAGAACGGCAATGTTTCTGTTCCACGTGCCGATAATCGGCTGAAAATCGGCTTCGGGCAAACTCAACGTATGACGGGTTGCGAGAAGTGCCTGACCGAGCTCACTGTGAATACGGATTTTTGTTTCAAGGCGTTCTCTTGCCCTTGTTGTTTCGTCAACGGTTTCACCGTAGTGCCTGAGTCTTGCGTTCATTTCTTCAAGCTCTTCGTTATTCATACGAAGTCTGTTTGTGAGCTTGTGAAGGCTTGTTGTGTCGGTTGCAGTAATCTGAAAAACATTTTCAACCTTTTCACGCTTGAAAGTATAGACCGTTCCGTCAGACAGACGGTATTCAGGTTGCTTGCTGTCGGTAATCCGATGAACGTCGGGAAGAACGTCACCGTTTACAAGTGCCTTCCAGAATTTGTTGGCATTCTGAATCTCTTCACCCGTCAGAATATATCCCAGCTCGTTCATTTTGTGGTTTACAAGCTGAACGGTACCGTTTGCCTTTGAAAAACAAAGACCCGTCGGAAGATGGTCGAAGCTTTCTTTTATGGAAAGCGACGAAACGCTGTTTTTGCGGTAACGGATTTCCCCGACACCGAGAAAAACAAGAAAAGCAAGGTTTGCCAGAATATACATCAAAGAGTATTCCGCATTTTCAAGAAGCAGTATACTCGGATAAGGAATATCACGGCTGAAAATAAATGCGTTGAGTCCCGTTGTAAGAACAACAAGCAGAGCAAAGCCTGCAAGATTGAAAAGAGCGGTAAACACCTTTGTCAGAGGCTTGTAATCACGAAAAAAAAGATTCGGAACACAGCAAATATTTATTACGGCTTCAAGAAACAAAACCGACATAAATAACGCCTGAATAAAAGTTCCCGTTTCAAGAAGGTTAATCATCCGATGCACCTCCTTCGGAAAAGAGAATACAAACCGCAACATCGTTTTCATCAACATCGCAGGTAATACTTCCGTTGGCTAAAGAAAGTGTGTTCAGTGAAGAAGTATCGGCACCGTCATTCAGACCTATCTGGAGATTAAGCTTAATAACGGAGTTTTCACATTTAAGCGATACCATAAGTGCGTTGATATCGTCGATGAATAACTCGGCTGTTTTTTCAAACAAGTCATAAACAGCAACCGCATTTTCAACATACAGGCTACCCGAGCATTTGCTCTTTAATGATGAATGGATGCCGAGCAATCGGATATTATCAAGAGATTCACGAAGACAGAATTCAAGCTCTGATGATGAAATAATCTTGTTTTCTTCGCCGAGTAAAAGCAGATTGCTTCTTCGTTTTATGTAAGCACTTATAACACAGATTTTCGCCAGCGCATTGTGAGCCTCTTCGGGATTCTGCTTTGCCTGAGTGAGCAATTCTTCCGCTTTTATAAGCTGTGATGAAACGTCACGGGCAATACGGTCATAGAGTCTGTTCTTTTCCTCAAAACGGGCTTTCTGCTCGTTCATATCAATTTCCGCTTTCAGCAGAAAGTTGTTTTCGCTGAGCCTTTCACGGGTTTCTTCAAGGCTCTTCATCAGCTTTTTGATTTCTTTTATATCGTTCTGCCAGAATACGTATCCGCCCGAAACAGGCTTGCCGTGAAGCATTGTTTTGCCGAGCTCAACGGGTCTGTCCAATGCGTTTTGCATCACGTCTTCAGGCAAATCGTCGGCATAGGAAGAGACATACATAGTCTGGTAATTCTTATCAACAACCTGTGCCGCAACCGTTGAAATTTCAAAGAATTCCGTGTAACCCGCATTTGAACGGATGAGACCGCTCTGAATTGCACTTTCAAGGAGAAGGGTAATCATAAGGCAGTCAACCGCAGTAAGATCGGCGTTGATAAGACCAAGAGCATAAAGCACCCAGAAAATAACGGAGCAAGCCATAATGATAAGAGGCAATTTCTGGAATGTTTTACTGCCGGGCACACGGCTTTTGATAACGAGGGAAATAACAAAATAAAAGCCGAGAATAATGAACCATGCGGCAACTATATAAAAACCGAACCCGTATTCGTATTGTTCATTGAAATAGTAAATTCCGTTCGGGAATTCAAACACGAGATTATGAAAATCGTTTGTGAAAACAAAAATAATGAGTGCGAATGCAGGGATATAAAGAAGATTGAGCCACCACGGCATTTTGTATGTTTCGGGTTTCCCGATATAGGTTGTGATAAATACGCCGAGAAGCGGAATAAGAATCATCGGAATATAAAAAGCATACCACAGGTATCGGCACAAATCAGAAAATTCAGAAATAAAAAACCATTTCGTCGTTCTCTCTGCGAGCCATAATGACATAAGCATACCGACGGAAATCAGATAACTTCGGATTCTTTTATCAAGAATTCTGCGCCGCACGGAAATAACCCAGCCGAATGTTAATGCAACAAAAATCATATGAGGAAGAATCGTAAATGCATTCCCCGAAAATGAGTTGGTAAGCGGAAAGTTGATGCCGTTATAGAGTATGCCTGCCATTGCCAGAACCAATGCGCACACAAGGTAAATCAGAGTCTTTTTCTGTGTTTTTATCATATTCCGCCTCCTCTCACAATAATCCAATTTAAATAATAACATAAAAGCAAGTAAAAATCCATAATTTTTTCTTTATTAAAATATATCATTGATCATCTCTGAATAAAAGCAAACCCCCGACTCCCAACGGAATCGGTTGTTCGTTCATGAATAAAAGAAAAACCTTGAACTCACTTATGAGATCAAGGCTTATATTTTAGAATGCTGAATCAAATAAAGTGTTTCTGTACTGTGATTAAATCTTCATATCGTCATCTAAGGATAAAAAATTTCTTCTGAGTGCCGTATTTATCTTTTATCAGTTATTCAGTAAATAAAAATTGCCCAAAGTAAAATGTGCTTTTGCCCAAAAATCTTCTCTGCTTTGATTATTTTTGTTCAGAAGAGCAACCCTATTATGAATCAACACATCTTATTTTTAGGAGCAAATCCGTTGATATATAAGGCTTTTAAACAAAAAACCAAGGGTAACAGATACCCTTGGTCGTGGTGCGGATAACAGGACTTGAACCTGCACGAACTTGCGCCCATTAGAACCTGAATCTAACGCGTCTGCCAATTCCGCCATATCCGCATATTCTGTTACCCGTTAAATTTTACACGGCACGGGCATCCGAGGCGGAGCTTACTTTTCGGTCAGCGACTTACTTTTTCAGCTTGAACCGCTGCTTGTTCATTTTTACACGGTGCAAGCCACCGAGGGAGAGCTTTTCGCTTTTTCTCCGTGATGTGAAAAGAGGATTCCGGTGAAGGAATCCTCTCCTGGTGCGAGAGACGGGACTTGAACCCGTACGTCGTAAACACACGCCCCTCAAACGTGCGCGTCTGCCGATTCCGCCACTCTCGCATATCTTCTGTTCGCTCGGAACGTTGCCTATTATAGCAAACCAATCCGCCGTTGTCAAGGGTTTTTTGAAAGTTTTTTTAAAAATTTTTAACATTTTTTTATTGTTCCGAAGCAGCATTATAAATGGCCGTTTTCTGCATAACAAATACAGCTCAAATTATGTAAAACGGCATAACGCCGCCTTATTTATAAATCCGTTATTCCCTCCGCTATTTCTTTGAACACAGGCGCACAGCTTATTGCACCCTCTCCGCCGTCCTCTTTAAAAATAACAACCGCATATTCAGGGCTTTCGGCAGGAAAATAGCCGGCAAACCATGCGTT
The DNA here is from genome assembly GCA_017938985.1 of Clostridia bacterium. Taxonomy (GTDB): domain Bacteria; phylum Bacillota; class Clostridia; order Oscillospirales; family Acutalibacteraceae; genus CAG-177. The sequence goes on from JAGBAK010000006.1 coordinate 6,987, forward strand.
ATAGATTTCGCCGTCCGAATCAAATCTGCCAGTCTGCGCAGTAGCTGTTTTTCCTGAACAGACAACTAAATCCGACTTTGCACGTTTGCCGCTGCCCTCTTCAACAACAGCCGCCAAAAACATCTGCAGTTGCTCAACCGTTTCTGATGATACTATTCTTTTTTTCTCTGAATATCCCTGCTCTTTTATATAAACTCCGTCTGCGCCGACCCTACCCTCAACAAGATACGGCTCAACGTAATATCCGCCGTTTGCAACCGCCGCCATCATTGCGCATATCTGCACGGGTGTTGCAGTAAGCTCACCCTGTCCGAAGGAAAGATTCGCCGTTGCCGCCTGCGAATCAACCTTTTGTGGCAAATTCCCGCTTTTGGATTTCATCCCGTCTGCCAGAAGTGTTTCTCTGCCGAAGCCGAATTTTTCTGCCGTTTCAAGAATATTCTTTGCCCCTGTTTCAAGAGCAAGTGCAATAAAATAGGTGTTGCACGAGTTGGCAACGGCATCTTTCATATCAAGCACGCCGTGACCGTCTTTTTTGTGGCAATTGAAGGTTACGCCGTTTAGCGTGACACTGCCTGTGCATTCATAAGAAAAATCTTTTTTCACGCCGTTTTCAAGAGCTGCTGCGGCAACAACGGTTTTGAATACAGACCCGACACTGAACGGCAAAAGTGCTCTGTTTATAAGCGGAGAATCGGGGTTATCAAGTGCAGACGCCACGTCGTACTGATTGAACGAGGGTCTTGACACACAGGCCTTTATCGCTCCCGTTTCAACGTCCGTAACCACAGCGGCGGCACACTTCGCGCCCGATGAATCAAGGGCATCTTCAACGATTTTCTGTATATCCTTATCAACCGTCAGAACAACTCCCTGTGTCGGGAACACGCCGCTCTGTTCCTCGATTTCTTCGCCGAGCAGCACTCTTCCGTTAGCATCGGTACAAACCCTTGCCGAAACTGTTATACCTCCTGATTCAAGTAACGGATCGAACGCCTTTTCCGCTCCGCTGACACCGCCGCCGTCAAAACCGCAATACCCGATCAAATGGCAGGCATATGAGCCGTAACGCTTCGGGTACTCAACAACACGGATATCCTGACCGTTACAAGAACCGGAGGAAACGTCAACACACACAGCTTCGCCTGCCAGCATTTTCTCTTTGACGAGCATAAACTCCGCCGCATCAAGCTCTTTTTCAAGCGCCGCCATAGCCTTTTGCGTAGGTTTTGCAACGGCTTTATAAAGTGTTTCGCTGTTTGTGAGCGGTTTCAGGTTGCAATCATAAATCGTACCCCGAAGCTCTGCGATATCGAATCTGATACCCGAACCCGAAATCGCCGCCGTCTGAACGTCCGAAGCAATCCCGGCAGTTCTGAATCCGAGAGAAACAAAAAATACTGACAGCAAAAAGAAAACGGTTACGGCTCTTCTTTTCAAAAAAATCACTCCCCGAGAATATCTTTCCTCAGGGAGTGACGATTATTTATTAAAATATTAAACGTTGAATCTAAAAAGAACAACGTCGCCGTCTTTCATAACGTATTCTTTGCCTTCACTGCGCATAAGACCCTTTTCTTTTGCGGCAGCAACCGAGCCGAGCTCAATGAGGTCTTCATAAGCGATAACCTCTGCTCTGATAAAGCCTCTTTCAAAATCACTGTGGATTTTGCCTGCTGCCTGGGGAGCCTTTGTGCCCTTGGTGATTGTCCAGGCTCTTACTTCGGGCTGACCTGCAGTGAGATAAGAGATAAGACCGAGGAGCGCATAGCTCTTTTTAACAAGAAGGTCAAGACCGCCTGTTTCAACACCGAGCTCTGCAAGGAAGATTTCCTTTTCTTCTTTTTCAAGTGAAGCGATTTCAGCTTCAAGCTCTGCACAGATGGGAAGAACCTCGCTGCCCTCTGCCGATGCGATTTCGCAAACTTTTTTATAGTGAGCGTTATTTTCAAGACCGCCTGCAAAGTCGCTTTCGCTCATATTGCAAGCATAGATAACGGGTTTTGCGGTAAGCAACGCAACCTCTGAAAGCCAGGCTTTTTCGTTATCGTCGCACTCAACGTTTCTTGCAGGAACGTTGTTTTCGAGTTCGGAAAGCAGACGCTTGAGGAATTCAAGCTCACCTGCGAGTGACTTATCGCCCTTGAGAGCTTTTGTTACCCTGTCGATTCTGCGTTCAACCATTTCCATATCGGAAAGTATAAGCTCAAGGTTGATTGTTTCGATATCTCTTTCGGGGTCGATTGTTGCATCAACGTGAACGATATCATCATCTTCAAAGCAACGTACAACGTGGATAACGGCATCAACCTCACGGATATGAGAGAGGAATTTGTTGCCGAGACCTTCGCCCTTCGATGCGCCTCTTACGAGGCCTGCGATGTCAACAAATTCGATGAATGCAGGAGTAATCTTGACGGGATTATAGAGTTCTGCAAGCTTATCGAGCCTTTCATCGGGAACGGAAACAACGCCGACGTTGGGTTCGATTGTGCAGAAAGCATAGTTTGCAGACTGCGCACCTGCGTTTGTGATTGCGTTAAAAAGTGTGCTTTTGCCTACGTTGGGCAAGCCGACTATACCAAGCTTCATTTTATCAAAAATCCTTTCGGTTATTATTCAACCCGTATATTATATAATAACATTCTGAAAAATACAATATTAATTTTCAAAATATGGTTTACATCGGGCGGATGTTTGTTGTATTATATATAATGAATTATTATATTCAAATAATATATGGAAGGTGCGTTATGATGGAAAACGGCAGATTTCTGCGAAGCGAAATGCTCCTTGGCTCGGATTCAACAAAAAAGCTTGCCGAAAGCAAAGTTATTCTTTTCGGTCTGGGCGGAGTCGGCTCATATACCGCAGAAGCGCTTGCAAGAGCAGGCATAGGTCACATAACCGTTGTTGACAGCGACTGCGTTGCCGAATCAAACATCAACCGTCAGCTCTGCGCACTTGTTTCAACCGTCGGCAAGCCCAAGGTTGATATAATAAAAGACAGAATTCTCGACATCAATCCCGACTGCAGTGTTACAACGTTGCAAAAGTTTTATCTGCCCGAAAATGCAGACGAATTCCGTCTTGAAAAATATGATTACATCGCAGATGCCATTGACACCGTGAGCGCAAAAATTGACCTTGCGAAAAAGGCACAGGAGCTTGAAATCCCGATTATTTCCTGTATGGGAACGGGCAACAAATTCGACCCTGCCCTGTTCCAGATTGACGATATTTCAAAAACCTCCGGTTGTCCGCTTTGCAGAGTTATGCGCCGTGAACTCAAAAACAGAGGAATAAAAAAGCTCTGCGTTGTGTGGTCACCCGAAGAACCTGCAAAGCCTGCGCATTCAAACGAAGAAAGCCGCAAAAGGCAAACACCCGGTTCTCTGCCGTTTGTTCCCGGTGTTGCAGGTCTGATAATGGCAGGCAAAATCATAAAAGATCTGGTTAATAAGGAATAATGTTATGAAAAAAATAATTGCTCTCTTTCTGTGCGGCGTGCTTCTTTTATTCACCGCCTGCACGTCAGAAAGAATAATCGATACCGAACCGAAAACCGAGCCGCCACAGTCTGAAGTGAACGACGGAATACTGAACCTTGCTTATTCAAGTGTGGACACGCTCAATCCGTTCACCTGCACAACCTCAGCAAATCTGCAGGTTCTGCGCCTTATTTATGACGGACTTTTCAAGCTTGACGCCGCATACACTCCCGTTCCCAACCTTGCGGTTGACGGCAGCATTGACGGCAAAAACGTTACGGTTAACCTCGGCAATTTTGCTTTCAGCGACGGCACACCCGTAAGCGTTACTGACGTAAAGGCATCGTTTGAAAAAGCGAAGGCTTCGCCTGCATATGCCGCAAGACTTGCTAATTTTGAATCGGCAGGTGCATACGAAGGCAATATTCTTGTTTTCAAACTCACAAACAGCGACCCTTATGCACTTTCATGCCTTGATTTCCCCGTCACCAAAAACGGCGACGAAAGCGACCTTGCCGTTGGCTGCGGCAGATATGTTCCCACTGCTGACGGCGAAGAAATCACGCTGACGGCAAACAATGCAAAATCGGATTTTGACCCCGTAATAAAAACAATAAAGCTGCTGCCCGTCAAAGACGAAAGCGCCGTTATCTCAAGCCTTGAGGTCGGAAACACCTGTTTCCATTATAACGACCTGAGCGACGGCGTTTACTCAAGAATAAACGCACACAGCGTTGAAATGGGCATAAACAGCTTCGTTTATATTGCATTCAACAGTGCAAGCGATATTTTTTCAAATGAGCTTGTGCGTCAGGCGGTTAACCTTAGCATTGACAGAACAGAAATTGTTACAACCGCTTTTCAGGGTCACGCCAGAGAGGCGTTTTCACCGTTTAATCCCGATTGGTATATGCTTGCCTCAAAAGACCTGATTGTGAGCAAAAACACACAGGGTGCAGCCGAGCTTGTTGCGAAATCGGGCATTGACGTTTCCGCAAGAGAAATCACGTTTATTGTCAACTCTGAAAACCCGTTCAAGCTTGAAACAGGTGAACTTATTGCAGATTATCTTGAAGCGCTCGGCTTTGAGGTTAATCTGACGAAAATGAAATCCGCCGAAATCGTTGACGCTCTCAACGAGGGCAATTACGACATTTACCTCGGCGAAACAAAGCTGACACCCAATATGAATCTTTCTCCCCTGTTCCTTGGCGGAAGTGCATCGTTCGGCATAAGCAACATCAGCGATACCTCCAAGAGATATTCGCAGCTTCTCTCGGGCGATTGCGAAATAATGGACTTTATCAACACGTTCAACGATGATTTGCCCGTTATTCCCGTTTGCTACAGAAACGCCGCCGCATCTTATACAAACTCGGTTACGGCTTCCTTTGCCTGCTGTGACGGTGACGTTTTTGCCGACATTGAAACCTGGAGTTTCAAATAAGAATCATTTAACTTTCAAGTGAATTTTTGCCCATAATTTTGCCATAATATATCCGTAATTTCAAATGAAAGACGGTGGCAGAATGATAGACGGCAATATGCTCAAAAACGCACTCATAAGCGGTTCCTGCGAAATTTCAAAGCACTTCGAGAGCGTTGACGCAATCAACGTTTTCCCCGTTCCCGACGGCGATACGGGAACAAACCTCAGTCTTACTCTCGGCGGTTGTGCACAGGCGCTTGAAGAATATACAAACAGCAGTGCAGGCGAAACCGCTTATTATGCCGCAGGTGAGCTCCTTAAATGTGCAAGGGGTAACTCGGGTGTTATATTCTCGCTTATTTTCGGCGGTTTTGCAAAAAGCATTGAGGGACTTGAAAAAATTGACGCATTATCACTGGCAAAAGGTCTTGAAAAAGGCTGCGAGGAGGCATATGCGGCAATTGACAAGCCAACCGAAGGCACTATGCTGACGGTTATCAGAATGGCGGCATCAAAGGCAGTTTCCGCTGCAGAAAAAGGCGCCGACGTGAGCGAAACGTTTGCAGCTGCGGTTATAGGTGCAAAAGCCGCTCTCAAATCAACCAGAAACCTGTTGCCTGTACTTAAAAAGCGCGGCATTGTTGATGCAGGGGCGCAGGGTTTGGTTCATATTATGGAGGGTATGGCAAACGCAACTCACGAAAAAGACGTCATAACAGTTAAAACCTCCCCAAAACAAACCGAAGATTTTTCTTCAGACAATATTTACTGTACTGAATTCATTATAACAAAATCCGATGACCGCAGTGTTACGGATATCCGCCGTTTTCTCGGCGAAATCGGCGACTGCCCTGCGGCTGCAGAACATTCGGGTATTATCAAAATACACGTTCACACAAACTCGCCGCATCTCGTACTGCAAAAGGGTCTTGAATACGGAGAGCTGAGCAAAATCAAAATTGACAATATGAGGCTGCAATCATCAGCCTCGGGCAGATAAGCCTTAAGGAGATAAAATGGAACTTAACGCAAGCATCAAATATCTTAAAGGTGTGGGTGAAAAAAGAGCTGCCATGCTGGCAAAGCTCGGCATTTTTACCCTTTGGGACTTGCTGACCTTTTATCCCCGTACATATGAGGATTGGAGCAAAATCACCTCAATTAAAAATGCGCCGATGAACGAAACGGTGTGCATAAGGGCGATAGTCGGCGCACCCTGCCGTGAAGCAAGAATCCGTAAAGGTATGACCCTTTACAAAACTGAAGTTACTGACGGCGAAATGCTTCTTGACATTACGTTTTTCAACAATCCCTATTCAGCCAAAAAGCTTGAACAGGGCAAGGAATACCTGTTTTTCGGCAAGATTACGGGCAAAGGCTATTTCCGCTCGATGAACTCACCCGATTTTGTTGAAACCGACGGTACGGGCGGCATAAGACCCATTTATCCGCAGACGGCGGGAATGAATTCACGAGCCATAGAAAAGCTTATCAAAACCGCTTTTGAATATACCGCCAAGCCGCAAGACCCCATTCCCGAAGAAATCCGGAACAGCTATTGCCTTATGGGGCTTTACGATGCACTGCGCAACATTCATTTTCCGAAGAGCGAAGATTTACTCAGCGAAGCACGCCGCAGACTTATTTTTGAAGAGCTGTTTCTGCTTGAACTCGGTCTTTTAAGAATGAAAACAAAAGCAAGGCAGTCAACCGCACTCTCTATGGCCAGAGACTATACGCAGGAATTCTTTGAACTTTTGCCGTTTGAACTCACGGGCGCACAAAAAAGAGCAATTGCCGAAGCCGCTGCCGATATGCTTCAGGGTGTTCCGATGAACAGACTTGTTCAGGGCGACGTTGGTTCGGGCAAAACGGCTGTTTGCGCCGCTTTGATTTATAACTGCGCAAAGAACGGCTATCAGAGCGCACTTATGGCACCCACAGAGGTGCTGGCAATGCAGCATTATAAAACGCTTGCAAAATTCTTTGAAAGTACAGATATAACAATCGGTCTGCTGACAGGCTCAACCCCTGCCGCAGAAAAGAAAAAAATAAAAGCCGCCCTCAAAAGCGGCGAAATCAATCTTGTTATCGGTACACACGCTCTTATTCAGAAAGACGTTGAATTCAGCAATCTTGCCCTTGCCGTCACGGATGAGCAACACCGTTTCGGCGTTAATCAGCGCAATTCCTTGCATTCAAAAGGCAAAAACCCGCATACGCTGGTTATGTCGGCAACGCCTATCCCCCGAACTCTTGCCCTCATTATCTACGGCGACCTTGACCTGAGTATACTTGACGAGATGCCTAAGGGCAGACAAAAAACCGAAACATATCTTGTTACCCCCGATATCAGGGAGCGTGCATATGCATATATTAAAAAACACCTTTGCGACGGCAGACAGGGATATATTGTCTGCTCACTTGTTGAAGAAGGTGAAACGTCTGAACTGACCGCCGCAAACGAGCTTTTCAAGAAACTTTCGGACGGCTTTTTCAAAGGCTTTAAGCTCGGTCTGCTTCACGGCAAAATGAAGTCCGCAGAAAAGAAAGCGGTTATGGACGCATTCTCTGACGGCGAAATACAGCTTCTTGTGGCAACAACGGTTATCGAGGTCGGCATCGACGTGCCGAACGCCGTTATAATGGTTATTGAAAATGCAGAAAGATTCGGTCTTTCTCAGCTTCATCAGCTCCGCGGCAGAATAGGCAGAGGCAGCGAAAAATCGACCTGCATCCTTATTTCGGAAGCAGACGAAACCGAAAGGCTGAACGTTCTTGCCTCAACAACCGACGGCTTCAAGATTGCCGATGAGGACCTTAAGCTGCGAGGTCCCGGCGATTTCTTCGGTTCAAGACAGCACGGTCTGCCCGAAATGAAAATTGCAAATATGATGACCGACGGCGAAGCCATAAAAGAAACACGAGCCGCCGCAGAAAAATTATTAAAAAATAACCCCGCCCTTGCGGGCGAGGATTTTGATTTGCTGCGAAAAGCGGTCAACCGCCTTTTTTCGGGCGGTTCAATGAACTGACTGAAGCTTTATCTCTTCAAGCTCCCGTTTGTTCACAGGCATTATTCTGTATTCATTTGACTCTTTATCAACCATTGTTATTGGCAAATCGGGCAAAATCTCATGGATTCTGCTGATAAAGCCGCTGCTTCCTTCTTCAGGGAAGCCCGTTACAAGGTTGACGGCTCCAAGCTTTTTGGACGCAACAGCCACAACAAGGGCAGGACTGTTATTGAAATAAACATTCATACGTGCATCAAATCTTTTGGCGCATTCAAAAAGATTTTCAAGCGCTCCGCCCTCGTTGGCATTGAGTCCGCTGCTCTCTTTGAAAACGCTTAAAACAACAAGCGGCAGATTTTCCTCTGCGGCAATTCTCGCACCTGCTTCAATCAGTCTTGCACAGGATTCCTGCGGAGTAACGCAAGCAATTACGCACGGCTGTTTGACGTTTTCACTCATCACGTTCATTCCTTTCATAAAAATATATATTCAAATTCGGGTTGTTTTGTTTTTGCAACTATATGTTACATCACGAATATTGACAGGTTAATAAAAAACAATTACCCGTTTGTAAACACATTTTAAACTATCGGATATATGGAACACGTTAAAAATCTTACACTAAGGGCAATTCTTGCCGCCGCCATATGCGTTATTGCACCTTTATCCGTCCCCTCGGGCGCAATACCCGTAACGCTTGCCTCGCTGATTATTTATGTTGTTTCCGCCTGCACGCAGGTTAAATTCAGCGTGCCTGCAGTTACTATCTATATTCTTCTGGGGTGTTTCGGATTACCTGTTTTTTCAGGTTTTACGGGCGGATTTCAAATTGTTTCGGGGATAACGGGCGGATACATTATCAGCTACGTTCCCTGTTCTGCCGTTATAAGTCTGCTTTGCGGTAAATTCGGCAACAAAAAGATTATTATTCCGCTTTCAATGATACTCGCAACTCTCATATGTTACGTTTGCGGAACTTTGTGGTATGCTTTTCAGACCGACAGCACTTTTCTTGCCTCCGTTCCGGTCTGCGTTCTTCCGTTTGTCCTCTGTGATATTCTGAAGATAACGGCTGCAACCTGCATTTGCGTTGCATTACGCCCGAAGCTTGACAAAATCCTGAAATAGTTATTGAATACGCATTCGGCATATGATAATATAATATTATAAAAGAAGAGGAAAGGTGATTAAAATGGCAGTTCTCCGAACAGAATATAAAATTCCGTCAAAGTCAGGCGTTGCCGACGTTTTCGCTCGTTGCTGGGCACCCGCCGACGAAAACCCGAAAGCAATTTTTCAGATTGTTCACGGTATGGCAGAGCACGGCGAACGCTATGCCGATTTTGCAGAATATCTTTGCTCCAAAGGCTTTGCCGTTTTAGCTGACGACCACGTCGGTCACGGCAAATCGGTCAAAAGCGACGATGACCTCGGTTATTTTGGCGAAAACGGCGGTTGGGATGCTTTTGTTGAGGACGAAAGAGCTCTGACCGAGCTTATCAAAAAGGAATACCCCGACACACCCGTTATCTTTTTCGGTCACAGTATGGGTTCGTTCATTGCAAGAGAATATCTGCGCCGCTACGGCGATGACGAAGCAATCAAAGGCGGAATTATCTGCGGTACAAGCGGCAAAAACCCCGCTTCCGCAATTGCAATCAAGCTTGCAGGCGCAATTGCAAAGTCAAAGGGCAGCCGCCACAGAAGCGAATTCATAAACAACGTGGCATTTGGAGCATACAACAAAAAATTTGAGGGCGCAACAGCATTTGACTGGCTTTCAAGCGACACGGAACAGGTTAAAAAATACATAGAAGATAAATACTGCGGTTATCTTTTCACCGCAGCAGGTTACAAGGATCTTTTCACCGTTCTCACCGTTGTTTCAGGCAAGGAATGGTTTAAGAATATGCCCAAAGATCTGCCTCTGCTTGTTATTTCGGGCGAAGATGATCCCGTCGGCAACTACGGCAAAGGCATCAAACAGGTATATAACGATTTGAAGCGTGAGGGCGTCAAAGACGTTACGCTTAAGCTTTATCCGGGTCTGCGCCACGAAATTCTCAACGAAAGAAAAAACAAAACAGTTTATGAGGATATGGCTGCGTGGTCACTCGGTAAAATCAAATAAATCAAACGATAAGATACGCAAAAGCACCGTTCCTTCCGATTGGTTGGAACGGTGCTTATTTTTGTTATTATTCGTCTGACTGTTCAGCGGTCTGTGTCTCACTTGGCTGCGTTGCAGGGTCGGTAGGCTGAGTTACGGGATCGGTAGGCTGCGTTGCAGGTTCTGTAGGTTGAGTTGCAGGCTCGGTAGGCTGAGTTACAGGCTCAGTAGGCTGAGTTACAGGCTCAGTAGGCCGGGTTGCAGGCTCAGTCGGCTTGGGTTTTGTTGTTGAAGGTTTAGTCGGTTTCTTTGTTGAAGGCTCTTCGGTTGTTGTTTCACCCGTGGTTGTTTCGGTGGGCAGAGTTGCCGACGGTTCGGTTATATAATCGGTAACGTGAGAGCCGAAATCATAGGTTGTGCCGACTGCGGTTGTTGTTTTGTGGTCTTCATCTTCTTCATTTTTATCATTGCTGTCAATAACAGCTTTGATAATCAGAGCTGCTGCCGTGAGAACAAGAGCGATGAGCAGAACAATGCCCACGATTTTAGCTATCTTCATTTTGTCGACAGGCTTGATATGTGCCCTTGCATCTGCATTGGCATAAGGCGAGGGTGCATTTTCTTCATCAACAAACTGGTTGCCGCCGTAGCTGTGGCGGTATTCTTCTTCATAGCTTGTATCTTCGCCGCCGACCATCGCCGCCGCAATGGGGGCAAAAATTGCAGTTTCTTCAACCGTAACAAAAGCGGCGATTGCCGTTATGTTATCCTTGCCGCCCTTTTCAAGAGCAAGGCGCACAAGCTTGCTTGCGCAGGTCTGTGAATTTTCTGCTGTTGAAAGCACTGCCGTAATTTCATCATCCGTGAGCATATCTGTCAAGCCGTCGCTGCAAAGCAGAAGAACGTCGCCGTTGTCAACGTCGTCAATAACGCTGATGTTGGGCGAAAGATTTGCTTCGTCAGGAAATACGCCAAGATGACGGGTAAGCTTTTTGGCATCTGGAATGCTTCCGATTTCATCCATCATAGCTTCGCCCGCATCAATAATTGTCTGGGCGTGAGTATGATCAAAGCTTATCTGCTCAAGAATTCCTTTTGAATAGTGATAAATTCTTGTGTCGCCGATATTAACGCAATAAAGCCTTCCCTTGACGGCATAAACCGCCGCCAGGGTTGTGCCCATACGTTTGCCTCTTGCCTCAATCTCTTCGCAGATGCGGCTGTTCGCTTCAACAAGACTGTTTGAAATGGCAAAGCTGAAATCTTCGCCGCTGTCATAAACGTTTGCAGCATGAGCCGCAATTGTTTCTGTTGCAACGCCCGAAGCAATGTCGCCGTAGCTCTCGCCGCCCATACCGTCGCAGACCGCAAGGTGGAAAGGCTCTTTCATTGTCTGCACAAATGCAGAACCTTTTTTGAGGTCACCCGTTGCGGTAAGTCTGCCGTTGAGGCTGTAGTTATCTTCATTTTCTTTTCTTATACGCCCCGAATGCGTAACTGCGCAAACGTTGGCTTTAATTTTTTTCATACTGTCCTCCCCCGAAAAAAATTATTTAGTCGAGAATACCCTCTGATTTTGCCCAATCATGGAAAACTTCGATTGAGCGAAGTCTTGCAGGGCCGAGGTTATGGCTGCCTCTTGTGTGCCATTCCATATTTACGCCCTGGAGCTTGCAAAGATATTTTGCGCTTGCATTGAAGCCTGAATCAATAGCGTTATCAAGAAGAATGATATGCTGATGTGTTTTCTTTGCAGCTTCAAGGTCGCCCTTAACAAATTCGTCCCACATCTTTACAAAAAGACCTGCACCGCAGGATGTAGGTGTTGCGATAACGCCTCTTGCACCTGCAACGTATGCATCATAAAGGAAAGGAATGTTTGCCTGAAGAACGTTTGAATCGCCCTGAACTGCGATTTTCGCCTGAATTTCGGGCATTTTGCAGGTTGTATCCTTGATGCCCTTGAACTTGCCTGTTTCAACAAGCTTGCCGTAGGTCACGGAATCCATAAGGTGAGGCTGGAGACCGGGGAATTCATAAAGAATGATGGGAAGCTCTGTGTGAGAAGCGAGGTCAGTGAGATAATCATACTGTGTTGCAGGCTTATCGCACATACCCTTTGTAACAAATACAAGACCGCTTACGCCCTGCTGCTCAAGCTGCTTCATTTCTTCAACCTGGTCATCAAAACCAGCCTGAAGGTTAGCTGTTGCATAAACGGGAACGCCGTTTGAGTTTTTAACGGCAAGACCTGCGCACTTGATTCTTTCTTCAACTGTAAGCTCTGTCATTTCTGATGAGCCGCAAACAGCAAAAAGATGCTGAGGCTTGAAACCTGCCTGCCAGGCAACGTATTCTTCATAAGCTCTATAGTCAACGCTTCTGTCCCATTTAAAGGGAGTTAAAAGCAAAGAATAAACGCCTGAATATTCATTGAAATTTGACATAGTAAAACACCTTCCGTTTAATATTTACATTATAAGTCATCTTGCATTATATACCCTAAATTTATAAAAATCAATAACTATATTGTTAATAATATTCTAAATTTCTTTTATTTTTCGCTTTCTATTGACTTTAAAATTATTTTACAATAGAATGTTTTCTGCAATCTTGATAAAGCGGAGAATAAAATGAAGAAAAAGAATAACTTTGTTATAAATATGCTCAGACTCGCCCTGCCGATTGCTTTGCAGCAGCTTCTTGTTTCGTGCGCACAGCTCGTTGACACCGCAATGGTTACAAGGCTCGGCAACATAACGGTTTCTGCCGTGGGTGTTTCATCACGCTGGATTTTCCTGATGAACCTGTTCTATTTCGGAATTTCGTCAGGCTCGGCGGCACTTATTTCACAGTATTGGGGCGCAAAAGAAAAATCAAATATCCGCAAGACCTGCGGTGCGGCAATGGTTTTCAGCCTTGGTGTTGCAGTGATTTTCTGTGTTGCGATGGCACTTATACCGGAACAGCTTGCAAGAGTATTTTCAAACGAAGACGCGGTTGTAAAAGAAGCGGCAAAATACCTGCGCATAGTGGCGTTTATGGGCATTTTCAGCGCATTCAACCAGATTGCCTGTACGGTTTTGAGAGCAACGGAAAAGGTTAACCCTCCCCTGTTTTCATCAATTGCGGCGGTTGCCATCAATACCTCACTCAACTACGTGCTGATAAACGGCAAACTCGGTTTACCGATGCTCGGCATAAGAGGCGCGGCTCTTGCCTCGCTCATTTCAACCGCTGTTCAGGCTGTCATTCTGATGCTTGTTATGAATTCATCAAAAGATGTTTTCAAAGCTCCCCTCAAAGAATTCCTGTCACTCAGCCGGGATTTTGTTAAAAAATTCTGCGCTGTTTGCCTGCCTGTTGTTCTCAACGAAGGTATGTGGGCAATCGGAACAAACATATATGCAATGGTTTTTGCAAGACAGGGCAGCGAAAACTATGCAGGCTACACCATATTCAGCTCGGTTGAACAGGTTGCCTTTGTTTTCTTTGTTGGTGTCTGCCACGCCTGCTCGATTATGACAGGTAAAACCATAGGCGAGGGCAAAGAAAGCGAGGCATACAAGCTTGCCAAAAGATTTGTCATTATGACTCCGATTGTAGGACTTGTAACAGGCAGCGTTCTTGCCGCCTGCAGAGAACCGTTGCTTTCTCTTCTCAGTATCGAAACTCAAGGTGCATTTGACCTTGCATCAAGACTGATATTGATTTATTGTCTGTGGCTGCCGATAAGAAACATTCCTTATACGCTGATAGTCGGCACTTTCAGAGCCGGCGGCGACACAAAAATAGGCATTGTTTATGATTGCATTTCTATGTATTTAATTGCTGTGCCGCTGATAATTTATCTGGGAATGTTCGCAAAAGTTGAATTCCATTATCTGTTGATTGCAATGTATCTTGGTGAAGATTTGCTCAAAACAATCCTGAGCCTTCACCGCTTCAGAAGCAAAAAATGGATTAAAAACCTTACCGATAATAAAAACACGTAAAAAACGGTTGGCTCGATTTGAGTCAACCGTTTTTATCTGCCGTAAAGTGCAGTCCATTTATTCAGTTTTTCTGCAAGAGCAAAAGAAAAATCTTCTTCAACCGCACGCCACTGCCAATTGCCGCTGACGGTTGAAGGAGTGTTCATTCTTGCTTTGGTACCGAGCGAAAGCAAATCCTGCATCGTGAGAATCACTGTATCCGCAACGCTTGCAAGGGCAGATTTGATAAAGCCCTCTACGCATCCCTCCGTCTTGTTCAACCGCAGGTATTCGACGGCACGGTCAACGTCTTTTGGCGGAGCGCTTTTAAGCCAGCCTGCAAGGGTATCATTATCGTGCGTACCGATATAAGCAACGCAGTTTTTAGTGTAATTATGGGGCAGATAGTCGCCGCCGTCACGGCTGTCAAAGGCAAACTGCAGAATTTTCATGCCGGGAAAACCCGTTTTTTTGATCAACTCACGCACACCGTCATCAATAAACCCAAGGTCTTCGGCTATAATCGACGGCTTGCCGATTGCCTTTTCAACTGCCTCAAACAGTTCTTCGCCGGGTGCCGCACGCCACTTACCGTTAACGGCATTCTTGCTGCCGAACGGCACGGAATAAAAGCTTGAAAAACCTCTGAAATGGTCTATGCGCAACACGTCAAAAAGCTTTTGCGAATGACGGATTCTTTTTATCCACCAGCCAAAACCGTCGCTTTGCATATAGTCCCAATCAAATACGGGGTTGCCCCAAAGCTGTCCCGACGGGCTGAAAGCATCGGGCGGCACACCTGCAACGTTAATCGGTCTGCCCTTATAATCAAGCTCAAAGAGTTTTGGGTTGCCCATAACGTCTGCGCTGTCATATGCAACGTAAATCGGCAAATCGCCGATTATTTTTATGCCCTTTGAATTTGCGTAATCTTTGAGCCTTTTCCATTGAGAAAAGAACAAAAACTGCAGAACTTTCCAGAATTCGCATTCCCTTTTATCAGCTTGCGGCAAAGGCTTTTTCCATTCAAAAAACGGCGCTCCCGAAAACCTTTCTTTCATAGATGCAAAAACGGAGTAATCCTCAAGCCAAAAGGCGTTTTCGGCACAGAAAAGCTCATATTCCTCCGTCTTTTTAAAGCGTTGCATAACGTTTTTGAGCACACTTATCCGGTTTTGCGAAAGCTTGCCGTAATCAACTTTTCTTCGGGTTTCGCCCCAATCAAAGCGTTGATATTCATAGCTTTCAAGAAGCCCCTCTTCCCGCAGGCTATCAAAATCAATCATATAGGGATTGCCTGCAAACGCAGAAAAAGCCTGATACGGCGAATCGCCGAAACCCGTATGCCCGAGCGGCAATATCTGCCAGTATCGCTGACCCGATTTTTCAAGAAAGTCAACAAAATCATACGCCGCCTTGCCGAGTGTGCCTATGCCGTACGGTGACGGCAGTGAGCTTACGTGCAGAAGTATTCCGCTCCCCCTCATACTGCGCTGATTGCTCCCGTTGTTTCTTTGTCAAAAAAATGCACCGCATTACCGTCGATAAAAAGCTTAAGCACGTCGCCCGATGATACCTTTTGCTCCGTTCTGATGCAGGCTACGCAACGGCTGTCTGCAAGGTTGAAATAAACGTTCACTTCGCCGCCCGTGTTCTCGGCAATTTCGGTTTCTGCTGTTATTACGCAGCCTTCACACTCGTTCTGACCGTCTGCAAACGCAGAAATATTTTCGGGTCTGACACCCATAACAACCGTGCGGTCAACGTAAGGAACAAGCGCCTTTGCTTTTTGCTCGGGTACACACATCGAGTTGCCTGCAAAGTCAACAGTAATCTTACCCTTATTTTTACGCACTGTGCAATCAACAAAATTCATTGACGGCGAACCGATAAACCCGGCAACAAACATATCGGCAGGCTCTGAATACAGTTTCTGCGGCGTGTCATATTGTCTGACGATGCCCTTGTCCATAACAATAATCCTGTCTGCCATTGTCATTGCCTCGGTCTGGTCATGGGTAACGTAAACAAAAGTTGTCTGCAATTGCTTATGGAGCAAAGCGATACGGCTTCGCATCTCTGTGCGCAGTTTTGCATCAAGATTTGAGAGAGGCTCATCAAGCAAAAACACCTTGGGGTTGCGCACCATAGCTCTGCCCAGCGCCACCCTCTGCCGCTGACCGCCCGAGAGCGCTCCTGGTTTACGGTCAAGCAGTTGTTCAATGCCAAGCATCTTTGCGGCGGCGTGTACTTTCCGGTCAATCTCTGTTTTGGGCATTTTGCGAAGCTTTAATGCAAACGCCATATTCTTATAGACAGTCATATGCGGATAGAGAGCGTAGCTCTGAAAAACCATTGCAATATCCCTGTCCTTGGGCGCAACGCCGTTTACAAGCTTATTATCAATATAAATTTCGCCCTTTGAAGCTTCCTCAAGTCCTGCAATCATTCGCAAAGTGGTAGATTTGCCGCAGCCCGACGGACCGACAAGCACCACAAATTCCTTATCGTTTATGGCAAATGATAAATCGGGAATAACCGTTACCTTGCCGTTATCGAAGCTTTTGGCAACGTTTCTGAACTCAATTGACGCCATCTGATTACCCCTTAACTGCGCCTGCAACAACGCCCTTAATAATATATTTCTGACAGAAAAGATAAAACACGATTATCGGCACAATCGCCAACACAAGCATTGCCATAAGCGCACCCATATCCTTGTTGCCGTAGCCGCCCGTAAGAGCCATCTGCACCGCAACGGGCAGAGTGCGTTTTTTGCCCGAACCGAGAACAAGATAAGGCAGCAGATAATCGTTCCAGACCCACATTGCGTTAAGAATGGCAACGGTAATTGCCGTGGGTCTTAATATCGGAAAAATAATCATAAAAAACGCCCTTATCGGGTCACAGCCGTCAATAACAGCCGCCTCTTCAAGCTCCGCAGGTATGCTTTTGATAAAACCGCTGAACATAAACACAGACAAACCCGAGCCAAAACCGAGATAGATAAAAACAATGCCCGGAATGCTGCTCAGTTCAAGTTCAAAGGCAAGGTAGGTCATTGTATACATAACCATCTGAAACGGCACTATCATACTGAAAGTAAAAAGATAATAAAGCAGCCTTGTAAAACGGTTTCGCACCCTTACAATGTACCACGCCGCCATTGCCGTGAGCAAAACTATGCAGGCAACGGAAAGAACGGTTATCAGAGCAGAATTAATAAAAGCCTGCAAAAAATCAGACTGTGTGAAACCCTTGACGTAGTTTTCAGTGCCGACAAACGTTTCGCCTTTCGGAACGGTAAAGGGCTCGTCGGAAATATAAAAATTGCCTTTGAACGAGTTCATTACCACAATAAAAACAGGAGCAAGGAATGCCGCTGCAAGCAGAATCAAAGCCAGATAGGTTGCCGCATTGTTGAAAATACGTTTTGTTTTCATCAGTTTTCAACCTCCCTGCCGCCTGTTGCACGAAGCTGGATAAAAGCGATTGCCGCAACAAGCAAAAAGAAAATAACCGCCTTTGCCTGACCGATTCCGTGCCACTCGGCAAGGCGCAGACCCGTGTGGTCATAAAAAGTTTTATAAATATCAAGCGCCAGCAACGAGGTATCAGCCGCCTTGCCGTTGAGGGCAAGGTTCTGGTCAAACAGCTTGAATGAATTGGTGAGCGTTAAAAACGTGCAGATAGTTACGGACGGCATAACCATCGGAATTGTTATACCGAAAAGCTTGCGCGCAGGTGAAGCGCCGTCAATTGCCGCCGCTTCGTTGATATGGTCGGGAATATTCTGCAGACCTGCAATATAAATAATCATCATATAGCCTATCATCTGCCAGTTCATAACAAACACAAGACCCCAGAAGCCGTAATTCGGGTCGTAGGTGATATCAACCCCAAAGAATCCGAGCACGCCGTTGATGATAAGGCTCCAGATATGACCCAGCACAATGCCGCCGATAAGATTGGGCATAAAGAACACGGTTCTGAAAAAATTTGTGCCCTTCAGCTTACGTGTAAGGAGTAACGCAAGAGCAAAAGCAAGAACGTTGACCGTTACGATTGAAACAATTGTAAACCGAAGCGTGAGAGCGAGCGAGGGCAAAAAGGTTTCATCCTCTGTAATGATGCCGATGTAGTTTGCAAGACCCACCCACTCACTTGAATCAACCGTTTTAAAATGAGTGAACGAAAGATAGACGCCCGTTACAAACGGAACAATAAAAGATACCGCAAACGCCGCAAGCACAGGCAGAACGAAAACGGGAAAATATTTTTTAAGCGATTTTTGCATTCAATCATCTCCGAGGGTAAACACGGAACCGCCCGCAAAACGGAGCGGTTCCGATTTCAGATATATTATGCACCGAATTCGTTTTTCCATTCGTCAACGGCATACTTTTTAACCTGCGCCCAGCTCATTGCGCCCTTTGCATATTTCAGCAAAGCCGAACCGAAGCCTTCCTTATAGGTCTGGCTCGGAAACACGGTGAAATTCCAAGGAATGTTAACAACCTCCTTGTTGTTCAGCCAGCGCACAACCTCTTTTGCAAGAGGGTCATCGGGTGTTTCGGCATCTGTGAAAGTGTCAAACGGGGCAATGAAGCCAAGCTCTTCCGCAACAAATTTTTTGCCTGTTTCAGAGCCGAAAAGCCACCAGAGAAAATCCTGCGCAGCCTTTTGCTCCGATTTGCTTGCTTTTGCATTGATACAGATAAAATTCTCCGTGCCGATGCAGATGCCGAGGTTTTCTTCACCCTGTGTTCCCGTATAAATAGGCATAAAGCCGATATCGTCCGCTTTGACTGTGTTGCCCGAAACGCCCAGAATCTGTGATGCACCCCAGTTGCCGTTTTGCACCATTGCACATTTACCCAGAGCAAACTCTGCCATTGAGGTTGTAACGTCAACCGTTCCGAGACGTGTTTTATCGGTTGTGGAATTGTTGATATACAAATCAAAAATATTCTTGAAGTTGTCGGAGTAAGTGAAGTCGATGCTCTTATAATCTTCGCTTGTCAGGTCAATATTTTTTTCAAGAAATTCAAGCGTTACGGGGATATTCATAAGGTGGGTCTGCCAACGCCAGTCCTCACCCGTTTTGAGCGAAGTTGAAGCAAAAACGCCCTGAATGCCAAGCTCGGCTCTTCGTGCCTGCATATCTTCAACAACAGCTTTGAACGTTGTGAAATTTGTGATTTCATCAACAGAGTTAACGGCTGTTGTTCTGTTCGGCAAAGCAAAATATTTTGAAAGAAGCGCTTTGTTATAGATAATTCCGTAACCCTCAACAACATAAGGTATTCCGTAAACGCTGTTACCCTTTGTTACTGCAAGCGATTTGTCCTTAAGGTGCTTATAAAGCTCAGTATCCTTGAGGTCGGCGCAGTAATCAGACCAGGATGCGTAACCGATTGGACCGTTAATCTGAAAGATGGTGGGAGCTTCGTCGGTTGCCATACGGGCAGTGAGAGTTGATTCATAAGTGCCCGAAGCGGCTGTTTCAACAATAAGCTTTATGCCAGTTTCTTTTTCGTAAGCTTCCGAAATGCGGTCATAAACCTGTGCAACCTCGGGTTTGAAATTAAGATAGCGGATTTCTTTGACCTCGCCGTCATCTGTATTTTTCATACGTGTGCAGCCGCCAAGCAGACCTGTCGCAACAGAAACGGCAATTATGATTGCGAATATTCTTTTTTTCATAATATTACCTCCGTAATTTATCGTCAGAGTTGCTATTATTATGCACATAATATTCAACGATAATTCACGGCAAAAGAAAAAGACGCACCGTTTTTGCGGTACGTCTTAAAAATATGTTTTTACGGATTAAATCTTTTGTCAAGCCAGCGTACGCTCATATCAACCCAGCATTTTGTGTGTGCAAGGTAATCAACGTGCTCCTGCTTATCATAAACCCAGTTGTTTGAGGTTGAAAAGCCGTGATATCCTTTTTCAAAAACGTGCAGTTCAAACGGCACGCCTGCCTTTGCAAGAGCCGTTGCAAAAGCGAGCGAGTGCTCAACAGGCACGCAGTCATCCTGCGCAGCGTGGAAAATAAACGCAGGCGGTGTTGTTGCAACAACCTTTTCATCAAGCGAGGGTACTTTGCCCGCAAGAATATGGCTGATTGACTCAAGAATACAGGGATAACCGAGAACAATTGCGGCTGGCTTGATTTTGCCCATTGTTGCAAGTGCGGCGCAAAGATGTCCGCCTGCAGAAAAGCCGATTGCGGCGATTTTGTTTGTATCAACGCCCCACTCTTCTGCATTGTCAACAATTGTTTTCATTGCAAGGTCGGCATCCTCAAGAGGTCTGGGAAAAACACCTTTTTCTTTGCCCACGGAATAGCGCAGAATAAAGGTATTATATCCCTGTGCGTTATAGGCAAAAGCAACGGGCTCAGCTTCACGGTCAGAGCAGAACATATAAGCTCCGCCCGGCAGAACAAGCATCGTGGGGCGCTTTGCCATATGCTTCATTTCGTCGGAATAATCGGGCAGATAAGCGGTCAGCGTTACGCCGTCATCCGTAAGATTCAGTGTGAATACTCTCATATTAATCCACCTTATTAATACGTTATTTTAAGTGTTTTGATTTCAAACGGTCTGAAAGAAAGTACGTTTCCTTCAAGCTCCTGCTGAACCTCTTCGAGCATATTGGTGATTTCGACCTTTTTTGCACCCTCAAAGAAATCAACGGCGCAGTTTGTGAACGTGCCCTCTGCTTCATAAAGACGGGCAATGAATGCTTTTTCGTTATCCTCGCAAGGCTTGATTGCCTCAACGATAACGTTTTCTGCCTTCGGAACAACAAGCGCAACAGCCTCAAAATCACCCTTGCCCGCAACAACGGGAATATTCAGCTCGTATGCAGGTCTGATAACGTTTTCCGCACCGAAGCCGCCGCTGTGGGGCAGGAACGAATAAACGGTTGTGTGTCTGCCCTTGTCACCCTCAAAGTCAGGTCTTGTTCCGCCCTTGTGAAGTGAAAGACGCATCTGACCGCCGTAAACGGATATGCCGTATTTGCTGTCATTGAGAACGGCAACGCCGAAACGGGTTTCCGAAAGGTCGGTATATTTATGGTTGACAACCTCAAATTTTGCCTTTTCAACGGAATCGTTACGGGTTGTGGGTCTGTTGACGTTACCGTACTGAATCTCGAAGCGTGCAAAGTTGCTCTGAACAGAGGTATCAAAAGCGGTTTTGAGGAAACGGTGATTATCCTGCCAATCCATAACGGTATCGAATCTGATTTCGGGTGAATCGGCAAAATAAATCGCATCCTGAGTTACGGTTGATTTATCGGTAATCTGATATTTGCTTCTGATAATCAGCGCCGCCGCACCGTGCGAAACAACCTCACGGCTGAGAAGAACGGAGCAATCCTCAAACTTTGCTTCAAGGTCTGCGTCGATATCCCAGTTATCCCAGGCACTGGGCAAATCCTCGGCAACAAGCAGAGTGTTAAGTGCGTAGCCCTCGCCTCTGACCTGTCTGCCTGCACGCTTATCGATAAAGGAATCAAAATATCCCTTTTCGTTAAAGGTTATGTATGCAAAAGGTGTTGAAACGCCGTCTTCTTTAAGCTCAATTACGCTTGCGGAGTCCGCAACGCCTTTGACAAGGTTGATTTTAACGGTTGAGAATGCGGGAATTCTAACGCCGCTGATGATAAGAATATTCTTACCGTCAAGGTTTTTATAAGCCTGCTGCCTGCAGGGAATATCGGCAACAAGACCCTCTTCGCATTCAAGGAAGATTGCATCGTTTCTTTCAAACGAAAGGGTGTTCGTTACGCTGACGCAGTTACCCTGTGTGCCGACAAAATCCGCAATATATTCCGCCGATTTTTCAAGCACCTCGTTTGTTTCGGAGAGTGCAAGCTTATGCGCTGACGGAATACAGGTGCCGGGCAGAATATCGTGGAACTGATTTATAAGAAGCTTTTCGTAAAGCGGATGAATCTTTTCGTCGCTTGCAACCTCACCCGATTTAACGGCATTGCTGACGGTGAGATATTCAAGGTCACGCAGTTTGAGCTCTGCCTTGCGGTTGTTATGTTTTATGTTATGCTGATTTGTGAGCGTGCCTCTGTGCAGCTCAAGATAAAGCTCACCTGAATATGCGCCTGCATTTTTGGCATCGGCTTCAATCTTTTTCATATAATCACCGACAAGCGAATATTCAGCCTTTGCACAGCCGTTGAGATCTTTGATTCTGCGAGCGGTTTCCATCATTTCAAACTGCGGTCCGCCGCCGCCGTCACCGTGACCGAAAGCACAAATGCGCTTTCTTGTGACGCTTCTTTCGCTGAGGGTGTGGTGTCCCTCTTTCCAGTCGCCCGTTACCGCATAGTGCATATCCAGCGGAGCAGGCCACGCAGGGATTTTGTTGAAATGAGTGAAAACGGTTGTGCCGTCAATGCCCTTCCAATAAAAAGTATCATAGGGGAAACGGTTAACGTCGTTCCAGTCAATTTTTGTTGTGAGGAAATAATCAACACCGCAGCCCTTCATAATCTGCGGAATTGCGGCGCTGTAGCCGAATGTATCGGGCAGCCAGAAGCAGTTTGAAGTATAGTTAAAATACTTTCTTGTGAAGCGCTGACCCCACAGGAACTGTCTGACCATCGCTTCGCCCGAAGTTATGTTACAGTCGCACTCAACCCAAACGCCGCCATTCGGCTCGTATCTGCCCTCGGCAACCCTTGCCTGAATGTCCTTGAAAAGCTCCGGATAGTGTTTGCGAACCATATCGCCGTGACAGGCTGAACTCTGAACAAACAGGAATTCGGGATACTGCTCCATCATTGAAATTGCGTTTGAATAGGTTCTTGCGCACTTTTTGATGGTTTCGGTTTTTTTCCAGAGCCACGCTGTGTCAAGGTGAGAATGACCGATGATGCAAGCTTCTGCCGCATCTGAAGCGTTTTTGACGGCAAGCATCTCCTTGAGGAAAGGATGCGCCGATTTGAGGGCGGCTCTGAAGGTTTCTTCGTCAACGTCGTCGGGTGCATAGTAAACTCTCTTATGCACCTCGTAAAGAGCGTTTATAAGATCGCCTCTTCTGAATGAGCTTTCGGGAAGCGACTTGGTAAGCTCGTTTATAACCTTAAGGTCAAAATAGAAATCGTTGATTAATTCGTCTTTGACGCAGATATCAATGCCGCCGAAATTATAGCGGTATTCTTTGATAAGTCGGTTAGTTTCAAAAGGCTGTGTGCCGAGATGTGTATGACCGGCATAAACTTCAAGAGCAATATTGATTTTTTCGCCGGCTTTTACGTTCATTTTGAGCAGGTCGCAGTAATGGTTGCCGTGACCCGTAAAAACGATTTTTGTGCAGAAA
>JAGBAK010000087.1 GCA_017938985.1 Clostridia bacterium
CTGCGTGGGATGGTTGTGACCGCCGTCACCTGCATTGATAACGGGAATGCTTGCTTTCATTGAAGCAACGTAGGGTGCGCCCTCTTTGGGGTGGCGCATTGCAATAATATCCGCATAGCAGCTTACGGTGCGTGCTGTATCAGCAACACTCTCGCCCTTTGCAGCAGAGCTGCTGTTTGCTTCCGAAAATCCGATAACGTTGCCGCCAAGCTCATACATTGCAGCCTCAAAACTGAGTCTTGTTCTTGTTGAAGGCTCAAAGAAAAGACTTGCAAGCTTTTTGCCCTTGCATTTTTCGGAATATTTTGCGGGGTTTTCGATTATATCAAGAGCGGTTTCGATAAGCTCATCGATTTCCGCAGTTGAAAGCTCCATAATATCTATAAGGCTTTTCATATTTTCTCCTTAGTATTTATTTGGGTTGCTTTGGTTTGCTGATTATTTGTTGATCCAGCTTTCGTCTGAGGGGTTGTTGCGGAAAGCAATAAGACGCTGAATGTCTTCGGGCTTGATGTAGCCTTCCTCAGCCGCAACTTCTGCGATTGTGTCAAAGTTTGTAAGGCTGATGTTCTTGACGTTTGCCGCAGCAAGACGGTCAAGACCCTTCTGCATACCGTATGTGAAGATGCTTACGATACCGAGAACGTCTGCACCTGCTTCACGAAGAACGTCAACTACCTCAATAACACTGCCGCCTGTTGAGATAAGGTCCTCAACAACAACAACCTTCTGACCGGGAAGAAGCTTGCCTTCAATCTGGTTGTTTCTGCCGTGGTCCTTTGCGCCTGAACGAACGTAGCCCATAGGCAGACCGAGAAGGTGACCCGTGATTGCTGCGTGAGCAATACCTGCTGTGCTTGTGCCCATAAGCACTTCAACTTCGGGATAATTTTCTTTGATAAGTGTTGCAAGACCGTTTTCAACGTCGTTACGAACGCTGATATCGGAAAGGGTCAGACGGTTGTCACAGTAAACGGGACTTTTGATGCCGCTTGCCCAGGTAAAGGGCTCTTCGGGACGGAAAAATACCGCTTTGATTTTAAGCAGGTCTTTTGCAATAAGCTGTTTCATTTCTGTATTCTCCTTTATAAATCAAGTAAAATTATAACCTAAAAACTAATCAGTCGCAAAATTCAGCAACGCATCTCTTGTATGCTGCTACGGGGTCTTCTGCAGCGGTGATGGGTCTGCCGACAACGATGTAGTCCGAACCGATTTCCTTTGCCTTTGCAGGAGTAGTAACTCTTACCTGGTCGCCGATGTCGCCGTCAGCGAATCTTACGCCGGGAGTAACGGTAACAAAGTCTGCGCCGCACTTTTCGTGAACCTTGCCTGCTTCAAGGGGTGAGCAAACAACGCCGTCAAGACCTGCAACCTTTGCGTTTGATGCATAGTGCATAACAACCTCGTCAAGAGGCTTTTCAATAAGAAGGTCAGCTTCCATTCTTTCCTGTGAGGTTGAGGTAAGCTGTGTTACGGCAATAAGAATGGGGCGTGTGCCGTCTTCTCTTGTAAGACCTTCAATAGCAGCCTCCATCATTGCAACGGTGCCGCTTGCGTGAAGGTTTGTCATATCAACGTCAAGTCTTGAAAGAACAGACATTGCCTTTTTAACAGTGTTGGGGATATCGTGAAGCTTGAGGTCAAGAAAAATTTTGTGTCCTCTTGCTTTGATTTCTCTTACGATTTCGGGACCTTCCGCATAAAAAAGCTCCATACCGATTTTAACGAAAGGCTTAACATCGGTGAACTTGTCCAAAAAGTCAAATACCTCTTTTTTGCCCGCGAAGTCGCAGGCTACGATTACGTCTTTACCCATTGTGTGCACATCCTTTTATATCATTCAAATTTTTAATACCGTATTTATACATTACGTCGGGAAGGTTGTTAACGATTGCAAAGCTTGCATAGGGATCAACAAGATTTGCCGCACCGACTTCAACAGCCGTTGCGCCTGCCATTATATATTCAATGACGTCCTCTGCGGTTTCAACGCCGCCCATACCGATAACGGGAATGTTGACCGCCTGACTTACCTGATAAACCATTCTTAAGCCGACAGGCTTTATTGCAGGACCCGAGAAACCGCCCATTTTGTTTGCGATTACGGGTTTGCCTGTTTTAAGGTCTATTCTCATACCGAGAAGTGTGTTTATGAGGCTGATGCCGTCTGCGCCTGCTTCTTCACAAGCCTTGGCGATGGAAACGATATCCGTAACGTTGGGTGAAAGCTTGATGATAACAGGCTTTGTTGTTACCGCCTTAACAGCCTTCGTAACCTCTGCCGCAGCTTCGGGAGAAGTGCCGAAGCTCATACCGCCGCCGTGAACGTTGGGGCAGCTTACGTTAACCTCAAGCCAGCCTACCTGCTCCTCTTTATCGAGTTTTTCGCAGGTGTAAGCATAATCTTCAATTGCAAAACCGCTCACGTTCGCCATAACAGGCTTTGAAAAGCATTTTGCAAGCTTGGGAAGTTCTTCGCTGATAACCTTTTCAACACCGGGATTCTGCAGACCGACAGCGTTTATCATACCTGCGGTGCATTCTGCAATTCTGGGAGTGGGATTGCCGAATCTTGCATCCTTGGTTGTGCCTTTGAACGAAAAAGTTCCGAGACAGTTGATATCGTAAAGCTCTGCAAATTCATAGCCGAATCCGAACGTACCCGAAGCAGGGATAACAGGGTTATCAAGTTCAATTCCGCAAAGATTAACCTTTGTGTTTACCATATTATCTCCTCCCTTTCAAGCACGGGACCGTCCCTGCAGATTCTTTTGTTTCCGTATTTTGTTTTGCATGAGCAACCCATACAGGCACCGAAACCGCAGCCCATTCTTTCTTCAAAACTGTACTGACCGCTTGTTTTTGCAATTTTTTCGATTGCTTTGAACATCGGCATAGGTCCGCAGGTGAAGAAATAATCATATTCAACATCCTTAAGCACGTCGGTTACAAAACCCTTTGTGCCGTAAGAACCGTCAACCGTTGAAACAAAAACCTTTGCTCCGAGGGCCTTGAATTCATTCTCATAGAAAATCTCGTCCTTTGTGTTGAAGCCGAGAATAACCGTAACTTCCTTGCCCTCTGCAAGAAGCTTTTTGCAGAGATTATACATGGGAGGCACGCCTACGCCGCCGCCGATAAGCACGGCTTTTCCGTTGCACTTTGACGTGTCAAATCCGTTGCCGAGTCCGCAAAGAACGTCGAGATAGTTGCTTTCATCAAGCATTGACATATCTGCAGTTCCCTGACCCACAACCTTGTATATGATTGTTATTGTTTCGTCATCATAGTCACAAATGGAAATAGGTCTGCGAAGATAGAAGCCGTCAAGCTTGATGTTGATAAACTGACCGGGCGCAGTGATATGCGAGGTGTCACCCTCAAGCTTCATTTCGTAAATATTCTCGGTTAAGGGCTTATTATAGACAATGTCATAATACGCTCTGTTCATTGCTTATCCTCCTTCTTCCACGCAATTTTGCCGCCGCAGACGGTCATAAGGCAGCGTCCGTAAACCTCAAAGCCCTCAAAAGGAGTGCTTCTGCCCATTGAAACAAAATTGTCGGGATTGATTGTATATTTTTCGTCAAGGTCAAACACCGTAAAATCGGCAGGAGCACCGATTTCAATTTCTCCGCCGAAGCCGAATCGCTTGCAGGGCGCAGTGTGCATAAGCTCAACAAGCCTTGACATATCAATAATTCCTGTTTTAACAAATTATGTGTAAAGCAGAGGGAATGCAGTTTCTATTCCGACAACGCCCATAAGACTCTTTTTAAGTCCTACCCTTTTCCTCTGCGGAATGGGGTGCGTGGTCGGTTGCAATCATATCAATCGTACCGTCGATTATGCCTTCAATAAGCGCTTCTTTGTCTGCCTTTGAGCGAAGAGGAGGATTCATCTTGAATCTGCCTTCTTCTTTGAGGTCGGAATCGTCAAGCAGCAGATAGTGAGGACCTGTTTCGCAGGTAACGTCAACGCCGTTTTTCTTTGCCTGACGGATAAGCTCAACGCTTTCTTTGGTTGATATATGGCAAACGTGATATTTGCAACCCGTTTCAGCCACAAGCTCAAGGTCACGCTTGATGGGACCCCACTCGGATTCGGAGCAGATTCCTCTGTGGCCGTGTGCCTTTGCGTATTCGCCGTCGTGAATATATCCGCCGTTGAGAAGGCTGTTATCTTCGCAGTGTGCGGCAATTATTTTGCCGAGCGATTTTGCCTTTTTCATTGCGGCGAGCATCATTTCTTTGTTCTGCACGCCCTTGCCGTCGTCAGAAAAACCTGCAACAAACGGTGCGAGCGCTTCCATATCCGAAAGTTCAAGTCCGTTCTGACCTTTCGTAATTGTTCCGTAAGGCAAAACGTTGATGCATGCGGTGTTTCTGATAGCCTCAAGCTGAGGTTCAAGCGTTTCGGGCGAATCGGGAGCCGGTGAAAGGTTAGGCATTGAGCAAACGGTTGTGTATCCGCCTGCCGCAGCGGCACGCGAACCGCTTGCAACGGTTTCTTTATAAATAAAACCCGGCTCACGCAGATGAACGTGAACATCTGCAAAACCGGGTAAAATATATTTATTGCCGCAGTCAATAACAACACCGCTGCCGTCAGAAACAAAAGGAGCAAACACTCCGCCACAAACACCTATATCTTCCGATTCAAACTTGCCGTTACGGTAAACTTTGCAGTTTTTGAAGATATAATCCATATTGACCTCCGTGTTAAACTCTAATCAATTTAATATAACACACCAATATATATAAAGTCAAGCGAAAGAGCGTCTTAATTTACAAAACAGCGCAATAATTTTTGCATAATTCTTTATTGACAACAACGCTAATCACTGCTATGCTGATACCATCAAAAACAGGATAAGGAGACCCTCTGATGAAAATAATGTTCGTATGCCACGGCAACATTTGTCGCAGTCCGATGGCGGAATTTATATTGAGAGATATGCTCAAACAAAACGGGCTTTCGGGCGAGGTTTCGGTTGCATCGTGCGCCACAAGCTCGGAAGAAATATGGGGCGGCAAAGGCAACCCCGTTTATCCGCCCGCAAAAGCTGAGCTTGCAAAGCACGGCATTGACTGCTCGGGCAAAACCGCCGTTCAGCTTCAGAAAAAGGACTACAAGCTACACGACGTTTTTATATGTATGGATAACCAGAATTACCGCAATATCCGGCGCATTTTCGGCTCTGACCCCGATGATAAAATCCGCAAGCTTATGGATTACACCGACAGAGGCGGCGACGTTGCCGACCCGTGGTATACACGCCGCTTTGACGTTACTTACAGGGATATTTACGACGGCTGCAAGGCTATTGTTGAAAGGCTGCTGAACGGTGAAGAAATATAAAAAAACGCGGCGGAGCAATCCGCCGCTTTGTTTGTTATTCTGCAAGAGCTTCTTTGAGTGCCTGTGCAAGCTGGTCGGGGCAGGACGTGCTTTTAAAGCCGCATCTGATGCCGCCGCAACGGGCAATAACATCCTCCGCTTTCATTCCTTCAACAAGCGAAGCAATTCCCTTGAGGTTGCCGTTGCAGCCGCCCTCAAAATAAACGTTGCTCAGAACGCCGTTGTTAAGTTCAAATTCAATTGTGCGTGAGCAAGTGCCCTTTGTTCTGTATTTATAGGTCATGGTTTTTCCCCTTTCTTTGAGTAACCGCCGATTATTCTACATCATAAGCCTCTTTTTTTCAAGGGTATTTGTCACATAAGCATATATAACAGGCTGAAAATTAACGCCGTATCGCCCGAATCAACCGCAATCAGCAAAACAAGCGGCAATATAAGACCCATATCGCCGCTGTCGTTGCCGTATTCGGTTTTAGTTTTCAGCGCAGGCAGAACAAGCTGCAGAATATTGGTGTTCAATTTTTATCGCCGCCCATTATCTGCCCCATCATCGGCAGAATTTCAAAAAGTTTAAGCATCTGCATGGCATCGTCCGCCCGTTTTCTTCTCTTTTCGCTCAGCAGCGGTTTGAGCGCTTTTATAAGCTCCGCCCTGCTGTCACGCTTGTTCATCATTCCCATTATTGAAGAAATCTTTGCCATCATCTGTGCGTTGCCGAGAATTGCCGATAAATCGGGCATACCGCCCGACGGCGGCGGATTATGTTCTTCTTTTTTATCCTTTTTATTATCGTCCTTTCCGCCGAAAATGCTTTCTGCCGCCGCTTTCAGATTTTCAATATCATCCGCACTCAGGCTCGAAATAATATCGTTTATACTGTCCATGGCTTCACCCGTTATTTGCCGCCGAATTTTTTCATCAGCGTTTGCGCCTGTTCGCTGCTGAGCAGTTCTTCAAGCGCTTTTTTATCACCGAGAATTCTGAAAAGCTCGTTCTTTTTTTCTTCGGACAGCTTATTTTGAACTGCACCGAGCATTTCTTCGGGATTTTTGTTTTTGAGCTTAAGAAGCTCATCAACGGAAAAATTATCTTTACTCATTGAATCACCGCCTTTTTTACAGTATAATTGATATGTTGAACCGCTTTTGAATAGAACGGAGGTTTTATTTTGAGAATACTTGTTTTTTCCGATTCCCACGGCAGCAGCCGTTGCATAAAAGAAGCGCTTTATCTGCACGGCGATGCCGATGCCGTTATCCACCTCGGGGACGGCGAAAGAGATATGAGCAGACTTGACGGATTACTTGAAGGCAAACGTGTTATTCAGGTTTGCGGCAACTGCGATTTCGCCTCAATGCTGCCCGTAAACG
The DNA here is from genome assembly GCA_017938985.1 of Clostridia bacterium. GTDB lineage: Bacteria > Bacillota > Clostridia > Oscillospirales > Acutalibacteraceae > CAG-177. The sequence continues at coordinate 6,735 of JAGBAK010000087.1, forward strand.
AGCTTGTAACTCTCGGCGGCGTTAAAATATTCTGTTCCCACGGTCATACGGAGCTTGTCAAGCACGGCACGGGCGCATTTTATGCAAAGGCACGCTCTCTCGGTGCCCTTATTGCATTATACGGCCACACTCACGAAAGTGTTACCGATTACAGCGACGGACTTTACGTTATGAACCCGGGTTCGGCAAGGTACGGCGAATACGGAGCGATTGATATAACGCCGTCGGGAATAATGCTGCTTAAAATGAATTTGTAATAATAATCACCGCTGTGTCATATTAATTTGACAGGCGGTGATTTTATGTTTGTATATTCAGTTAAAACTTCAAAAAGCAAAATAGCGGCTCTTGCCGTGGCTTTGGTTGCAATTATCGTTGCAATTGCCGTGGTTATAGGCAAAACCGATACTCCTGCGGCAACCGATTCGCAAATCAACGTTAAAGCCGAAAACGCAGAACAGCGTGCGGCGTTTCTTTCGCAATTCGGGTGGAAATTTGCGCCCGATCCCGTTGAGGTAACAGAGGTTATTGTTCCGTCCGATTTCAGCAAAGGCTACACCGAATATGCCGAAATGAACAAGGCAGCAGGCTTTGACCTTGAGCCTTATAAGGGTCTGCGTGCCAAGCGGTGGACTTACGACATTCTCAATTATCCCGGATACGAGGATAAAACGGGTTACATTCAGGCAAACCTGCTTGTTTATGACGGTACGGTTATCGGCGGCGATATCTGCTCGCTTGAACAGGGCGGATTTTTGCATTCGTTTGAATTTCCCGCGCAAACGCAATAAAATAGCTGACACCGCAAACGGTATTTACCGTTTGCGGTGCTGTATTTTGATATGTACTCTTTTTGTGTTTACCAGGCTTTTTCTTTTACGGCATTATCGTTGCTGTCATAGTAATAGTTATCACCGTAATCATAGCCACCCATCATATTGTCATACTTTGCATCAGATGAACTCGAATCAAAAACGCCGACGGTGCCGATTATTGCCCCTATAATCAAAATAACCAAAACAACAGGAATAGATATAAGAAGAATTTTTGAAATTCTCTTTTTCTTTTTGGCTTTTTCGGGAGTGTCCTTGTCATCAGGCCACAAGCAAGCAGCAACAATAAAAATAACAACAAGTCCTGCCAGAATTCCGATAACAACACCAACATCAACGCCCAAACCCGATGCAACCAGCGCAATAATTATCAAACCGATAACAATAGCAAAAATCATACTTTTCTCTCCTGTTTTTAAAATTTCTTTTTTAATCAAATGACATTCACAGAATGTCATTTTCAGCATAAGTATAACATATAATTTTCTTGTTGACAAGCACTAAATGTCAAAAAAGGAGAAATTTTATGTTCATCAACAAAACCGATGACGGTCTTAACAACGTGTGCGGCAAAAATATCGCAAAATTCCGTGTTAACTTAAAAATATCGCAGAGGGAACTTGCCGACAGAATGCAGCTTGTGGGGATTGACATTGATAAAAATGCAATTCAGCGCATTGAGTGCGGCAAAAGATTTGTGACTGACATTGAGATAGTCGCTTTCGCAAAAATATTTGACGCTACTTTTGAAGAACTGTTAATTGCAAAATAAGATATTATGACAGCAAGAGCCGCCCACGGAAAAACTCCGCAGACGGCTCTGTTTGCATTGGCAAAAAGGTTAAAACTCTTCCTTCTTGTTCTTCTTCTGCTGTGCCTTGTCGTCGTTCTTGTTCTGGCTGTTCTTGCTGTTCTGGCTTGAGGGGCAATCCTTCTGGTTGCCGGGGAAATTGTTCTGGTTGTTCTTGTTATCCATTTCTAAACACCTTTCGGAATAATTTGCCCGAAAACTTGTTCCGGGTTCAAGTGTAGTATATCCCGTTATCCGCCGAATAAACATCGCTGTTTTTATTGACAAAAAATTTTGCCGATGATAGAATATAATATGTATAAATATTTTAAACAGGAGAATAAATATGATAGTTAAAAACGCTTTCGGAACAACCTCAAAAGGCGAGGCGGTTGACGTCTATACAATCCGCAATTCTTCGGGTGCCGCCGTTGATATTCTTACTTACGGCGCAACCGTTAACAGCATTTACGTTGCCGACAAAAACGGTGCTTTTGCAGACGTGCTTTCGGGTTTCGATACCCTTGAAGGTCACGAAAAATATTCGGATTATCAGGGTATGACCGTCGGCAGATACGCAAACCGTCTTGCGGGCGGCAAATTCAGCATTGACGGCGTTGAATATGACGTTGAAAAGAATGAAAAGGACATCACCTGCCTTCACGGCGGCGCAGAGCTTTCAACCGCAGTGTGGAAAGCTTTTATTGTTGATGACAACGCAATCGAAATGAACTACACAAGCCCCGACGGCGCAATGGGTTTCCCCGGCAAGGTTGATTTCAAAGTTACCTTTACTCTCCACGAAGATAACGCTCTCAAGATTGAATATTTTGCCGTAAGCGACAAAAAGACCGTTATCAATATGACAAACCACGCATATTTCAACCTTGCAGGCAAGGGCGATATTCTCGCTCACGAGCTGATGATTAACGCAGACGCTTACACACCTGTTGACGAAAACAGCATTCCCACAGGCGAAATCAGACCCGTTGAGGGCACTCCCTTTGATTTCAGAGTTGCAAAGCCAATCGGCAGAGATATAAACGAAGCCGACGACCAGCTTGCAATCGGCAAAGGTTATGACCACAATTTCTGCCTCAATGACGGCGACGGCCCCATTGCAACGGCATATGACCCCGAAAGCGGCAGATTCCTTGAGGTTTTCACCGACCTTTGCGGCGTTCAGCTTTACACAGGTAATTTCCTTGACGGCACAAACATCGGCAAAAACGGCAATCCTCTTATCAAAAATGCAGGCTTCTGCCTTGAAACGCAGTACTATCCCAACACACCCAATATGCCCGAATTTCCGCAGTGCACGTTTGATGCAGGTCAGAAATTCACAAGCTGCACCGTTTTCAGATTTTCGGTTAAATAATCGTTTTCCTGAAAATTTTATCAGCAACCGGTAATAGTTTGTTCATTTTTGCGGCTATATGTTACAAATTATTATTTGCCAATTCACGAAATTTTAAAATTTTTGCCTATAATTAGAATTGTAAAGCAGTAAAAATCAAACTACGGCTTTATAAAAATTCAATTTATAATTATAATTGAGGGTAGCAGAAGCAAAGCTACCGATGTTTAAAATACAGGAGGGGTTTTATATGGCAGCAGAAAGAATTCTTGTTGTTGACGATGATACCAATATTTGCGAACTTCTTCGCCTTTATCTTGAAAAAGACGGTTATGAGGTTTCAATTGCAAACGACGGCGGTGAAGCCGTAAGAATGTTCCAGGAGCTTACTCCCGACCTTATGCTTCTTGATATTATGCTTCCCGTTCTTGACGGCTGGCAGGTATGCCGCGAAATCAGAAAGTTTTCGGACAAGCCTATCATTATGCTCACCGCAAAGGGCGAAACCTTTGACAAGGTGCTCGGCTTTGAGCTTGGTGCTGACGACTACGTTGTAAAACCTTTTGATGCAAAAGAAATTGTTGCAAGAGTCAAGGCTGTTCTTCGCAGAAGCGGCTCTTCCGAAAAAACAGATATCAAAGAGGTTCGTTTTGACAAACTTACCATCAATCTGACCAACTATGAGCTCAGAGTTGACGGCAAAAAGGTTGACACACCTCCCAAAGAGCTTGAACTCATTTATCACCTTGCAAACAATCCCAACAGAGTTTTCACAAGAGACCAGCTTCTTGACGAGGTATGGGGCTTTGATTACTACGGCGATTCAAGAACGGTTGACGTTCACGTCAAGCGTCTGCGCGAAAAGCTTGAGGGCGTTTCCGATAAATGGGAACTCAAAACCGTTTGGAGCGTAGGCTATAAGTTTGAAACCAAAGACTGATTAAGGTGAAATTCCGTGACAAAACCCAAACTCATAAAATCAGGTCTTTTCCGTAAGTACCTGCTTGTTACAATTTCAATCGTTCTGGCAAGCTTCGTCTTTATAGGCGGAGCTCTGTTGCTTTTGGTATCAAAGCTCTGGATGGAAGAAAAGCTTGAACTTCTGACCGAGAATGTTGCCAACGTAGCCAAAAGTACAAGCGATATTTATCCGAAAGGTCTGCCCAACATCAACAGCCAGCTTTCGGTCAAGCTCATCTGCAACACGCTTGACCAGACGTCCAACGCTATTGATGCCGACGTTTTTATTGTAAATCTCGACGGCGACGTTGTTTTTTGCAAAGACAGCCTTCAGTCTGACCTTTCCATTTTCACGGAAGACTGCCACGTTCACGGCAAATATAAAATTTCTCACAGCACGCTTGAAGAAGCGGGCAGAAAAATTTCAGGTTCAATGAATGACCTTGGCGGAACGCTTGACACGGTTCATTTTGTTGCAAGCGCTCCCATTACCATGGGCGGCAGGGTTGTCGGCGTTGTTTATGCAACCCAGCCCGTGCTTGAAGGTCTGGCTCCTTATATAATGGGAATTTTCAGAATGTTCTTCTGGGCGGCACTTTTTGCATTTGCTCTTGCTTTTATTATCGTTTACCTTGTTTCCTACCGAATCACCCGACCTCTGCGTGAGATGTCGGTTGCCACAAAGCAGTATGCAAGCGGCGATTTTTCAAAGCGCATAACAATCCACAAATCTCTTGTAAACAGCAACGATGAGATTGAGGAGCTTGTTGAAGCATTCAACTCGATGGCGCAGGCTCTTGCCACACTTGAGATGAGCCGAAGAAGCTTTGTTTCAAACGTTTCTCACGAATTAAAAACGCCCATGACCACCATCGGCGGCTTTGTTGACGGCATTCTTGACGGCACAATTGAACCCGAAAAAGAAAAGCAATATCTCAAAATCGTTTCAGACGAGGTCAAACGACTTTCGCGCCTTGTTACGGGCATGCTTAATATGAGCAAGCTTGAAGCAGGCGAGCTTGACATAAATCCCGTTGACTTTGATATATCCGAAATGCTGTTCCGAACCCTTCTCGGTTTTGAACAGTTCATCGACAGAAAGCATATTGAAATCCGAGGTCTGGACGAGCTTACGAGCAATCGCGTTACCGCTGACAAGGATATGATAAATCAGGTTGTCTATAATTTAATTGATAATGCGGTCAAATTCACACCCGAGGGCGGTTATATCGAAATCCGTTCAAAGGCTGATGCCGAAAAAGTCATAATCAAAATCCGTAACAGCGGCAAGGGCATTCCGCCCGAGGAGCTGAACAGGATTTTTGAAAGATTTTATAAAATCGATAAATCACGAAGCTATGATATCAAGGGCGCAGGTATGGGTCTTTATCTTTGCAAAACCATTGTTGAGCTTCACGGCGGTCAGATTGTTGCTCGAAGCAACGTGAACGAATTCACTGAGTTTGTTTTTCAGCTTCCGCTGCAATAACGCTGAATTTCAATAAAATTAAACTTAAGTTCAAATCAGATTAACATTATCAGCTTATACTCAAGCCAATCAGTTTTGAATCATACAGACCAAATTCCGTTGGGAGGATTACCTATGAACAACGAAAAAGACAACCTCTTTGAAAATGAAACCGTTTCACCGGTTACTCCGCAGGAAGATGACGAAGCCACCGTTATTCTGAATGCAGACACAAGTTATGAACCGCAGGATTCCGGGTCGGAAGAAGCTGAGACTTTACCCGAGGTTGAAGCCGAACAGGTATATAACGGCGAAACAGCTTCACAAAGAAGATATACCCGTCCCTTTGAAGCAGAAGGCGCAGACTACAGCGAATTTGCCCGTCAGGAAAACCGATACGGCCCCTACGGCAACCGTGAATACAATCCGAACTATAACACGGCTTACAACGCTTATTCAAACCCGAACTTTGTTCCGCCTTCACAGCCGGTCAACAACGTTGAACCCGAGAAACCCCAAAAAAGCAACACGGGACTTAAAGTTTTTGCAGGCATAATTTCCGTTGTTCTTGTTTTTGCCCTTGTTTTTGGCGGCGTGATTGCCTGGAAATACAGGAACGGACTTAAAGCACAGAACAACCAGTTAACGGCTCCGTCAACAATCGCAGGTGCCGAAAACGCTCCCACGTTCAGCGGTGAGCACGTTACTCCTCCCCTGCCTGAAGATGCACTTTCCACCGCTGATATCGCAGCAAAGGTCAAGCCCTCAATCGTAGGCATTGTTGTTTACGCAAACAACTCGGGTACATCCGCAGGCGAAGGCACAGGCGTTATCTGGGAAGAGGATTCCACAGGCACTTACACATATATCATCACCTGCGCTCACGTTATCAGTGACCCCGGTATCAAGGTAAGAGTTCAGACCGAAAAAGGCATTCTTTACGATGCTGAAATCGTAGGCTTTGACGAAAGAACAGATCTCGGTGTTGTTAAAATCGAAGCATCCGGTCTTACAAAGGCTGAGTTCGGCAATTCCGATGCTTTAAGAGTCGGCGACAACGTTTTTGCCATCGGCAACCCCGGCGGCGTAGAATTTTTCGGTTCCTTCACGGGCGGCTACGTTTCGGCAATCGACCGCCCCGTTGACAGTGAAATCGGATACACAATGAAGTGCATCCAGCACGACGCCGCCATCAACCCCGGTAACTCGGGCGGTGCGCTTGTTAACGTTTACGGTCAGGTTATCGGCATCAACTCGCAAAAAATTGCCGCTACCAACTATGAAGGTATGGGCTTTGCAATTCCGATAAACAGTGCAAGGGAAATTATCGATCAGCTCACACAATACGGCTATATCCCCAACAGACCCAAGCTCGGCATCAGCTATTATCCCGTCAGCGCAAGCACACAGTATAGCATAATCGCTATGTATCAGGATCTGCCTGCAGGAACACTCATCATTGATTCCATCGACGAAGAAAGCGCTCTTTCAGGCACAGAGGCAAGACGCTACGATATGATTATTGCCGTTAACGGACAGGATCTTACAACGGCAGACGTTCTTCTCAGCCTGATTGAAAACGGCGAGGTAGGCACAAAGCTTACACTCACGTTGTGCAGAGTAAATAACGATTATTCAGTATCAACCTTTGACGTTGAAGCAACGCTTGTAGAGGATAAGAGCGGTTCAAAGACCGAGGAACCAAGCGAACCCGATTACGTCAACCCGTTTGAAAGCTATAACCCTTACGGATATTAATAAAAAAAGAGGCTGTGAAAACAGCCTCTTTTTTAGCTTGTCGAAAAACTTGTTTTTCGGCAAGGTGTGGTTGTTGAGAAAGGAAGATGAATGACGTTTTCTTCGCTTGAAGGTGTATAAAGATACATCGAAAAGCGAAAAAACGGCAAATAAACGAAATATCATCGTTTTATTCGGGACGTCGGGTCGCCGTCCCCTACAATAAATAACGGCGGGATGAAGGTATCCCGTCCTACTCTGTTTTCGTTTATGTTTCAGCGACTTTATCGACAGTCATAAAAAAGAGGCTGTGAAAACAGCCTCTTTTTTATTTGGTATAAGCATCAATTTCAGCTTGAATTTCTTTAACCAGAGCATTGATTGCCTGCTGTTTTGTGCCCGTAAGCGTGCAGCCTGCGGCGCCCATATGTCCGCCGCCGCCGAGTCTGCCGCAAATTGCGGAAGCGTCAATGTCACCGTGAGTTCTGACCGAAGCCTTGAAGCTGCCGTCCTTAAGCTCACGCATTGTAACACCCACAAGAACACCCTCAATCTGTCTGGGAATGTTCGCAAGGCGGTCAACCTCGCTTTCATCCGAACCGCTTTTTGCATACATATCCTGCATAACGCAGATAAATGCGCAACGTTCATCGCAATAAAAGCGCATACTCTCAATTGCAAGCTTTTCAAGCGCCGCAAAGGTTTTGCTTTTTGTTTCAAAGAAAACCTGAATAATGTTATAGGTATCTGCACCGTACGCGGCAAGCTTTGCAGCAATCTCAAACGTTCTGACGCTTGTGTTTGAAAAACGGAAGCAGCCCGTATCCGTTGCAACCCCCGTAAACAGACAGGACGCAATCTGTGCATTGATATCGGTGCCAAGCTCACAAAGAAGCAGATAAATCATCTCTGCAGTTGAGGCAGAGTCCGCTTCAAGCCAAAGCTTCGGAGCATAAAGTATATTTGAGCCGTGATGGTCGATACACAAATCAATCTTTTCGCTGTAAACGCCTTCAAACTCTCTGCCGAGAAGCTTTGTGTCGGCAATATCAATCGCAACTATAAAGTCGGGTTCAAAATCCTCGTTTTCAAGACCTGCAAACATAAAATCGAAGCAGGGAGGAATTACGTCGCCGCACTTGACCGCAACCTTTTTGCCCATCTGCCCGAGGGCGTAAGCAAGAGCTGTTGCGCTGCCGAGAGTGTCACCGTCGGGGTGGCTGTGGCTGAGCAGCAAAACATTATCCTTTTCTTTGAGAATTTTTGCAACCTCTTTCAAATCAATAAACATCAACGTTTCTCCTTATTCTTCCTCTGTGTCGGCAATAACCATACCGCCCAGAGTCCTTGCAATATCCATACCCTTTTCGATGGAATCATCGGCAATGAATTTAAGTTCGGGAGTTTTGCGCAGGTGCAGGCGCTTGCCTACTTCTCTGCGGATAAAACCTGTTGCACAGGTCAGACCCTTAACCGCAAGCTTTGCAGTTTCAATGCCATCAATTGCGCTGACGTAAACCTTGGCGAACGATGCATCGGAACTGACTTCAACGTTAACAACAGTCAGCATAACGTCTCTTACCCTGGGGTCTTTGAGCTCGCGGATAATAGCCGCAAGCTCTCTTTTTATATCTTCGGATACTCTGTCAATTCTGTACCCTGCCATATTATATCATCCTTTTAAAGAATAATTTGTGCTGTTATGCGTTCAGAATCAGTCTCTGTATTCCTCGGTGATGAAGGCTTCAAACACGTCGCCTTCCTTGATATCGTTGAACTTATTCAGACCGATACCGCAGTCATAACCCGATGCAACTTCCTTAACGTCATCCTTGAAGCGGCGAAGCGAAGCCATTTCGTCCTCTGCAATAACAATACCGTCTCTGACAACGCGGATTTTTGCACCTCTTGTGATTTTGCCGTTGATAACGTGGCAGCCTGCAACGTTGCCGACAGATGAAATCTTAACAACCTGACGAACCTCAGCCTTACCGATATCAACGTCTCTGTATTTGGGAGCAAGCATACCCTTGATAGCTGCTTCAACCTCTTCGATGCAGTCATAGATAACTCTGTAGCATCTGATTTCAACGCCGTCACGCTCTGCATTATCCGCAGCAACGCTGTCGGGTCTTACGTTGAAGCCAACGATGATTGCATTTGAAGCATTTGCAAGCATAACGTCGCTTTCGCTTACTGCGCCAACGCCCGAGTGGATAACCTTAACACGGACCTCTTCGTTTGAGAGCTTGACAAGGCTCTGCTTAACAGCTTCTGCCGAACCCTGAACGTCAGCCTTGATGATGATGTTGAGGTCTTTGAGCTGACCTTCCTGAATTGAAGCAAAGAGGTTATCAAGAGTAACCTTCTGGTATTCCTTGAACTGTTCTTCCTTAGCCTTGTTCTTTCTCTGCTCAACAAGCTCTCTTGCAAGACGTTCGTCCTTAACTGCGTCAAAGCCGTCGCCTGCCTGGGGAACTTCGTCAAGACCCATAATTTCAACGGGAACCGAAGGACCTGCAGTGTTAACCTTTCTGCCCTTGTCGTCGGTCATAACTCTTACACGGCCAACGGAAGTACCTGCAACGATGATATCGCCTGCATTAAGAGTACCCTTCTGAACAAGAAGAGTTGAAACGGGGCCTCTGCCCTTATCAAGTCTTGCTTCAATAACAACGCCCTTTGCGGAACGGTTAGGGTTAGCCTTAAGCTCCTGAACCTCTGCAACAAGAAGAACGGATTCAAGAAGGCTGTCTATACCCATTCTTGTGTGAGCCGAAACGGGAACGCAGATTGTGTCGCCGCCCCATTCTTCGGGAATAAGCTCGTGCTCTGTGAGCTGCTGAAGAATTCTGTCGGGGTTAGCTGTGGGTTTATCCATCTTGTTGATGGCAACAATAATCTGAACGCCAGCAGCCTTTGCGTGGTTGATAGCTTCAATTGTCTGGGGCATAATACCGTCATCGGCGGCAACAACAAGGATGGCAATATCCGTTGCCATAGCACCTCTCAGACGCATAGAAGTGAATGCTGCGTGGCCGGGAGTATCAAGGAAAGTGATCTTCTGACCGTTGAGGTCAACTCTGTAAGCACCGATATGCTGTGTGATACCGCCTGTTTCGGTTGAAGTAACGGATGTGTTTCTGATTACGTCAAGAAG
>JAGBAK010000088.1 GCA_017938985.1 Clostridia bacterium
GTTGCACTCGTTTCGGCAGTCGCTTTCTTTCTTCCTCTGCCGGAGGATGCTCTGCGCTTTAACATTTACCTGCAGATCTTCTGTTGCTGCCTGATGATCAGTTTTGAGACCTTCCTTGTGGTCAACTGCTTTTCCGAAAAAAGCAGTATCAAGTATCTGACCTTCGGCTACGGTATAGCGGTGTTCCTTATCGCTTTGGTTCAGAACGAGATCGTGTCGATTCCTTTCTCTGCCTTCCGCTATGCAATGGTGGTGGCTCTTGTACTTCTGTTTATATTCTTCCTCCGTATCCCTGCGGGTAAGGAGCATCTGCCGCAGTTTTTGAAAAAGAGCGACGGTCTTGTCGCTCCGAAGAAGATGATGTGGGGGGCTTATCTTATTGCTTTCATTGCTGCACTGATGGGCGTTGGCGGTCCTGCGGTCGCAGGCAAGGTCGAGCACGGCGTATCGATTATGTATTTGGTAGTGGCTCTTTCAAGCTTTACTATGTATTTTCTTCATAAGAAAGCGAACATTCATCCCTTCCGTATGGTGCCCCTGTTTGTCGGACTCGGTGGATTCGGTTTTCTTGTAATGCTTGTGTCCGCATATGTTTCCGCACTTTCCTACGTCGCCTGCATACTCATTGGCTTCGGTATGACGGTATGTATGCTCGCTCCGCTTTACGGTGTGCCGATTATGAAAGCCTATCCGTCAAGATACGTAGCCTCCGCAATTATCGGGCTTGCAATCACGGCGGTTCTTATTCATGCGGTTATTGCCGAGCTGTTCCTCGGCGCACCTGTCGCACTGTATATCTTTTACGCATTGATTATGGGTGTGCTTGTGTTTGTGTTTATGCAAGTTGAGCCTTTCCTGATGTTTACCCTTCGCCGTCGCATTGCCGACGATACCGTTCCTGCCGCAGAAGAAGCAGAGAAATCTCCCGTCGAGGAAACGGAAGTAAAAACCGAGTCTGCAACTGTTTCGGCAGACGATGCAGATAATCCTCTTGCAAAACTCAGCCCGAAGAAACGTGAGGTTGCGGAGCTTATCTGTCTTGGCTACACTAACAAGGATATTGCAAAAACCCTTGTCATTTCCGAGCATACCGTGAAGGATTATGTAAAAGATATTTATTATACTCTGGCGGTTCACAGCCGTTTGGAGCTTGCCGCCCTTGTAAACAATTACCGCCTGGCAAACAAGAAATAACAAACTTAAATCATATTTGATACTTGCTGACATATTAAATATTGATATCAATATAAAAAGCAGGCAACACCACAAAAGTGATGTTGCCTGCCAAACTTTTATCTCATATCTGATAGTGTAGTATAATCCGTATTATTTCGCAGATATTCTTCTGTCTTTCCGTTTAACAGTAATCTGACATAACTTATCGGTTCGTTGCAGATAAGAAAATTGAGTTCCGATACTTCATACATATTACGAGCATATTCGTTTTCGACTGTATCACAGTCGATTGACACCATAGAACCGTCGGTTAACTTCACCTCAACACAAGCAGTGTCAATGTTGAATTCACAAGACATAATTTGATTTTTCATAGCAGAAATCCTTTCTTAATTTAATAAGCAATCAGTTTGGCAACTGCCGCACTTTTTAATTTCTGCTATGCTGTCTTATCGGAACGCCGCATTCGTCAGCCCCGTTAATTTTTAATTAAAACTCTGATGTATAGCCGAGATCAACGTTGAGGTCTTCGATAACAATCTCTACGTCTTCAATAGCAATTTCAGCATATCCTATGGTTAAGCAAACGTCATACGTCCATTCACCTGCAATGATTTCGCCCGTTGCATCGTCGATCATACAAGCAACCTTGCAGTTGGTATAGGTGAGTGCAACCGTATCTTCGCCATCTGAAAATGCCGAACCGAGTTCTTTCAACGCGCCTTCAATGTCGCCGAGTGTTCCCATTGCTCTTGAAACAGGACCTGCGGTATAAGCATCGGAGCTGAAATCATCAGCCTGATCCTTAACCTCAATGATAACGGTAGTTTTGCCGTTTTCGGTGCTTGATTTTGCGCTGATAACGTCGTCTACAGTCAGCAAGCCTTCACCTGGAATATCGTAGTCTTCAAAAACTGTTTCTGAAAGAATGTCGTTAATCAGAGGTCTGGCAATCATAGCAACCGTTGCACCTGTTGCGCCGCCAACCGAAAGCTTATCAAGCTCCATTTTGCTTTCAACAAGGGGTGCATCTTCATCGGTTTTGATTACAGCCGCATTATAAATTTCAAGAACCTGTGCAGCATTGCTGTTAACGTTTTCGCCAAGGACAAATCTGGGTTCTTCTTCAGCACCAAGACCGAAAATATTTATTATCGCCATGAAGAATGAAACAAAAACGGAAATGATTTTTGAAAAAATTGCCATAAAAATCAACCTTTCTTTATTTGGTAATTAAATTATATCACCGGCTCCAAACGTTGTCAATTGAGTTTTTTCAGCCTTTCATATTCCTCATCGGTGATTTCAATAATACCGCCGTGCTTGAAACCGTAAGGAAACGAAAAGCCGCTGTTCATTCTTTCAAAAACAGCCTTGCCGGGTTCATCGGAAACAAAAGGTACGTAGCCCATTTTTTCTTTCTCACAACCGAAGAAATCAAGGAACAGGCACCATCTTCCGTCAGCAAGCACACAGCTTGTGGGGCCTTCATACGAGCCGGGACGGTCAATTTTTTGGTGCATATAATCTTCAAAATCCTTATCGTGTTCATACGGACCGTAAAGATTTTTTGAAGTGGCGTGCATATTCATCGGCGGACACTCGGCGTTCTTATAGAAAAGATGATATGTGTCGCCGAATTTTCTGATATGGGAATCAAGAATTTCGTTATCCTTTGTGAAAAAGAGCTTCGGCTCCGAAAAAGTTTCAAAATCCTTTGTAACACTGCAGTAAATTGACATGTGTTTAAAGTCTGTTTCAGCAACCGTTGAACCCCAATGAATAAGATATTCTTCATTCTCTTCATCAAAGAAAATCTCGGGCGCCCACATACAGCCGAAATCGTTTCTTCCGAAATGGACAAGCTTTTCTTCGCTGAAATTCACAAGGTCATCGGTTTTCCACATACGCAGGCACTTGCTGCCCGTGCTGTTTATGTTTTTCCAGTCAAGGTTAAGGTTTTCGTCATAGCGGTAAGCAACGCAAAGGTCGGTTGTGATGATAACAAAACCGCCTGTGTGTAAGCGGATAATTTCAATGTCACGGCAGCCTTTTTCGCCGAGCTCGGCAGTCAGAATCGGGTTGCCGCCGTTGACCTCTTCCCAGTTGAAACCGTCACGGCTTATGCCGAAATAAACCTGCTCGCCGTCGGGTGTGATTTTTTCTTTGAAATGTGTGAAAAGATAAGGCATGGTGTTCTCCTTTTTATTGTTCGTTAGGAAATTTGCTACCCTTTGACCTGTTACATTTCCAGCATAGTGTTCGAAGATTATTCTCTTCAGTATAACCACCTTTTGACACTGGTTTAATGTGGTCTATCTCAAGCAAAAGATTCGGTTCGTCATATATGGAAATACCGCATTCACAACAAGTATAGTTGTCGCGTTTTTTAATATATTCTCGCAGTTTTTTTGTCATCAAGTTCCTTTGCTCTTTTGTAAAAGCGGTTAAGGTCAATTTGCTTTCTAACGCTTTTATCAATTCTACAATGTTTTCTTCCGTCATTGGAATGGGAAATGATCTTTTCGCCATTCCTCCTCCAGAAGTGTAAGCAAACTTATACTCTACTTCAAGTACTTTTTCATCGATGTTTGCCAAACCAAGTCTAGAATAAAAGCCTGATTCATCATCACTTATAACATAGCTAGGAACTTCGTCAAGATACTGTTGATAATCCTTCTTATGATTATCAATAATAACCTTTGCTTCTTTTAATGTTTCCAGTTCTTCCACCAACAATTGTAACTTTTGAATTTGTTCCGGATACATCTCTTTATTAGGATAGAAATATTTAATCAAATACTCCAAAGGACTATTCTCTGCACTTGAAAATACCGCCGCAGATACTTCAGCCGTAAAAGGGCTAATTGTTTTTTTATATGGACGGATATACCTATACTCATCATTATTGATTGTTTCACTACGAGCAAATCTAACACCAAACAATTGAGAAATAGACTTCGCCTTTTGTTCTATATATTCGTTGAAATCAACTTGGGTGCTCATTAAAGAATTGCAAGTTTCTTTAATTTTTAAAAAGTCCGTAGAATTATAATATTCTAAAACTCTTTGGTTTTTCGCAACAATGCTCCTTATGTTTCTTTCAATATACGCTATTGATTTTCCGATAACACCCCATTCTTCGCTATCAGTCGTTTTAATTCTTTTTAGTTTGCCTGCTTTTTCGTATATGTCATCGACTAAATCATCTAATTGCTCTACGCTACCTTTTATAATTAAAGTATCTTTTTTTCTGTTAGCGTAATCAATAACTCTATTAACGCTCTCATAATATTCATAACATTTTTGCTCCAAAGACTTTTTTTGCAGTTCTTTTAAATAATGACTATACTCACCTTTACTCATAAGAAGAGATGGGTCTTTAACAAATCTGTTAATTTCATATTGATTTAGCCATATATCGTTCTCACCTAAATTATTTCCCGCTGGTGATATGTATTTAACATTTATCCTGTAACTAGCCGCACTCTTTGCTATCTCTTTGAGTTGTTTTTCAACGAGATTATACCCTGTACGATTTTTAAACCTATTATTTGCCAGGAAGCCGTTCAAAGCAAAAGCAACCTGATTTTTCATACTTATTATATCTTGAGCTTGTGCGAGTTTATTTCTGTTTTCTTTAAAAAACTTAGTAGCATCATAATTGTTCAACGATTGGCGACTGTTAACTATAACAACTTCATCGTAATATGAAACGTTTTTTAAATTCAAATATTTCAACTCTTCATATATTTGCCGTTCAAGTTTTTTGTACTCTTTAGTAATGACTCCTATAACAATCAATACTATTACAACCACAAATATTATATAGAGCAAAGATAGTGTTACAATAAGCATAGTTAACCCCTCTGTTTTACCATTAAAATTAAGGTGTATATTTCATATAATTCGAAAAGAAAACCGCACCAAGGGGGTAAACCCAATGGTGCGGTAAGAAATCAAATTACTTTACGGGTACGAGCTTTTCCTTGCCGCCCATATAAGGTCTGAGAGCAACGGGGATATCAACGCTGCCGTCAGCGTTGAGGTTGTTCTCAAGGAATGCAATAAGCATTCTGGGAGGAGCAACAACGGTGTTATTGAGAGTGTGAGCAAAATACTTGCCGTCTTTGCCGTTGACTCTGATTTTGAGTCTGCGTGCCTGTGCATCGCCGAGGTTTGAGCAGGAGCCAACCTCAAAATACTTTTTCTGTCTGGGTGACCAGGCTTCAACGTCAAAGGATTTTACCTTGAGGTCTGCAAGGTCGCCTGAGCAGCATTCAAGAGTACGAACGGGAATATCAAGCGAACGGAACAGGTCAACTGTGTTCTGCCAGAGCTTTTCAAACCACATCATACTGTCATCGGGCTTGCAGACAACAATCATTTCCTGCTTCTCGAATTGGTGGATTCTGTAAACGCCTCTTTCCTCAATGCCGTGAGCACCCTTTTCTTTGCGGAAGCAGGGTGAATAGCTGGTGAGAGTGTGGGGCAGAGTTGCTTCATCAACAATTGTATCAATATACTTACCGATCATTGAGTGTTCGCTTGTGCCGATAAGATAAAGGTCCTCGCCCTCAATCTTATACATCATTGCGTCCATTTCTGCAAAGCTCATAACGCCTGTAACAACGTTGCTTCTGATCATAAAGGGAGGTACGCAGTAAGTAAATCCGCGCTCAATCATAAAATCTCTTGCATATGAAATGCAGGCGGAATGAAGGCGTGCAATGTCGCCCATAAGATAATAGAAACCGTTACCAGCAACGTTTCTTGCAGCATCAAGGTCAATACCGTTAAAGCGTTCCATAATTTCTGTATGATAAGGAATTTCAAACTCTGGAACAACGGGTTCACCGTATTTTGTAACCTCAACGTTTTCGCTGTCGTCCTTGCCGATGGGTACACTGGGGTCGATGATGTTGGGAATAACCATCATTATCTTTGTTACCTTTTCGGCATATTCAGCCTCAAGCTTTTCGCACTCTGCAAGTCTTTCGGAAAACTCTGTTACCTTTGACTTTGCAGCCATTGCTTCTTCTTTTTTACCCTGAGCCATAAGAGCGCCGATTTCTTTTGAAACCTTGTTACGGTTTGCTCTGAGGGAGTCGGCTTCGGTTTTGACTGCTCTTGACTTTGCATCAAGTTCAATTACCTCATCAACAAGAGCAAGCTTGGAATCCTGAAATTTCTTTTTGATATTCTCTTTGACAACGTCGGGGTTTTCTCTTAAGAATTTGATATCGAGCATATTTTCAACTCCTGAAAGGTTTTATCTGACCTGTTTATTTTACTTCATATTTGCCAAAAAATCAACAGCTTCGGCAACATATTTATCGTCTGCAAGTTCAACCGCACCCTTATCAACAAGGGCGGCGATTGCAGGATTGATGGGAAGTCTTGCAAGAACGGGAACGTCAAGCTCCTTTGCAACCTCTTCAAGCTTGCTTTCGCCAAAAGCATAAATCTTTTTGCCGCAGTCGGGGCATTCAACGTAGCTCATATTCTCAACAAGACCAAGAACGGGAATGTTCATAAGCTTTGCCATATTGAAAGCTTTTTTAACAATCATTGTTACAAGGTCCTGAGGAGTGGTGACGATGATAATGCCGTCAACGGGAAGGTTCTGGAAAACGGTGAGCGAAACGTCACCTGTTCCGGGAGGCATATCAACAAACATATAGTCAACCTCGCCCCAGGCAACGTCTTTCCAGAATTGCTGGATAACGCCCGAAATAACGGGACCTCTCCAAACGACGGGCGAATCTTCGCTTTCAAGAAGAAGGTTAACGGACATAATCTTGATTCCTGTGTTGCTTTCTTCGGGCAAAAGACCTGTTTCGTCAGCCTTTGCACGGCCTTTGATACCGAATGACTTGGGAATTGAGGGACCTGTTACGTCTGCATCGAGAACAGCGCAGGCATTGCCTCTTGCCTGCATTGCGCTTGCAAGCATTGACGTTACAAGCGATTTACCGACGCCGCCCTTGCCGCTTACAACGCCGATAACCTTTTTAACGTTGCTGAAAGGACCGCCGGGAATTCTTAAATCTTCTTTTTTTGATGAACAACCGCCTGCTGATGCACAGCTTGAGCAGTTGCCGCTGCATGCTTCACTCATGGTAATGTCTCCTATCTATAAACAATAATTATTTTATAATCAGCCGCACAAGCTCTGTTAAAGCATATATAAGCGGCATATGTGCAATATAAACTATCAAAGCATTTCTGCCCAGAACGCCGAAAAGCTTCGCTCTTTGAGTATAAGTCCATTCGGCAAAGCCGCAGGTTTTAAAATGTCTGCCTGCAAAAACACCTGCAAAGAAAATAAAAATATCGGGAAAAACCGGAAAATAATCTGCCGAAAAAAAGCTCGGCGAATATATACCTAAAGGTGCAAGATAATTGTTTTCATAAAGGTGCGAAGGTATCTCAAGTACAAACAAATCGCCGTAACTGAGCACACCTGTTGATATTCCGCTTGCAAACGGATAAAGCACCGCACAAATCAATATTCCGACAAAAGGAGATACTTTTTTGAGCGGTTTTTCAAGCAGCGCACAGCTCAGAACGCAGACCGAAAGCAAGTGAAGAATACCGAAATATATTTCGCACTCAACAAAACCCAGCTTCGGCATAACAACAGCTGTGGCAACCGTGATGATTGCCGCCGCACTGAGAATTATAAAGCCTCTTTTTGCGTTGCTCCTTGAAAGCGAGCAGGAAATACCGCAGATAAAAACAAAAAGTCCTGCAAAAAACGGCTGAACAGGCATAAAAAAATAATAAAGCTTTTCTGCCCAGGCATAACCGTACATAGAACTGAGAATATAAAAAGCGTGGTAAAACACCATACACGCAACCGCAAAACCGCGGAGTTCATCAAGAAAGAATATTCTTTTTTTCTCCGTCAGCTTTGTTTTCATTTTATTCTCCCCGACTGAATATATTTTAAGCCGTTTGCATATAGATAATATTTTACCATATTGTATTAAAAATGCAAGCATTTATTGACTTTAATAAGTAATTGATTTAAAATATAAAATAAAAAAATTTGTGTATAAGAGGTAAAAAACGCCATGATTGAAAAAATCAGAGATTTGCTTTTCAAAATATTCAAAAAAGAAACCTTTATCGGCAAGCTTATTGACAAATTCTTCACCAAAGAAATTGTGTCTTACGTTTTCTTCGGTGTGCTCACAACTGTTGTCAACCTTATCACTTTTTTCCTTTTCAAAAAGCTTTTCATACAGATCGGCTGGGACGGAATTCTCAACTCCCTGCTCACCTCTGTCGGATGGGAAAAAGCATTGAATTTTCTTTCTGACGGCTCCGAATACCTTGACGCAAACACAATTGCCTGGGTTGCAGGTGTTCTGTTTGCCTTTTTCACAAACAAGCTGTTTGTTTTTGAATCAAAAAGCTGGGCGCCTGCTGTTGCGCTCAAAGAATTTGTCGGCTTTGTGGGTGCAAGACTTCTTTCGTTCATTGCTGAAAGTGTGCTGATGTTCCTTATGGTCACCGTTCTCAGTATGAACGAACTTATTGCAAAAATCATTGTTGCGGTTGTTGTTATTATTATGAACTACGTTTTCAGCAAGCTCTTCATTTTTAAAAGCAACAACACTGCAGAGGGAAAATAAATGGTTGAAATTATATCTGCTGAAGCTAATGAAATTGAAATAAAGCAAAGTGCTGTTGAAGAATACCTCGGCTATTTCGGAGCAAAGGCTGACGAAAACCTGCTTCCTTTGATTGACGAATGCAAAAAGGAGTTTCTTGAATGCGTTGACTACAAAGCCTGTGTTTCTCAAGTGAATTGCTGCGAAAAAGACGGTAAAATATGCCTTGACTTTATGCAGAGCGAAAGCAAATCGCTGAAAGGCAATCTCAAAAACTGCGAAACCGCTTTTGTTTTTGCCGCCACAACAGGCGTTGCCGTGCAAAGGCTGATTGCAAGAAACTCACTCATATCCCCCGTCAAGGGAATGATAACGGATTCAATCGGTTCAGCGGCAATTGAGGCTTTTTGCGATTATATCAACCGCAAAGTCGGTAACGTTGATTATCTCCGACCGAGATTCAGTCCGGGTTACGGCGATTTATCGCTTGAATGTCAGCAGGCTCTGCTTGATTTTGTTGATGCCAAAAAGCATATCGGTCTTGCTCTGACAGAAAGCAGAATGCTCACGCCCGTTAAGTCCGTTACGGCGATAATCGGTTTAAGCAAAGAAAAAAACAAATGCAAAAACAAAAAGGGCTGTATGGTCTGCAACCGTATAAACTGCCCTTATTCATAAAGAAGGAATAAAAATGAACGTTCTTGAAAAAATCAGAAGCGGCATAACCTACGTTGACGGCGGAGCAGGTACTCTGCTTCAATCGTGGGGTCTTGAAGCAGGCGTCTCACCCGAAACGTGGAACATCTCAAATCCCGATAAAATCAGGCAGATGCACCGTCTTTATCTTGAGGCAGGCGCAAACATCATCACCGCCTGCACTTTCGGCGCAAACAGGCTTAAGTTTGATAATCTTGAAGAAATCATCACCGCCGCAATTATAAACGCCAAAGAAGCGTGCGATGGCTTTGATGCATACGTTGCGCTCGATATAGGTCCCACAGGAAAAATGCTTGAACCTCTCGGCGATTTGCCGTTTGAGGAGGCTGTTTCGATTTTTGCCGAAACGGTCAGAATCGGCGCTGCCGCAGGCGCAGACCTTGTGCTGATTGAAACAATGAACGATTCTTACGAAACAAAAGCGGCTGTGCTTGCGGCAAAGGAAAACTGCAATCTGCCTGTTTTTGTTACGAATGCATACAGCGACAACGGCAAGCTTATGACGGGCGCAGACCCTGCCGCAATGGTTACAATGCTTGAGGGTCTCGGCGTTGATGCGCTCGGTATGAACTGCTCAATGGGGCCGAGACAGATGCTTGAAATTGCCGCTGAAACCGCAAAATATGCATCCGTGCCGATTATCGTTAACCCTAACGCAGGTCTGCCGAAAGTTATTGACGGCAAAAGCGTTTTTGACGTTGACGCAGACGAATTTTCGGATATTATGTGCGAAATTGTTTCCGCAGGCGCAACAATCATCGGCGGTTGCTGCGGCACAACACCCGAATACATCCGCAAAACGGTTGAAAAAACAAAAAATCTGCCGTTTGCATTACCTGAAAAGAAAAACAAAACTCTCGTTTCTTCATACACTCACGCTGTTGAAATCGGCAGCGCACCCGTTATTATCGGCGAAAGAATCAATCCCACAGGCAAAAAGCTTTTCAAAGAAGCCTTGCGCCGCAATGATTTGAACTATATCCTCAACGAGGGTATTTCACAGAATAAAAAAGGTGTCTCAATTCTTGACGTTAACGTCGGTCTGCCCGAAATTGACGAAAAATCAATGCTTACAAGCGTTGTTTCTTCATTGCAGGCAGTCTGCGATTTGCCGCTTCAGATTGATACGGTTGATTACGAGGCAATGGCGGCAGCAATGAGACTCTATAACGGCAAGGCTCTTATCAACTCCGTTAACGGCAAAGCCGAAAGTATGGCGGCGGTATTTCCGCTTATCAAAAAATACGGCGGCTGCGCAATTGCCGTTACGCTTGATGAAAACGGCATACCCGAAACTGCCGAAGGCAGAGTTGCCGTTGCAGAAAAAATAATCGCCGAAGCCGAAAAATACGGCATCGGCAAAAATGAGATTATTGTTGACCCGCTTGCAATGGCGGTTTCAAGCGATATGAACAGCGCAAACGTTACTCTTGAAGCGGTCAGAATACTCAACGCAAAAGGCATACGCACAAGCCTCGGCGTTTCAAACATTTCGTTCGGTCTGCCCTCAAGAGCGGACGTCAACGCCGTTTTCTACACAATGGCTATGCAGTGCGGTCTTGACTGTGCCATCATCAACCCCCATTCCGACGAAATGATGAAAGCGTGGCACGGCTTTATGGCTCTGACGGGCAAAGATGCAAACTGCTGCGACTACATTGAATTTGCATCAAATCAGACTCCTGCCGAAACAAAAGCTGCAACCGTTACGGATACACTTGATACGGCAATCATAAAAGGTCTTAAAGAATCGGCATACTCTCTTGCGTGCGAAATGCTCAAAACCGTTTCGCCGCTTGAAATTATTGACACAATGATTATCCCTGCCCTCAACACCGTCGGCAAAGGCTTTGAAGCAAAAACGGTTTATCTGCCGCAGCTTCTTATGAGCGCCGAAGCGGCGGGCAGAGCGTTTGATGCGGTAAAAGCGGCAATGCCTGCAGGCGAAAGCAAAAAGGGCAGAATCATTGTTGCAACCGTCAAGGGCGATATCCACGATATCGGCAAAAACATTGTTAAAACCCTGCTTGAAAACTACGGCTATGAGGTAATTGACCTTGGCAAAGACGTTGCACCCGAAGCGGTTGTTGAAGCCGCAAAATCAAGCGGTGCACCGCTTGTTGGCTTAAGCGCCCTTATGACAACAACCGTGCCTGCAATGGAAGAAACAATCAGGCTTCTGCGTGCCGAGCTGCCCGAATGCAAGGTTACCGTCGGCGGTGCGGTTATGACGGAAGAATACGCCGCAATGATTGGTGCGGATAACTATTCCCCCGACGCCATGAACACCGTCAGATATGCGGAAGAAATTTTCGGATAAAAGGAAACAAAGCTATGAGTATCAAGAAAAACACTACCCTTGAGCTTTTCAAACTGATTGCTGCATATGCGGTGGTCTTTATCCACGTAATGTTCAGCGGTGATTTTGGCATTGCAACAGACGCTCTTGCCCGTTTTGCCGTACCTCTGTTTTTTTTAACGTCGGGTTTTTTCTCTTACGGCATCGCTCCCGAAAAAATAATCAAAAGAGCAAAACACATTTTCAGGCTTATTCTTATATCAAGCATTTGTTGTTTTCTTTTTGAAATATTGTTGCTCGTGATCAACGGCAACACGAGCGAAATCACAGCCTATTTAAGCCAATATTACAACGTTCTTATGATACTCAGGCTTCTGGTGTTCAATAAGCCTGTAAGCAGCGGACACCTGTGGTATTTATGGGCAATACTTTACGTTTACGTTATTTTTTATTTCATAACCAAACGGGGCGTTAAAGAAAAAACAGTATTCAGAATTTCTTTTGTTCTTCTGCCGCTTCATCTGCTTTTGGGCGAAGGTCTTTCTGCTTTCGGCGTTGCACTGCCCAATATGATTATACGCAACTTTGCGTTTATGGGATTTCCGCTTTTCGGTCTGGGTTTGTTTGTCAGAAAACATCAGGACAAAATCCGCAGAATTCCGAATTATGCGCTCATACCTGCAGTTATTATAGGAATTGCCGAGCCGCTTGCGGCAAGATTCTGGTTTGGAAAAAGCGAACTTTACATAGGCTCGTTATTCATTCTGTTTGCAATCGTTGTTGTTTTTCTGAAATATCCTGACATTAAGCATTCTTATATTGTTGATAAGCTGGTCGGCTGCAGCACTTACATTTATATTTTTCATAAAATGGTATCGGCTGCCATCATTGAGCTTTATGACGTTGTTCACGTCAATTACGCACCCTCAACGGTTATCGAAAACATTCACCCTCTGATTGTGTGCGTTGTTACAACGGTTCTGGCATTCATCATTGTGCAGGCGAAAAGATTGTTTGCAACGAAGGCGCAAAACCAAACCCACGTTTGATTTAACAGGCGGACAGCCGCAAGGGCTGTCCCTACAAAAAATGTTATCCATTATTTTTTGATGTTGTCTGAACAAAAAATACGGGACGGGTGACCCGTCCCCTACAACGGTGATTCTGGATTATCAATCAAACGGTAACACTGTAGGGGCGACTCTGCGTGGTCGCCCGTCAAAACCGGAAGCGCATCAACTATTTCAGGGTGGGGCGGATATTATCAGCCCGTTGAAAATGCTGCTGTGTTTTATCTTTCCCAATCCTCAGTCACTACGTGACAGCTCCTTTCAAAAGGAGCCCAAGAGGTAAGCCATATTATGTCGGAAAGCCTGCCGCAACATTGGTCTCCTTTTCAAAGACGGAGGATTGCAGAATGCGTCAGCGTTCCGACAAATTGCAAATTCCACTGTTAAACTATCCCTGCTTGCGAAAACCCCACGCCCGAAAGAGCGTGGGGTTGATTTGTTTTATGAGATTTTATTAAAGTTCAATCCACATTGCGGGGCGGACGGCAGCGCCAGCAATATCAACTCGGTCATCATAATTATTGACATAATCGTAGTCATATACCTCGTTTCCATTATAGTTGATACTACCGTTTACACGAACAAAAGTAGCGCAGTTTTGAAATTCTCCAGAAGAGCGAAGCCACCACCAACAATTCGATTTATGGTCTTCCATATCAATATTTGCTTCTGTATACATTGTGAGTTCGCACACTCTCTCACTATCTAAGTAAAAATAATCTTCAGCTTCACCTACACTCAAAAGAAAAACTTTATCCTGCGTCTCATTTCCAGGATCATTGTCATAGCTCGTATTTTCCTCCGCAGTTACAATTGACGGCTGAATTTTTGCTTGTTCACCACTCGTAAATGCCTCATTGATAAATTCATCATTCAGCCAGCTTCTCAACGTACAGGTTTCCCA
>JAGBAK010000089.1 GCA_017938985.1 Clostridia bacterium
AATGATACCGTGGTTAGCCATTTTAAATTCCTCCTACAAATATATAAATTTAATTAAACCTGAAATAAAGCAATACTTGCTATTTATTTGATTATACCATATAGTGTTAAATTATTCAAGACCGAGTTTTTTTGCCATTTCGGCAGTTTTAAGCTCAAGAAGCTTTGAAACGCCCTCTTCCTGCATCGTTACGCCGTAGAGCATATCAGCCTCGTCCATAGTGCCTCGTCTGTGGGTTATAAGAATGAACTGTGTGCTGTCAGTCATATTGCGAACGTAGCTTGCATAGCGCGAAACGTTAACGTCGTCAAGCGCAGCCTCAACCTCGTCAAAGATGCAGAACGGTGCGGGCGTAACCTTGAGAATTGCAAAGAGAAGAGCAATTGCAGCAAGACCTTTTTCACCGCCCGAAAGCAGGTCGATGTTCTGAACGTTCTTGCCGGGCGGCTGTACCCTGATATTGATGTTGCATTCAAGAACATCCTGCGGGTCGTCAAGAACAAGCTCCGCCTTACCGCCGTCAAACAGGTCTCTGAAGGTGTCGCCGAATTTGTTGTTGATGCGTCTGAACTGTTCTCTGAAACGCTCTGCCATTTTGCCCGTAAGCTCTTCAATAAGCTTTGTAAGCTCTGCCTTTGATTTTTCTATATCGGCAAGCTGACCGCTCATATATTCATAGCGCTCGGAAACCTCTTTGTATTCCTCAACAGCACCAACGTTGACGTTGCCCAGACCTCTGATTTTGTTTTTGATTTCCTGCAAGGTGCGCTGTGCCTGTGGAATATCTTCAAGCACGATATCCATTTCCACAGCTTCACGCAAAGTAAGCTGATATTCGTCATAAAGCTTGTTCTGCGCTGTTTCAAGCTCTCTCTGCATTGAATCACGGCGTTCTTCAAGCCTTGCAAGCTCGGCAGTGAGCTTTTCACGCTCGTTATTCTTTTCGCGCTCTTTGTTTCTCAAGGAGGTGCTTTCGCCCTCTGCCTGTGTTCTCTTTTCGATGAGAGCGGTGATTTTTTCTTTGGTTTCTACCGCATTTGCACGAAGCGTTGCCGCTTGAGTTTCAAACTGTGCAATGTTTGCGGCAGTTTCTTCGTTGAGACGCTTGATTTCTTCAATCTCTGCGTTAAGTCTGTCCGTTCTTTTGCTGAATGCCTCCTTACGGCGCAGACACTCTTCGATTATTTCGTTATCTGCCTCAATCTCTTTACGCATAGAAACGATTTCAAGATTCAGCGCGTTCTGAACCTCGCCCGACTCTTCACGCAGCTTGTCAATTGACTCTTTTTCTTCGTTAAGCTCTGTCAGCGAAGCGGTTAGTGCCTCGGTTTCTTCGTTAACCGCGGCAAGCTCTTTTTCTGCTTTTTCTTCGGTTGCAAAAGCTTCGGCAATTCTCTGCTTTGCTCTTGATTTTTCTGCTTCAAGCTCATCAATATGACCCTTTGCGGCGGCATATCTGTCACTGATAAGCTTCATCTCTCCATCCGCACGGATAATGTTTTCCTGAACCTTTATAAGCTCTGCTTCAGAGGCATCAAGCTCTGCCTGAACAAGAGCAAGCTCCTCTGAAAGGCTCTTGAAAACAGCCTGCTTTTCGTCAAGCTGTTTTTCGAGAGCGGAAACCTTTTCTTTAAGACCGTCAACCTCATTAGCACGGCTGAGGAAACCTGTGCCCGAGCCTCTTGAACCGCCTGTCATAGAACCGCCTGCGTTAAGCACCTGACCGTCAAGAGTTACTATCTTGAAGCGGTAAGAATATTTCTTAGCCATTTCGATGCCGTTATCAATGTTATCAACAACAGCCGTTCTTGCAAGCAGTGAGCCGATGATTTCAGCGTATTTTGCATCGTATTCAAGAAGCTTATCCGCCATATCAACAAAACCCTCGCATTTTTCAAGACCTTTTTCCTTAAAGGGTCTTGATTTAACGGAGGTCAGCGGCAGGAAGGTTGCCCTGCCTGCTCTGTTATCTTTAAGATAGTTGATAGCTCTTTTGGCTGTGTTTTCGTTATCGGTAACAATATTCTGAATTGCCGCACCGAGAGCGGTTTCAATTGCAACAGCGTACTCTGCGGGCGCTGTAATAAGTTGAGAAAGTGTACCGTGAATACCTTTCAAAAAGCCTCTGTTGGCTTCTTTGATAACCTTCTGAACGCTGCCTGCGTAGCCGTCAAGGTTCTTTTCAAGGTCATCAAGCATCTTTATGCGTGCATTCTTCTGATAAATATCAAGGTTAACTGAATCAATTTCCTTGCGGAGTCTTTCAACCTTGTCGCCCCTTGTGCCGATAATCATTCTGTAGCCTTCAAGAGCATTTTCGTGCTCTGCAGCCTCAGCATTAAGGCGGTCAAGCTCTGCCTTTGCGGCAGCTTCTTCGAGTTTAAGGTTATCCAGCACGCCGCCCCTTGTTTCAATAACCTCGTCAATTGATTTTATTCTTGTGTCAAGCTCTGTACGGGTTGACATAGCGGTTGATTTTTCAACCCTGATATCGGCAGCCTTCATTGCGGCTGCAGTGAGCTTTTCGTTGATTTCTCTTGCTTTTTCGCTGTTTTCGTTATTCTTACCAAGCAAGGAATTGAGTCTTTCTATTTCTTTTGAAAGCTCTTCCTTCTTTGCGACAATTTTAGCTTCGTTATCGGCAATATTCTTTTGCGCATTCTCAATCTGCGCATCGATTTCCGCAAGCGACTGCTCGCTGTCACCCATATCGCCGCTGATTCTTTCTATTGTCTGCGTGTTATGTTCAATAGTGTTTTTCTCAACGGCAATTTTACCGTCGATAACCGCGGCTTCTTCTTCGCTTTCCGCAATAGTCTGTCGCAGACGCTCAACCTCAAGGGTTATATCCTGGGTTTCTTTGATAGCTGCTTCGATTTTTTCAATAAGCTCAACAAGCTCGTTTTCAGTCATCTCATACTGTGACGTTGCAAGTGAAAGCTTGTGCTCCTGCTCCTTGAGACCGTTTCTTGATTTTTCAATTGTGTGAAGCCACAAACCGATTTCAAGAGTTTTCTTCTCGTCTGCAAGAGCAAGGAATTTGAGAGCCTTTTCGCTCTGCGTTTTAAGCGGACCGATTCTGCCTTCAAGCTCTGCAAGAATATCTCTCAGACGAACAAGATTTTCTTCCGCCTGGTCAAGTCTGCGGTTTGCATCGGCTCTTCTGTATCGGAAATGCGAAATACCTGCCGCTTCTTCAAGCATATCTCTTCTCTGTGATGAGCGTGCGGAAACAAGGTCAGCAATTCTGCCCTGACCGACCATTGAATAGCCGTCACGGCCGAGACCCGTATCCATAAACAGCTCGTGGATATCTCTTAAACGGCAGACTTCGCCGTTGATTTTATATTCACTTTCACCCGAGCGATAATAACGGCGTGTTACGGAAACCTCGTCTTTATCGTTGTTAAGACCTCTGTCGGTATTATCAAGACGCAGAGTAACCTCGGCATAACCCAGAGCCTTTCTCTGGCTTGTGCCGCCGAAGATGACGTCTTCCATTCTTGAGCCACGCAGTGTTTTTGTTGACTGCTCGCCCAGTACCCAACGTACGCCGTCGGAGATGTTACTCTTACCCGAGCCGTTGGGACCGACAACAGCGGTTATGCCTTTGCCGAATTCGAGCACAGTCTTATCGGGAAACGATTTGAATCCCTGCATTTCAAGTGCTTTTAATCTCATTTAAACACCTTAACCTTATGTATCCTGTATCACTGCAACCTCATATTTAGCCATTGAATCCAGACCTTTGACGGTACAATCATAGCCGAAAGATTGCAGCTTCAACAGATTTTCTTTTTTATGCCCTGTCATTTTGGAAATTTCTTTTTTGTTGACTGCAAGCACGTATTTGCAGCAGCCTGATTCGTGAAGCTTCTCAAACGCAATATTATAATAAATCCTGCCCTCACAAAGCTCCCTTAAAGCGGGGTGATAAGCTCCGCCTGCATAATCCTCTTCAACTCCTCCGCCCGAATGCAGACCCACTCTTATAATCTTTATACCTGCATTCTCAAACATCGGAATAAGCTGTGCGCAAAGCTCAGCCGTTTCGTCAATGCCTTTTGGAACAAACTCGCCCGAGAGCATAAGCTCGTGCAGCCTTGTCCCTTTTATGACAACCGTCGGATAAATACGCACCGTATCGGGCTTCATTTCAACAATTCTGCGTGCGGTTTCAATGCTGTCCGAATCCTCGGAACCGTAAAGTCCCGTCATCATCTGCAAACCTGTTTCAAAGCCGCAGCGCTTGAGCATTTTTACGGCATCTTCAACCTGCTTTGCGGTGTGACCTCTTTCGTTAAGCTCAAGCACCCTGTCATCAAGACTCTGCGCACCGAGTTCAACTGCCGTTACACCGTATTTTTTGAGAATACCGCAGATTTCTTCGTCAATGCCGTCGGGTCTTGTTGAAATTCTGATTCCCTTGAAAACTCCGCTGCTGACATATTCATATGCGGCTTCGAGCAAGGATATCATATATCCCCTTTCAACCATCGTGAAGCTGCCGCCGAAAAATGCTATTTCACCGCCTGCCGCTTCTGTTGCGGTGAGCGATGCAATTGCCGTTTTTGCCGCAGAGTGAACTTCGTCGGGAGTTATCTCCTTTTGACTGCCCGAAATGCTTCTCTGGTTGCAGAATGAACACATATGCGGACAACCCTTATGCACAACAAAAAGTGCCACGTTTATATGCTTCATTTGATTCCCATAAGCTCAAGAGCTTCCTTTGCGGCAAACTGTTCGGCAAGCTTTTTGCTTTTACCCGTGCCTTTGCCGATTACGTTGCTGTTGAGATGAACTTCAACGGTAAAGGTTTTTGCGTGGTCGGGTCCCGAAGAATCCGTAACAACGTATTCAAGGCGTTCCTCACGGTTACGCTGAATTATTTCCTGAAGCGTTGTTTTATAGTCCTTTGCGTTGTCAAGCTCATCGTGACGGGGAATAAAACGCAGCACAAGCTTACTTGCTTCATCAAGACCGCCGTCAAGATAAATTGCCGCAAGAACAGCCTCAAAGGCATCGGCAAGGATTGACGGTCTTTCTCTGCCGCCCGTTCTGTCTTCGCCTTTTCCCAAAAGCAGAGCAGAACCGATGTCAAGCTCTTTGGCGTATGTGCAGAGCGCTTTTTCGCAGACCTTTGCCGCTCTGTGCTTTGTCAGCTCGCCCTCGGGCATATCAAAATTCTGGTAAAAATATCTGGCGGAAACAAAACCCAGAACCGAGTCGCCCAGGAATTCGAGCCTCTCGTTATATGCGGTTTTTTCGCTTCTTTCATTTGCATAGGAAGAATGCGTCAGCGCAGTTTCAAGAAGTGAAATATCCTTGAAACGGTAGCCGAGATTCTTCTGCAAGCGTTCAAGTTTTTCTTTCATTGGATATCATCCTTATCGGAATAACATTTGTTGCATTATTCGGCTGCAAGCTGCTCTTTGAGGGCATTAAGCCCTCTTTCGGCAAGTGCCTCATAACGCTGTTTTTTATCTCTGATTTTTGTTTCAAGCGGCGGAAGCAGACCGAAGCTTGCTCCCATCGGCTGAAAATTCTTTACGTTTTCGTCGCTGATATATCTTGCAAGTGCGCCTGAAATTGTAAGCTCGTTGGGGACGAATTTTTCCTTGCCGAGAATACGGTTTGCGGCGTTTATGCCTGCAAGAATGCCTGCACAGGCGGACTCCATATAACCCTCGACACCCGTAATCTGACCTGCAAAATACAGACCGTCTTTGGCTTTGAAGCCGAAACCCGAATCAAGCAGACGGGGTGAATCAATAAACGTGTTGCGGTGCATAACTCCGTAGCGTACAAACTCGGCATCCTTAAGAGCAGGTATCATTGAAAAAACTCTTTTCTGTTCGCCGAATTTGAGGTTCGTCTGGAAACCTACAAGATTATACATCGTGCCTGCTTTGTTTTCTTTGCGGAGCTGGAGATTTGCCCACGGTCTGTGACCTGTTCGGGGATTCACAAGACCTGCAGGCTTCATCGGACCGAAACGTATTGTGTCGTGACCTCTTGAAGCCATTACCTCAATGGGCATGCAACCCTCATAGACGCCCTTGCGTTTGTCAAACTCGTGGGTCGGCGCGCTTTCGGCACTGATAAGCGCCTCATAAAAAGCCTCGTATTCTTCTTTGTTCATCGGGCAGTTGATATAATCGTCAGGTTCTCCCCTGTCGTATCTCGACTGCATAAACGCATTTTCAAGGTCGATACTCTCTGCGGTAACAATGGGTGCCGCCGCATCAAAAAAGCTTAAATTGCCGCCGCAAAGCTCTTTGATTTTGTCCGAAAGAGCTTCCGATGCAAGCGGTCCTGCGGCGATAATAACGTCGCCGTCAGGAATTTGGGTAACCTCTTCTCTGATAACCGTTATCTCTTTGCGTGAAAGAATTTTTTCGGTAACAAGAGCAGAAAATTTATCTCTGTCAACGGCAAGAGCTCCGCCTGCAGGCACAGCCGTTGCCTTGGCGCACTCAACACAGAGTGAACCCATAAGCTCCATTTCGGCTTTGAGCATTCCTGCCGCACAGCCGAGACGCATCGCCTTGAATGAGTTTGAGCAAACAAGCTCTGCGAAGCCTTCGTTTGAATGAGCGGGAGAAAATCTGACGGGCTTCATTTCGTAAAGCTCAACTTCAATTCCTCTGTTTGCAAGCTGCCACGCCGCTTCCACGCCTGCAAAACCCGCTCCGATAACTTTAACCTTATTCATCATCGTTCTTTTTCTTGCTTGCCGCTTTTTCGTAGCCGCAGCCCTTTGCCATACAAACAAGCTTGCCGCCCTTCTTTTTGAAGAGGGACTTGCCGCAATCGGGGCAAGCCTTGCCTGCAGGTGCATCCCAGCTCATAAAATTACACTTGGGCCATTCGCTGCAGCCATAGAAAACGTGACCTTTTTTGGATTTTCTTTCAATAATCTCTCCGCCGCAATCGGGGCACTTTGCTCCTGTGTTGACAATAAGCGGCTTTGCGTTGCGGCATTCGGGATAACCGGGGCAAGCAAGGAATCTGCCGAATCTGCCCGTCTTGATAACCATCATTCTGCCGCACTTGTCACAGGGAATATCTGTGATATCTTCTTCAAGCTGAATCTTGACGTTTTTCATTTCAGACTTTGCTTTGTCGAGAGTCTTTTCAAAATCAGCATAGAATTCGTCAAGCATCTTGACATAATCAACGTCACCGCTGCCGACGTGGTCAAGATTTGTTTCAAGCTGAGCAGTAAACTTTGTGTTTACGATTTTGGGGAATTTATCTTTAAGCAGACCTGTGATTGCAACGCCAAGCTCCGTGGGCACAAGCTGCTTACTCTTTCTCTGAATATATCCTCTCTTGATGATTGTTGAAAGGATTGTTGCATACGTGCTGGGTCTGCCCACGCCGTTTTCTTCAAGCTCTTTGATAAGCGAAGCTTCGGTGTATCTTGCAGGCGGCTGTGTGAAATGCTGGTTTGCGTTAAGCTCGCGCATCTTAAGCTTTTCATCAGCCTTGATTTCGGGCAGAACTCCCTTGTCGGTTTCTTCTTCTGCAAGCTCATAGAGCTTTGTGAAGCCGTCAAACTTAACGGAATAACCTGCTGCCGTAAAAAGGCAGAATTTATCGCCGTCATTTTCTTTGTGAGCAACGATTTCAGCCTTAACGGTGTTCTGAACGCAGCTTGCCATAAGGCTTGCCATAAAGCGCTTCCAGATAAGTGCATAAAGCTTATACTGGTCAGAAGTAAGGCTGTCTTTCACCTGCTCGGGAGTAAGCGAAGGAACAGAAGGTCTGATAGCTTCGTGACCGTCCTGAGCGTTTGCTCTGGACTTATAATAAACAGGTTTTTCAGGCAGATATTCACTGCCGAAAGCCTGAGCAATATAGCCCGTTGCTGCCGCTCTCGCTTCTTCGGAAATACGAAGCGAGTCGGTTCTCATATAAGTGATAAGACCGAGCATACCCATGCCCTTAACGTTAACACCTTCATAGAGTTCCTGTGCGGTTCTCATTGTTCTTTCAGCCTGGAAACCAAGCTTTCTTGAAGCTTCCTGCTGAAGGGTTGAGGTAATAAAGGGAGGTGCAGGATTCTTTTTTCTTGTGCCTTTCTTAACGGATTTGACCTCATATTCAGCACCGTCAAGGCGTGCAAGATAAGCGTCTGCCTGCTCTTTGTTCGTGATTTTGATTTTTCCGTTTTCATCGGAATAAAGAGTTGCGGTAAGAACTCTTCTCTGTGCCGTTGCAAGCTTTGCCTCAAGAATCCAGTATTCTTCAGGGTTGAAAGCGTTGATTTCGTTTTCGCGGTCAACAATAAGTCTGACGGCAACGCTCTGAACTCTGCCTGCAGAAAGACCTCTTCTGATTTTCTGCGAAACAAAGGGGCTGAGTCTGTAGCCTACAAGGCGGTCAAGAATTCTTCTTGCCTGCTGAGCATTAACAAGGTCAAGGTTTACCTGCTTGGGGCTTGCCATACCGTTGGCAATACCTGTTTTTGTGATTTCGTTGAACGTTACTCTGTTCTTCTGCTTGAGGTCAAGACCGAGAACGGTTGCAAGGTGCCACGAAATCGCTTCTCCCTCACGGTCAGGGTCGGCTGCAAGATAAACTGCATCGCTTGCCTCAACCTTTTCCTTAAGCTCCTTGACAAGCTTTTCCTTACCCTTGATAAGAGCATACTTGGGAGCAAAATTATTTTTAACATCAACGCTGAGCTTTGCCGCGGGGAGGTCTCTGATGTGTCCCTTTGAGGCAACAACATCAAATTCTTTGCCGAGATATTTTTTAATTGTGTTCGCCTTTGCAGGCGACTCAACTATAACAAGCTTTGACATTTCAGAAATTTCTCCTGTCGCTAATTTATTTGAATTTTTTAATTAAACCAACTCATAACATTTGCCGTCGGTTGCTTTGATGAGATTTTCGATTTCAAGCGTCATCAAAGCGGTGAAAACCTTTGGCGCAGGCAGACCGCTCATCACACAAATTTCGTCCGTGTGGAGGGGTTCGCCTTTGAAAAGACCGTAAACCTTCAAAGAATCGGAATCAAGATTCTCCTGAGGGGTTTTGGGTGTTTTTGAGGTTTTGGGAGCAAATCCGACAAGCTCTTCTTCAGCTTTTTCCATGTCCGCTTCAACCTCTTCAAACAGCATCTGCTTAACCGGTGCGTTGCTGTCCACTCTGTCGGGATACATCAGCCCGTATCCGCCGATGATATCGTCTGCACAGGTCGCAACAATCGCTCCGTCACGGATAAGACGGTTGACGCCCGTATATGCACTGTTGAGGATACTGCCCGGCACTGCAAAAACATCTCTTCCCTGTTCGCTTGCATTGCGTGCGGTTATAAGAGAACCGCTTCTTTCCCCTGCCTCAACAACAAGCACGCCCATACTCATACCCGATATGATTCTGTTGCGTATGGGAAAGCTTGACCTTGTTACGCCCGAAAGAGGCGGAAATTCGGAAACAACCGCGCCCGATTGGCTGATTTTTCTTCGCAGCGGTTCGTTTTCTCTGAGGTATCCGTAGCCGAGACCGCAACCCATAACGCAGATTGTTTTACCCTCTGCCATAAGAGCACCTTCGTGAGCCGCACTGTCAATTCCGAGCGCTCCGCCGCTGACGATAACCGTATTCTTTGCCGCCATTTCGCCGCAAAGCATTCTTGCTATCCTGACGCTTTCATACGAAGGCTTACGTGTACCCACAACACCGATACAGATGCTTTTGTTGACGCAAGAAATGTCGCCGTCAACGTACAGCACAAGCGGCATATCTGTAAGGTTTCGCAGAAGCTCCGGATAGTCGTCATCATCGGGAGTATATACCTTCCAATCGTTGCGTTTACAGGTTTCAAGAGCAACCTGAGCATTTTTAAGCGGCGTCTTTTCGAGTCTGTCGATTTGCGGTCTTGAAAACACACCGGAAATAATCCTTGCAGTTCTGTCTGATTCGTAAATCTCTTTGGGTGACGGATAGCAGGCAAGAATTTCATCAACCCGTGCCGCTGCGCCGAGAGCCATTGAAAGCCAGACCCAATAAACCGTGTTTTCGTTCATCTCATCAGCTCCCATGCAAGAATTGCCGCAGCCGCCGAAGCGTTAAAGGATTCTGCTCTGCCGCCCATCGGAATTGTAACCGCAGTTTCACAGGTGTCGATTGCCGCCTGTGAAAGACCCGAACCCTCGTTGCCCACGCAGATTATCACACCGCCGTTAAGGTCAGCCTTGCGAATATCCTGCGCATCGCTTCTGGGCACGGATGCGTAGGTATTCATTCCGTTCGACTTTGCTTCTTCAAGCAGCTGTATGAGATTATCGGTTTCAATAAGCGATATTCTCAGCAGCGAACCCATTGCGGCACGCATAGCCTTGGGGTTATAAACGTCGCAACCGCCGCTGACTATCAGACCGTCAAGACCGAGAGCCTCAACCGTTCTGCAAACCGCACCTAAATTTGAGGGATCCTGCAAATTTTCAAGTGCAAGGTATTTGCCGTTACAGTTCAAAACCGAAAGGCTCTCTTTCTTTTTGCAGATGCAGAAAACGCCCTGCGGATTTTCGGTATCGGAAAGCTTTTTGGCAACGTCACCGCTTATTTCACAGCATATGCATCCCGTTGCAATAATACTCCGTGTATATGCTGAATATTTTTCAAGAGCTGCCGCCGTGAAAAAAGCCTGACGGATTTCAACACCGGTTTTTGCCGCATCAAAGCAAAGCCGTGCGCCCTCGAGAAAGAACTCACCGTTTTGTTTACGGAACGAAGCACTCTCTCCAAGGCGAACAGCATATTTGATTTTTTCGTTTGTGCGAGCCGTAATCTTTTCCATATAATTGTTTTGATACCTTAGATTTATTATTTTATTTGATACCTTTATATATATCAAAAAACCAAAAAATATGCCGATTTGCGTCGGCTGAAAAATGCGAAAAATCAGAGATGTAAAGAAAATTACACCTCTGATTATCATTGCTTTGATTAGTTGAGAGCAGCCTTTGCCTTCTCTGTGAGAGCTGTGAAAGCTGCGGGATCAGCAACAGCGATTTCAGCAAGCATCTTGCGGTTGAGGCTGATGTCAGCCTTCTTGAGACCGTTGATGAATGTTGAATAGTTCATGCCGTTCATCTGGCAAGCAGCGGAGATACGAGTGATCCAAAGACGACGGAAATCTCTCTTCTTCTGCTTTCTGCCGATGTAAGCATAGTTGCCGCTCTTCATAACAGCCTGCTTAGCAGTCTTGAAGAGTGTGCTCTTTGAGCCGTAATAGCCCTTTGCGAGTCTGAGTACTTTATTTCTTCTCTTGCGAGTCATAATAGCGCCTTTAATACGAGCCATAATTTAAATCCTCCGTTAATTAAAAAGTAGTTTACAAAGTTCCGATATTATTTATAGGGAACAAGACGTTTGATCTGCTTGCAGTTTGTAACGTCAGCAACAGTTGTCTTGCGAAGATTTCTCTTGCGCTTTGTGCTCTTTTTGTTGAGAATGTGTGACTTGTAAGCATGGGCGCGCATGGGCTTGCCGCCTTTTGAAATCTTGAAGCGCTTCTTTGCGCCGCTGTGAGTCTTAATCTTGGGCATGGTTTATTTCCTCCTTAAAATTAAACACTTTTTTGATTCAACTCAATTACTTTGAGCTTTTCGGAGCCAGGAACATCAGCATCTGTCTGCCTTCAAGCTTTGCAGGCTTTTCAACGGCAGCGCAGTCAGCCATAGCTTCCGCGCAACGACTCATAATGGTCAGACCAAGCTCGGGGTGAGCCATTTCTCTGCCTCTGAATCTGATGGAAACCTTAACCTTATCTCCGGAGCCAATGAATTTGCGCGCATGGTTGATTTTTGTGTCAAAGTCATGCGTGTCGATGTTGAGAGAAAGCCTGATTTCTTTGATTTCAACAATCTTCTGGTTCTTTTTGGCTTCTTTTTCTCTCTTTGCCTTTTCAAAGCGGAACTTGCCGTAATCCATAATTTTGCAAACGGGCGGTTTTGCCGCGGGCGCAATCTTAACAAGGTCAAGATTTTTGCTTTCCGCAATTTTAAGAGCCTCCGCTGCGGACATAATGCCGAGCTGCTCACCGTCGTTTGAGATAACTCTT
Organism: Clostridia bacterium; assembly: GCA_017938985.1. Taxonomy (GTDB): domain Bacteria; phylum Bacillota; class Clostridia; order Oscillospirales; family Acutalibacteraceae; genus CAG-177. Next base: position 12,080 of record JAGBAK010000089.1, read on the forward strand.
ATCTCTTTGTCACGGATTTCCTCATTGATTTGCTGTTCTTTGCTGCTGATGTTAAAGCACCTCCTGAATTGGATAGCTTCTTACGAAGCGACGGTAATAAAAAAGCGAGGCAGGAAAACCCAACCTCGCATAAAATCAACGCTTAAACAGGCGCAGACCGCCCCGTGAATAACAAGCTATTGACCAACGAGGGACGTTCCCTGAAGGTGAGAGCAAACCTGCTCTGCTTTATTGTGCAAGTTATTCTAATATATTATTTGGCTTTTGTCAAGCATTTTTTTGATTTTTACCGAATTTTTCTTAAAAGCATCAAGCCTGCCGATACTCCGAGACCGAAAGCAAGGAACAAAACTGCAGTCAGACCGTTAACAAGCGCACCGTTTGCCGTGCAATAAAGCACCGTACTTAAAATAAAACCAAGTACGCTCAGAACAACCTGAATAACCGTTGCAAAACGCATTTTTGCGCTTATATCGCAGGATGCCGCAACAGCTCTGAGCATTGAGAATGCCGTGCCGTCGTGAATAATGCCTGCAGGAAGCTTGTCGCAAACAGCGTCTCTTCTTCTCTTGAAAAGTCTGCCTGCCGTTCCCGAAAGAATTTTGAAAGTTTCACGGGGCAGTTCAAAACTGTCGGCAATAAGTTCCTGTGTGACGTTAACGTCGTTTGTTCTTACAAGCACCTGAATTCCGTTATCTTCAAGCACCTTGAAATATCCGCCGAGGTTTTTATCAACCGCATAACTTACAACAAACAGTGCCGCAACCTTGCCTGCAACAGCAAGATAAACAACCTTTCTGCCGCTGTGCGAATATCTTTCTTCAAGCGATTTTTCGGGCACTTCAACGTTATGGTGAACAAGCAGATTGCGGTTGCCGAACAGCACCTTCTGATTGTGGATTCTTGCCGCAATGCCGAGCTTGTCTTCATAAGTAAGCTCTTTGACGGCAGGAAGAATATCCTGTCTGCCGTCAACAACCTGCTCAAAGCTTTCTCTGAGAGGTCCGCCCGATTTGATTACAAGCGCCGCCGCATAAAGCAGAACATCATCTATTCTTATGTTCTTGAAATCCTTCATACCGTGCATTGTGCAGCGCTCACGGTCAAAAATATCTGCCGAATCAAGTACAACGGCATTTGCGGAAGCCGTCTGCTCAGCAGTGTCCGTTCCTGTTATAACGGTTCCCGTTGCATTAAGTGTAAAGTTTGTGCTTCTTGCTATGAAAGCAGGAATAAACGCCGAGAAAACGGGGCAGCAAATGCAGAACGTGCCTGCAAAAGCCGAAAATGCCGCCATAAAATCTTTGTTGACAATTCCTGAGGCAACTGCTGCAATCAACGCTGCCACAGCCGCACCGGGAACAAGAAATTTCATAACCCTGTTTTCGCTTGCATCTGACTTTGAGTTCTTGAGGAAATTTTCGGGGAACGAAACCTTTGATGAGTAAAGCAGGTCGGCGTTGCCCATCATAAGA
>JAGBAK010000090.1 GCA_017938985.1 Clostridia bacterium
CAGCAGAACAAGAACAAGATAAATGAGCGCAACGGTAAGATAAGGAATGTTCATATTGTATGTAAAACCAACAAGTGCGTTGGCACCCTTCATCATATCCTTAACCGCAATGAAGCTTGCAACCGAGGTTTCTTTAAGCAGAACAATGAATTCGTTTGCAAGAGTAGGCAAAACGTTTTTGAATGCCTGAGGCATAATAATATAAATCATTGTTTTGGTGTAAGAAAAGCCAAGGCTTCTGCCCGCCTCAAACTGACCGTTATCAATTGACATGATACCTGAACGGAAAATTTCGGCAACGTAAGCACCTGAATTGACACCGAAAGCTATAATAGCCGTCAATTCAGCCGAAACGCCGCTCGGGCTGAGCCAGAGATAATAAATAACAAGCAGCTGAACAATAACAGGCGTACCTCTTATAACGGTAAGATAAAATTTGCATATTGCATTGAGGATGCCGAATTTACCTGTTTTATCGTGAGTTGAGCGGATTATTGCAACCAAAAAACCGAGAATCAAACCGATTATGAGCGCAAAAAACGTTATATAAATCGTTACCCATAAACCGTTGGTGATATGCTTATAATTATCGTTATGAATAAGAACGTTATAAATATCTTCTTTCAGAGTCTTGAAGCCTTCTGCAATTCCCTGAAAAAATCCGCCCTGTGCAGAAGACACACCCTGAGCAAAGGCAGGAACTGCAAAGCTCAGAATAAGAGCGCCTGCAACAACAACGGTTATCACCACCAGAGCTTTTTTTGAAATTACGGTGTTTCTTATGATGAACACCCACCTTCCGTTTTACTTATAAACACAATTTAAGGGCAAGCAAAAGCCTGCCCTTAATCAATCGGGTTTAGACAATATTATTCTGCAGGAATATATTTGTTGATGATTTCGTCAATCTTGCCTTCTTCTTTGAGTTCAGCAATAGCCTTGTTGATTTTTTCAAGAAGCTCGGGATCATCCTTTGAAACCGCAATTGCGTATTCCTCAACAGTGTATTCTGTTTCAAGAATTGTAAGACCTTCGTTTGCGGCAACAAATGCCTTTGCAGGCTCGTTGTCGATGATTACTGCATCAATGCTGCCGTTCTGGAGATCCTGAACAGCTGCAGCGCCGTTTACGTATCTCTTAACTGCTTCTTCGCCGAAATCACTTGTTGCGTAAGAGTCGCCTGTTGTTGCTTCCTGAACACCGATCTTCTTGCCCTTGAGGTCATCAATTGATTTGATAGCGGAACCTTCCTTAACAATAACAACCTGAACGCCTGTTGCATATGAGGTTGAGAAGTTAACGCTCTTTTCTCTGTCAGGGTCTTTGGTCATACCTGCCATACCCATATCGATTGAACCGTTCTGAACGGCAGCGATGATGCCGTTGAAGTCCATATCAACGATTTCAAGCTCCATATCGAGCTTTTTGGCAATAAGAGCACCGATTTCAGCGTCAATGCCTACAATCTTGTCGCCTTCATAATACTCATAGGGAGGGAATGCGGCATTTGTGCCCATTTTAAGAACGTTATCTTCCTTTTTGCATGAAGCGAAAAGAGTTGCCATAAGAGCAACAGCCATAACAAGTGCGATGATTCTTGCAAACTTTTTCATTATGTAAATCTCCTTTACAATTTTTGTGATACCATTATACCATTAATAATTTAAAAATCAAGTAAAATACATATTTTTGTAAAATGTTTGAATAAATATGCAATAATTCACATATACAATTAGCTATTATTTCGGGCAGAAGCCAAAGTTTCTTCAAAATCCTGCCACATCGGAGCCTCAAAGGTCATTTCTTCGCCCGTTACGGGGTGAACGAGACTGCATTTGCGGCAATGAAGAAGATGATGACCGATTTCCGTCATAAAATCGCCGTACATATCGTCACCTGCAAGCGGATGCCCCGCAAAAGCCATATGCACTCTTATCTGATGTGTTCTGCCCGTTTCAAGCTTCAGGCTGACAAGGGTTGCATTTTCAAAAGTCTTTTCGGCAGTCCAGTGCGTAAGTGCAGTTTCAACACCAAGCTCATATGAACAGGCTCTGAGAGTTTTCATCGGGTCGGGGCGGTAAATGGGAACGTCTATGCTGCCCGTACCCGTAAGCCGTCCTTTGACAAGTGCGCAATATTCCTTTTTTATTTTTCCCGAAAGTCTGCACGCGGCAAGCGGATTCAAAGCGCAGACCACAACGCCCGAAGTACCCTTATCAAGCCTGCCTACAGAGCGAAAGGAGCTGTTTATCCCCTTTTCCGCAAGGTAAGCGGCAACGGCATTTGCAAGAGTATCTCCCTGATGGTTGTGCGTCGGATGCATCGCCATAAAGGGTGATTTGTTGATAACAAGAATGTCGTCATCCTCATAAAGAATGCTTAATTCGGCTTTCATAGGCTCCGGAGCTTCGCCGCTGTCAGGCATATAAACAGTAACAGTATCACCGCTTCTGAGTATATCGCTTGTTCTTGTTTTTTCGCCGTTAAGCTTCATTCCGTCTGCCGTGAATTTTATGCTTCTTACAAGCCTTGCCGAAAATCCGCAGCATTCTCTTAAGAAATTAACCACCTTTTTGCCTTCATATTCTTCGGGAACGGTATAACTTATTTCTCTTGGCATACAAGCCTCCGATTAGTTTAATGTTTTTATTATAACAAAATCAAATTATTATGGCAAGAGAAAAAGTGCAGGTTGAAAACTGGCGCAAAATATGTTATCATTCATCAAACGGAGGTTTTACCATGAAAAGAATTATTGCATTTATTCTTTGCTTTACATTTATTTTTCTTTGTTCGTGCAGCAACAAAGACGATGACGTAACAACAAATCACATAAATTACGTTAACGAGGGCGAATGGTCCGGCATTCAAAGAGAAATGGTGACCGACTGGTTTGCAGGCGAAGTTTCGGGCGCCGTTAAAGAAGATTTGCCCGAAGGTTTTCCTGCAGTTCCCGAAGAAACGTCAAATATTTCAATCACGAAACATTCACCCGAAGATACCAACAACGGTTACACCTCAGATTGGCTTGAAGTTGTGTTCTCCGCTCCGAGACAAAGCGTAAACAAATTTTCCGATGACCTGAAAAAAGCAGGTTACACGGGAACGGCACGCTTTCTTGCATCTCAGGGTTGGCAGGGTGCCTGGCAAAACGGCAAGAACGTTATCAGAATTGCTTCGTGGGAATACGAATACGACGGCAGTTATATAATAACGCTGCACATTACGGATTGCCTTAAGCCTTCATATCCCGAGCTTGAAGCGATTGTGCCTGTTTTTGACGGAGCCACCTCTTCAAAAGGAACATATTATGAGCTCAGGCACGACGGAAGCGCATTAAAACACGATTTTGACGGAATGTTCCATGCAGAATGGCAGATCGAATATTCGCTGAACGGTTCCATTGTGGGAACAACAAAAGATGCGTTTGAAGAATATACCGAAAAGCTTGACGCAAACGGCTTTGAGGGTCAAAAATCATTCTACAGCACAACCGACGACTGCATCGTTTATTTTTATGAAGGGGTTAACGAAGAAACAGGCCTTTTTGTTGCCGCTTATCTCAACGAATCCCTTATGACGCTCGAAATCAGATACACAAACGTTATTCCCGAATCTGAAACGGAAACAGAATAAACAGAAAGACTTGCACAGAAACTTACCCGTGCAAGTCTTTTTTATTCAATCAGTTTTCATAAACTATGGTTGTTATGCTTTTTGAAGGGAAGTTGATGCTTTTTATCATTTTACCGTCATAAGTCTGCTCGCAGTTATGCGTTGCGTCTGTGAGATAGGTCTGCATCGAATCATAGTTACCGTAAAGACCGATATCCTGTGCGTAATCCTCGTTATTGATAACAATAAGCACCGTCTGATTTTTGTCTTTAAAAGCGATGCTTGAAACAGAGGCTTCACTGCCTGCACTGTTTTTAACCTTCACTCTCGTCATACCCGGTTTAATGAATGAAGAAAACTGCTTGTATGCATAATATCTGCTGTAGTGAATCAGCTCACCGTCAACAATATCAAGCACACCGTCGCCGTTAACGGCTGTCCAGCTTTGCCACGAAACGGCGTTCATCCAGCTCAAATCCTGCATAATGATATTTGCCATATAAAGACCGCTGTCAATACTCTTGGGGTCAAGCTTCATCGGCAGTTCGCACCATTCGCTCATCTCAAACTTTTTATCGGGATACTGCTTTGCCATCTTCTTGGCAAAGGCATCTTTTGCCCACCAGTTATTGTCAATCCAATAGCTGTGTGCGCTGATTGAGTCGCAGTATTCATTGAGGATATCGCTGGCAAAGAACTTATCTATGTATTCAAAATATTCTTCGGTAAGCTGACCGCTTTCAGGTCCGCTGAGTTTATACGAAACTCCTCTTTTCTGCATCTCAACGGCAAAAAGTTCAAGCACTTCAACGGTTTCATCGGCTGTATAATGGCAGCCCTCCTGACCGACCCACTCGCCGCCCCAGCTCCACTGAGGTTCGTTGATGGGCGAAATTGCGGCTACGGGATATCCCTGCGCTACAAACCAGTCAGCTATTGTGAGAACGTAATCGACAAAAGCCGCATAGTTTTCTTTGGGAAGATTTGAACTGTTTGCCTCAAGACCGCCCGAAGCGTGACCGCTTTTTGTCATTGAAAAATGGGGACTGTTGCAGAAAAGAATAACCTCCTTTGCGCCGTATTCAACGGCAAAATCAAGCATTCTTCTTGCATTAGCGTCACGGGTGAAATCATATTCGTATTCGCCTGTATCTTCGTTGAGAACGTAAAAGCTTTCTGTTCTTCGTGAGGTATCCCGGATTCTGCAATCGGGGTTATCGTGCTCACCGCCGCCGATATTATAGCGGTAAATATCAAGTCCAAGACCCGTTTCGTCATCATAAAGCAGACGAGCAATTTCTCTTGCGGTTTCTTCATTGTCAACGTTCTGCGACCACCAGCAGGAGCTTGTGCCGAAGCTCTCAAAGGTCTGATATCTTTCGTAACTTATCAAACCGAGAGTTTGCTTTTGGTTGCCTGTCATACTGATATTGAAAAGCAGCGTCTGAATCGCAGCAAGAATAAGACAGAGGTATTTCATTAACATTTTCGCTATCCCCTTTCACTGTTTTATATTATCATAACAGTTTTTGAGTGTCAACAAATTGTAAATTGTTGCTGTTTTGATTGACTTTTTTATAAAAGAAGTTTAAATTATAAATAAGAGGTGATAGTTATGCTTACAATCAAAAACCTGACAAAACGTTACGGAAACAAAGCTGCCGTTGACGATCTCACGCTTCACATTGCGCCGGGTGAAATCTACGGCTTCATCGGTCACAACGGCGCAGGCAAAACGACAACCATCAAAGCCTGCTGCGGCATTATCGGCTTTGACGACGGCGAAATTCTTGTTGACGGCGTTTCAATAAAAACGAACCCGATTGAATGCAAAAAGAAACTTGCATATATTCCCGATAACCCCGATTTATACGACTTTTTGAGCGGAATAAAATATCTGAATTTTGTTGCCGATATTTACGGCATTCCGAAAGGCGAAAGAAACAGCCTTATCAAAAAATATGCCGATATGTTTGAGCTGACGGATTCACTTGCAGACCCGACTTCCAACTATTCCCACGGTATGAAGCAGAAGCTTGCAATTATCTCTGCGCTTATCCGTAAGCCGAAGCTGATGATTCTTGACGAGCCGTTTGTCGGTCTTGACCCCAAGGCTTCGCACATTCTTAAAGAAATAATGGCTGAGCTTTGCCGAAACGGCGGCGCCATTTTCTTTTCGACCCACGTGCTTGAGGTTGCGGAAAAGCTTTGCACAAAGGTTGCAATTATCAAAGACGGCAAGCTTGTTATCAGCGGAAACACCTCAGAGGTTATCGGCAACGCTTCGCTTGAAAGCGTGTTCCTTGAACTGGAGGCTGAATGATGTTTAAAACATTATTAAAAATAAACGTTCAAAGCCTGTTTCTCTCAATGTTTTCAAACAGCAAGGAGAAAGAAAAGAAGCGTAAAAAAAGAAGCGTTTTTATATACGTTCTTATCGGCTTGCTTGCTGTTTACATTGTTGCTGCGGTTGTTGCCGGCGTTGCTCTTATGTTTTCACCCGTGGCAAAGGCTTTCGGCTCGCTGCCCGAGCTTGAGTGGCTTTACTTTGCGCTTGCAGGCATACTGGTTTTTATGCTTACGTTTGTCGGCAGTGTTTTTTCAACGCAGAATCTCATATTCAAAGCAAAGGATAACGAGCTTTTGCTGAGTATGCCTGTGCCCACAAGCTATATTCTTGCAAGCAGAGTGGCAAGCCTGCTTGTGCTTGACCTTTTTTACGCCGTTCTGATCGGCGCACCGTTAATCGGAGTTTATTTTTATCACCACGGTTTTTCAGCCGAAATTCTTGCCGTCTATATCGTTTGCGTTCTGCTTACGGTTGTTTTTTCGGCGGCGGTTACGGCTTTCTGCGGCTGGGCAATAGCACTGATAAGCACCAAATTCAAAAAATCCAACGTGCTTCAGATAATTCTGAGTCTCGGCTTTTTCGGAGCATATATGGTTTTTGCAATGAATATGCAGACCTATCTTGAAAAGCTGCTCACAAACGGCGAAAGCATTGCCGCCGCCGTAAAAAAAGCAATGCCCGTTTTCTATTGGTTCGGCACAGCCTGTGTCAACAGCGAACTGAAATCCGTTGCCCTGCTTGCGGTTACGGCAATTGTTCCGTTCATTTTAGGCTGTGTTCTGATTTCCAAAAGCTTCATTAAAATTGCCACCACCAAAAAGGCGGAAAACAAAAAGAAATACGTTGCAAGGGAGCTTTCGGCAAGCTCGGCAAAGGTTGCGCTTCTCAAAAAGGAATTTGCAAGGTTTTTCTCTATGCCGATGTATATTCTCAACTCGGCAACAGGCAGTCTGATGCTGATTCTGTTTGCAATCATAATCACTGTCAAGGGCGACGGAATGGGACTTGAAATGATGTTTGCGGCAGACCCCGAAATCGCGGAATATCTGCCCGTTATTATTGCATTAGCCGTAGGCTTCTGTTCGTCAATGTGCAACCCTGCCGCATCTTCAATTTCGCTTGAAGGCAGCAGAATCAACGTTTTGCGTTCAATGCCCGTCAATTCCGACGATTTTTACTTTGCAAAATATATGGTGAATTTCATTGTCGGCTTTGTTCCCACAACGATTGCATTTGTCTTTCTCTCTGTAGGTTTGGGTATTGGTTTTTCAACGCTTATAACGGTTTACGTTTCGGCGGTCAGCTTCCTTGCCTTGACATCTTTCATCAACCTGACCGCAAACCTTATGATGCCGAGATTTTCTTGGCAGAATGAAATGGTTGTTATCAAACAGGGCGGTGCCGTTCTTATTGCAATGCTTTCAGGCATAGCCTCAACGGCAACTGCTTATGCGCCATTCTTTCTCCTGAAGAAATATATGGATTCAGAAATATATCTTCTGATTCAATCGGCAGTGTGCCTGGCAATATGCCTCGGATTCATTAAATTTTACAAAACCTCGGGCAGAACCCGTTTTGAAAGGATGAACGCATAATGATATTTGACAAGATTGAAAACCTCAAGCTCTATTCGTCATTCAACAGTCATTTTGACGCAATGGCAAAATTCATTGAAGAAAACGATTTTGCCGCTCTGCCCTGCGGCAGTTATGACGTCGGAGACGGAGTCAAGGTAAACATTGCGGAATATGAACCCTCGGGCAACGATAAGTTTGAGGCACACAGAGATTTTCACGACGTGCAGTATGCAATCACGGGCAACGAAACAATTGAGGTTGTGCCCACAAGCGAAGCAAAAGAATCAAGCGGCTATAACCCCGATATTGAGTTCTTTTATGCACAGAGTTGCGAAAGCACAAGCGTAGCGCTTGAAGCAGGAACCTTTGTTTTTCTTGCTCCGCAGGATGCACACAAACCCTGCGTTAAGCTCACAAGCGACAAAATCAAAAAAGCAGTATTCAAGATTCCTGTTTAAACCAACACGTTAAACTCTGTTTATAATACGGTACAACGTACAGCAGCGGAAAAATTGCGATGCAGGCTAAAATCCACGGCAGAAAGCCGAGCTTGAAACGCAGCAAATCCGCTGCTTTTTTCTCGCCTTTCCTAACGCTCAATTTTATACAGTCAGCCACCGAAAGCGCAGGATATGCCGCAAGTATAAACGGCGCTTCGGTATATTTCTGAACCGAAAAAACAAAAAATATCAACCCGAAAGCCGCCGTAATCGCCGCACCGCCGAGTGCCGTTAAGCAAAACGCCGCACTCAACGCACTTCTTTTTATGCTGAAAAACAAAGCGGCAACAATGCCGACGGGTATTGCTTCAAAAGCAACAAATTCAATGATTTTCAGCGCTGACAGACAAAGTATCAGCAGAATATTTTTCAGATATTCCGCAACTCTGATATCAGGCTTTTCGCTGTTTGTTAAAAGCAGAATCATCTGCACCTGCATACGGTAATTGGTGCATGATTTTATTATAAAATACACGCCAGAAAGAGCAACACCCGCCGCAAGTGCATATTGTCTTGAAAAATTGAACAGCACAAATCTGACGGCAAAAATACCCGTTGCCGCCGATAAAAACGAAAATATTATTGACGTTACACATCTTTTTTTGCTTTTCAAAGCCTTTTTTGCTCTGCATTTTATTGCTTTTTCCAAAACATCACCGTAAACAAAAAAATCGGGAGACAAAACGTCTCCCGATTATTTTTTGCTTTTATCCGGTTTTTATGCCGCCATCACCTTATCGAGCAAACCTGTGATTGTGTCAAAAACAGGTGCGGCGTATTTTGAATACTTATCATAGAAAGAATCGCCGGGTTCATAGGTGGGTTTCTCTGCGCCCTCGGCAAAATTGCCCATTGCCTTTACTCTGAGGTTAGGCTTATCGTTTTCAAGATACTGGGTGTAAAGCGGATTTGACCATACGTCATAATATTCGTCGCCATACATAAACCAGTTATACATTTCCATAATGCCGTCGTGGCAGTTGGAATGGAGCATACCCTTGATGAACCATGTGTGTTCGGGCAGGATGCAGGTTGAGGCATCAATATCACCTTCGGGTGAAACGTGGTTATGACCGCAGTCGCAGTTCTTCTGCTGATAGTCATCGCCGAGTGTTTCGCCTCTGAGAGCTACGGTTGCGCCTGCGGAAGCGTATTTTGTATCAACGGTTGCATCGCTGTCGTTATACATATTTTCAACAAGCGGAGTTCTCTGAATGTCATAGCCCGCAACAATCATAACTCTTACGCCGTTATCAATTGAATCGTTGAGGATTTCTTCAGCCTTGCACTGAACCTCATAGTGATAATAGTCGGCCTTGGCAATAAGACCTGCCTGTGTTTCGGGGTCAAGGTTGATTTTCTTTGCCTCTTCGTATGCTGAATCGGGCACGAATGACCACAGACCGAGAAGGGTTCCGAAAACGGGTGTCAGAAGCTCATCAAAAACTCTGTCCTGAAGATTATCAAGGATATTGCCTGCAAAGCCGTAAACCAGGTCAACAAGTCCGCTGTAATAAAGAACGTTAAAGAGAACGTTCAGCGCCGCACTGCCGAAATCAAAGGGAGGATAACCGCCTTTTGCATATTCAAGCAGAGCCTTTGAATCAAGAGCAAGCTTTCTGCTGAGCAGGTCGCCCGCAACGTCTGTGCCGAGAATGGGGCAGCACTGGAAAATGCAGGCGTCGACGTCTTTATAACCGTATTCTTTAAAATACGCCATTGTTACAACGCCGCCCATTGAAGAAGCTCTGAGGTTAACCTTATCGTGACCCGTGAGCTTTTTAACGTGCTGAACAAACTCGTTGAACTGTCCTGCAACTTCAATGGGGTCAAGACGCCAGTCATAGTTGAAATAATAGCTTTCGCCGATTTTATGAGAAGTTTCTGTGGGAAGATCAATTTTAACGTCAACGTGTGAAAGTGAATCGCCGTTGCCGTCAAGTCTCATATCACCCATTGCGTCATAAACAACTTTGATGAGCGCATCGCCGAAAACGTCATAATTATTTGTGAAAAGCATCACGCCCAGAGCAGGCAGAATGCCGAGAACAATTTTAACAATTGCGCCTGTATCGGGTCTGAAAAGTGTTTTTTCGTTTTCGGTGTCGGGATATGCATAGATATCCGTGTTGCCGAGAGGACCGACGTAAATTGTGGGCAGCACGCCGCAGTTGCAGCCTTCAGTTTCGTTGCCTTGCGCATAAACAGCAGGAGCGCAAAGCGAGAAAAGCATTGCCGCCGTAAGAATGATTGCAAGTAATTTTTTCAATTCAACAACCTCTTTCTGTTGCTTTTTTTGATATTTTAACATAAAATGCCGATTTTCACAATAGCTGCAAAAAATATATTTTGTTTTTATTTCAGTTATGTTCACTTGTTGATAATAACGTTATTCAGTCCCTTTATCGGCAGATTAAGCAGATTAAATTATTTTTGTTGCAAATATTATTATATATGATATAATACAATTTAAGATAAAATCGGGCAGGAGAGAAAATATGGCTCAGGTTACCTCAAGCAACAAAACTCAATCAGGTATCACTCTTAACAAAAAAACCATTGTAATTATCTGCATTCTGCTTGCCGCAATCATGGCGCTTGCAGGCGTTCTGACGCAGGTTATGCCCCGAGGCGTTTATGAATTTGACGCAGAAGGCAACATTATTAACGGCACTTATACTTCGGTTGAAGAAAAAATGCCGATATGGAAAATCTTTCTTGCGCCGATTCTTGTTTTCACAACAAGCAACGCAGTAACAGGTCTGGCAATTATTCTTTTTATCACAATAATCGGCGGCACGTTTCTTATCCTTGACAAATGCGGCATTCTGAAATACATAATGGCAGTGATAATCGAAAGATTTGAAACAAAAAAATATCTTCTGCTCAATCTTGTAATCCTTGCCTGTATGTTTTTAAGCTCAACCGCAGGCATTCTTGAAGAATCCGTTACGCTTGTACCCATTGCGGTTGCCATTTCTCTTGCTCTCGGTTGGGATTCGTTTGTGGGTCTCGGCATGAGCCTTATTGCGGTAGCCTTCGGTTTTACGGCGGCAACCTTTAACCCGTTTAACGTTGCAACCGTTCAGAGACTTGCGGGAATTCCGATTTTTTCGGGTCTCGCGTTCAGAATTCTGGTTTTTGCCGTTGTTTATGCCATTCTTGCAGTCTTTATAACCCTTTATGCAAAAAAGATTGAACGGAACCCCCAAAAATCTCTCTGCTATGAAACGGATATCGCTCTGAGAGAAAAATACAGACTTGACGACAGTCTTTCGGTTTTATCGGACCCCAATGCAAAAAAAGCCGCAAAAGCTTTCGTGGCTTGCCTGTGCGGAGTTCTTGCAGGCATCATCATTGACTTTATTGCCAAAACAGAGGGTATGATTTCAATGCCTGCAATGGCAGTTCTTTTTCTTGTCGGAGGTCTGCTTGCAGGCAAATTCTCGGGTCTTAAGGGCAAGGAGCTTGCCCGCACTTTCGGCGACGGAATAAAAACCGTTGCTCCCATCATCCCCTTGATTCTCATAATTCTTTCAATCACTTATATCCTTGACCAGGGTAACATCATACCCACCATTCTTAATTTTGTTTATAACCTCATAAAAGGTATGTCGCCCTACACGGCGATACTGATGCTTTTTGCATTCATTGTTTTTCTTGAATTCTTCGTTGGCAGCGGAACGGCAAAAGCTTTTCTTATTATGCCGATCGTTCTGCCTCTTGCCGATATGGTCGGCGTTAAATACCAGAGCGTTACCCTTGCATTCTGCCTCGGTGACGGCTTCACAAATCTGCTCTACCCCACAAGCGGAATTATGATTATAGCTATCGGTCTTGTTAACGTGTCATACGGCAAATGGC
>JAGBAK010000091.1 GCA_017938985.1 Clostridia bacterium
CAGTTTTTTTACGGGCGACGAAACGTCGCCCCTACGTTGTTGCCGTAGGATTGTTGTTTTCAACGGGTGGATGATATCCGCCCCTACACCGAGATTTATTAATTATTATTTATTCAATATTCTTTATTCTTTGAACCAACATAAATTTCAATTCGGGCGACGAAACGTCGCCCCTACGTTGTTGCCGTTGGATTGTTGTTTTCAACGGGCGGATGATATCCGCCCCTACACCGAGATTTATTATTTATTCGATATTCAATATTCTTTATTCTTTGAACAACGAAATGCACGTTGTTTCGGACAGACACGGAGGTCTGTCCCTACGTTACCGCCGTGGAATTTTAATCATTGTAGGGGTTGCAATAAAATAATTCCGAATTGCGAATTACGAATTAACACGTCGCCCCTGCATTATTTTGTAACCTTTTCTTTTTTGGCGGTTCTCAAAAACTCAAACGCATATTTGCCCTTGTGTCTGTAGGGATAAAATCTGATAAAAACGTAGGAACAGAATGCGCCGACGGTGTTGAGAACAATATCCGCCATGGTGTCCATAATTGCCCAGCGGTCAGAATAAACGGGGTCAAAAAGCGTCAGCTCTTTGGGCGTGCCCTTTGCCATCTCTATGCTCCAGTGCTGCGCATCGCCGATTCCGCCGCCCATGCAGGCAACCTGGTCAAACGTGAACTCAAAAACTTCCCACGCAGTTGCGGCGAAGAACGAAAAACCGAACGAGGCAAGAAGAACAAGCGAAAGGGGAGCGTTGGTTTCGTCCCTTCTGAGAATGGCGCAAACAATTTCGTAGCCGAAGAATACGCACGCCGCACCGCCCACAAAGTGAAGCATAACGTCCCACCATCTGAAATCATAATAGAGGTTAAGGAATTTTCCGCCGAAGGATGCGCACCAGATCATAACAATCAGAAAGTTCTGGAACGATGAGGAAAGGTTGCGCAGAATGCTTTTGGGCGGAAAAAACATAAAAATTTCCCAAACAAAGGTGGCAAGCAGGTTTGCACCGACCTGAAGAGGGTCTGTGATGTCAAATTTTTCGCCTGCATCGGGGAAAAAGCCTTTGATAAAAGCATAAATCATTGTGATTCTGATTACCCACCAGAAAATAAGCTGGCGTGTTGAAGTGCCTTCTTTGACTCTTTTTATGTACTCTTTCATTTTCTTTCTGTCCTTTAAATTAATAATTTTGCAGTGTTTTATCAATTATACTATACTCTTGTCGGATTTACAATAACTAAAAGATGTTACTTTTTGTTTGATTTTATGTTTGCGTTGTGTTATTATAGAAAAACAAAACAAAAGGAGACTGTTTATGACAGAGCGTTTATACTATAAAGACCAATACATAAAGGAATTTGAAGCAACTGTTTTATCCTGCGAGCAGGGCAAAAACGGTTTTGAGGTTATTCTTGACAAAACCGCGTTCTTCCCCGAGGGCGGCGGTCAGCCGGGCGACAGAGGATTCATCGGCGGCGCAAAGGTGCTTGATACCGTTGAAAAGGGCGAGGACGTTGTGCATATCTGCGACGGTGCGGTTGAGGGCAGCGTTAAATGTGCACTCGATTTTGAATTGAGATTTTCAAATATGCAGCAGCACTCGGGCGAACACGTTTTTTCGGGCATTCAGCACGCAGTCTGCGGCTTTGACAACGTTGGCTTTCATATGGGCGAAAACTGCATAACCGTTGATTTCAACGGCGTTGTAACCGCCGAAGAGCTTGCAAGAATCGAAAGGCTTTCAAACGAAGCGATTTATAAAAATATTCCGATTGAAGCGGTTTATCCGTCTGACGATGAGCTTGAAAAATACAGCTACAGAAGCAAAAAAGAAATCAAGGGTCAGGTCAGACTCACAAAAATCGACGGCGTTGACCTTTGCGCCTGCTGCGGCACTCACGTTGCGTATACGGGCGAAATCGGAATCATAAAAGTGCTTTCGGTTATGAATTATAAATCAGGCGTGCGTGTTTCGCTTCAGATTGGCAGAAAGGCTTTTGAGGATTATTGCGAAAAGAATGCAAGCGTATATGCAATTTCAAATCTTCTTTGCGCAAAGACCGAAGAGGTTGCGGATGCGGTTGAAAAGCTTCAGACACGAATGAAGGATGCGGATTTCAGATACGCCCAGCTCAAAAAAGAGCTTTTTGCCGAAAAAAGCAAAAATGCTTCGGGCGAAAAATGCTGTATGTTTGACGACAGCGCTTCGGCTGACGATGCAAGAGTTTTTGCCGATATGCTTGCCGATAAAGTCGGCACAGCCGCAGTTTTTTCGGGCAATGACGAAACAGGCTACAAATACGCCGTTGTCAGCCGTGAAAACGACGTGCGTGAAATCGGCAAGGCGCTCAACGCAGCTCTCTCCGGCAGAGGCGGCGGCAAGCCCAATATGATTCAGGGCTCCGTTGCGGCTTCAAAAGAAAAGATTGAAGAATTCTGGAAAACGGTATAAAAAATAACAAAGCAGCTTGCAATCCGCAGGCTGCTTTTTGCGTATAAACAAACCTGTTTTCAACGGGCGATTCGTGAATCGCCCCTACGCCGTAATTTATTAATTATTATTTATTCAATATTCTTTATTCTTTGAACAACGAAATGCACGTTGTTTCGGACAGACACGGAGGTCTGTCCCTACGCTGCCGCAGTGGGATTTAAATCATTGTAGGTGTTGCGTTGATGGGTTACAGTGTAGGGCGGGATGCCCTCATCCCGCCGCTGATTTGAAAAATCAGATAATACCGTTTTGTGCCTTACGGCACACGG
>JAGBAK010000092.1 GCA_017938985.1 Clostridia bacterium
ATGGACGCACCGCTGGTGCACCGGTTGTTACGCCAGTAGCACAGCCGGGCAGCTAAGTGCGGAACGGATAAACGCTGAAAGCATCTAAGCGTGAAGCCGCCTCCAAGATAAGATATCCCATGGCGTAAGCCAGTAAGACCCCTCATGGACTATGAGGTTGATAGGTTGCATGTGTAAGCGTGGTGACACGTTCAGCTTGGCAATACTAATAGGTCGAGGGCTTGACCATATATTATTTCTCTATTCGCTATTCTGTCTAATCTTTGTTCAGTTTTTAGGGTGTATTCCCAAATGAAATCAACCGTCTCATTAGAGACGGTTTTTTTATTTGCTTTTCAGAATAAACTGTGATATTATCAACTGTGAGGTGCTGTTATGAAGCTTTATTACATATTCACTGCTGAAAGCGGCTTTGATTTAACACAGATTATTGATTATAAGTTTGCCGGTTCGGTTAAGTTGGGCTATGTTTTAATTAAATTCAATGAATCTGATATTGACAATGTTATTGAGCTTTATGATGAATATTTGAAAAAGAGCATTTACCTAAATTATAAGATAAACGGTTATATGTTTTTCGGCTCTGACGGCGGTTTATATAAGTATTCAGACGGTGATTTTGTTAAAGTCAGTTCACAAGGTCGCCGCATATTGATTTCTATTGCGTATCTTTCATTTTCAAGAAACAGATATTTTATAAAGACTTTAAAGGATACAAAGAAATTCAGTTTAAAGTTCAATGATTCAGTTGTTTTAAAAAAATTCTCAGTTCTATCGTTTAAATCATATGATTTTTATTGCAGGGAACAGAACATTTCTTTCAATTTCCGTTTGAAAAAGTCAAGCAGTACGGATAAACCGCTTATGATTTATATGGCTGGCGGGGCGAGTCTTGGTCATGATAATATCAAGCAGTTGGTTGAATGCAATAAACTTTTGCACAGGCAGCTTAAACGTCATGATTGCAATATTTTAATTCCGCAGGAACCGTGTGCTTCTTATACTTATAAGCCTGATCGCAATGATTATTATAATGCCGTACTTCAGCTTGTTGATTTGATTTGTGATGAAGTGAAAGCGGACAGAAACAGGATTTATCTTGTAGGCTCATCGGGCGGCGGCGTTGCAACTTGGGAGATGATTTACCGTTCACCTGATTTATTTGCCTGTGGCATATCTGTTATGGGCAGATTTATATTTGATAAAAATATAATTGATTTTGAAAGATTTTTAAATACTCCGTTATGGGTGGCTCATTCTTCTGATGATAACAATGTTGTTATTGATTCCGACGATTATTGTGTTGAGGAACTCAAAAAAATCGGTGCAGACGTCAGATACACTCGTTGGAATAATTACGGGCATAGGATGAATAAGAAATTCTTTAGAAATGAACCGTGGGCAGAGTGGATGTTCTCACAAGTTAAGCAATAAAATAACCGCCCCGTACGCTTTGTACGAGGCGGAATTTTTATGCTTTGATTATTTAACTGTAACTGTGCCGTCTTTTGCAACGGTGATTTCCATACCGTCTTTAACGTAGTTAAGGAAATCGTCGCCGAGGCAGTCAACAACCGTCATGGGTTCTTCTGCCCAGACTGCGCCGAGAACTGCGCCTGCGCAAGCGAGGGAGTCAATATGTTCTGAGAAAAGCATACATTTGGGGTTTCTCTTCATTTCTGTTGCGCAATAAAGAACCATACCGCCTGTTGTTGAACCGATTGTCTGGGGAAGGCAAAGTGCCTTGCCTGCCATAGGCTTATCGTAGAGGTCGGCGTTGTTCTGGTCGCCGCATTTTGTTTCCTTGTTTTTATCACCAATCAGAGGCATATCGCCGAACTGAAGAGCGCTCTGGAATGAGGCAAGTGTATTGAAACCGCCATGCGAAACAAGAGCTTCTGCTGTGCATTCGCCTGCAATAACAGGTCTGCCTTTAAACTGTTTCATCTTATTTTGCCTCCTTTGTGATTATATCAAGAATTTCATCGCTTCTGTAGTAGCGAGAGGTTGTGTATGTTCTGAGCTTGTTTGAGTTGGTGATAACGGGCATTGATTTGCAAAGGGGATTGTTCATATACATCAGGGGGCAGATGTAGCTGAGAACAACGCCTGTTTCCTTAAGCTTTGCAGCGTAAGGAGTCTTTTCAAATTCTTCAATAACGCCGGGTGCTGCAGTGAATACGGTGGGGATTGAAACCTTTTTGAGACCGTTCTTCTTAAGACCTTCAGCAACGTTATCGGTCCATTCGATAAGCTGAGCGTGTGAAAGATGAGGGCAACCGACGAAGCAGAGCTTGGGTGTTGCTTCTTTATTTTTCCACATAACGGGGTAGTTAGCCTGAACTCTTTCAAGTTCTGCATCGTCAACAACGTAAACCTGTGCGTTATCAGCGATAAGGTCTGCGCCTGATTCAACTGCTTCGGGAGTAAGGTTTTCGATGTGATAAAGACCAACTGCACCGTTTGAAGCTGTTGCAGCGCCAAAGTCCTTGAGATAAGCCTTTGTGTCGCCGTCAAGCTCGGTGCCGATCCACTTATCAAGACCTTTGATGTAAGGAACGTCTTCCATAACTTTCATACCGATAGCGGAACCGAGAATCTGTGCTTCGGGCTTTTTGGACGTTTTAACTTCAACAATCCAGGTTGCCTTTCTGCCTTCGTCGGTGAGAAGACCGAAATAGGGAACCTTGCCGAGAATTGAGCCGAAAAGCTCGATGATGCCGGAGTTTCTGTTGCAGCGTGCGCCGAGAACGGAGTTAGCGTAAACAACAGCCGAGGATTCTGCCCATGAGAGAACGTCGCCTTTTTTGGGAACGTTACCTACTTCGTCCATATAGCAGGTGCAGGTGTAGGAATTGCTGTCGATAAGACCGAGCTTTGAGAGCTGGTTATCATACATATCCTGCATACTGTACATAAATTTGTTGAAAATAAGCTTCTGAAGGAAGTTTGCGGGAACTTTGGGGTCAAGGGGCTTGGGGTCAACGGAGAACTTCTGAGCCGAAAGTGCACCGCCCTCAATAAGCTGAGCCATAAGGTCATAGACGGGTTTCATAACCTTAAGACCGAAGCTGGTTACAAGGTGACCTTTTTCGCTTGTAACGGGAATCATTTTTGTTGCGTCAAAGGCATCGCCGTAAAGAACAAGAGTCTTCATGACTTTTGCCATTGTTTCACCCTTGGAGCCATTGAGTATATCAATTTCTTCCTGAGTGAGATTCATTTTGTAATCCATAATTGGAGACCTTCCTTTCTGAATTAAGTTATCTTTAACATTGTAACATCTTCCAAAACCAAATTCAACACATTATATTATTTTTTTATACTTTTTTTATATGGCAATCATATAAATCCGGTTCTCTGACAGAATAAAAGCTGAAAAAAATCCGACGGTGTAAACCGCCGGATTTGTTCTGTTATTTATTGGATACAATTTCTTTTGCGCTTGCGGCAAGACCTGCAATGCCCTGAATGTCGCTGGGGATTATCAGCTTTGTTGCCTGACCGTCTGCGGCGGCTTCAAAAGCTTCAAGGCTCTTGATTGTAAGATAGCCTTCGCCGGGAGCAGCCTGGTTGATAAGCTCAATTGCCTTCGCTCTTGCCTGTTCAACCTTGAGGATGGCTTCGGCTTCACCTTCTGCTTCTCTGATTTTTGATTCTCTGATAGCTTCAGCGGCAAGGATTGCGCTCTGCTTATCGGCTTCAGCGGCAAGAATCTTGCTTTCCTTGTTACCTTCGGCAACAAGGATTTTTGATGCCTTTTCGCCTTCTGCGGTGAGGATTGCTTCACGGCGCTGACGTTCAGCCTTCATCTGCTTTTCCATTGCGTCCTGAATTTCTCTGGGCGGAAGAATGTTTTTGAGTTCAACTCTGTTTACATTGATGCCCCAGGGGTCAGTTGCTTCGTCAAGAATACCTCTGATTTTTGCGTTGATGATGTCGCGTGAAGTGAGCGTGTGGTCAAGCTCCATTTCGCCGATGATATTACGCAGCGTGGTTGCCGTAAGGTTTTCGATTGCGGCAAGAGGTCTTTCAACACCGTAAGCATAAAGCTTGGGGTCAGTTATCTGGAAAAACACGACAGTGTCGATTTGCATTGTGACGTTGTCCTTGGTGATTACAGGCTGAGGCGGAAAGTCAACGATTTGCTCTTTAAGTGAAACCTGACGGGCGACTTTTTCAATAAACGGTATTTTTACGTGGAGACCCGTTTGCCAGGTAGCGCTGTATGTTCCGAGCCTTTCGATAACGTAAGCTTTTGACTGCGGAACGATTTTGATGTTCAAAACAACAATAATTATAATAAAAATTGCAAGACCGATTAAAATAAAAGGAATCATAAATACACCCTCCTGAAATTATCTGACGATGAGCTTTACACCGTCAATTTTTGTTACGGTTACCTCTTGGTTTTCTTCAATAACATCGCCTGTTTCGGAGCGTGCCGTCCATAAAACGCCGCCAACTTTTACGGCACCCTTACCGGCAATATTATCAATTTTTTCGGTAACAACTGCGCTCTGACCGATGCATCTGTCAGCGTTCGTGGGCTGAACCTTTGGCTTTGCAAACTTTTTGACAAGCGGTCTTGTTACTGCAAGAACGATTGCTGAAACAGCAACAAAAACAACCCACTGGAGCCAGACTTCGGCACCGAGCATCTGTGCAATAAGTGAAGCAAGCGCACCAACGGCAAACCAGATTGTAACAAGCTGCGCCGTTACGGCTTCAATCACAATGAAAGCCACAAGCATTATTGCCCAGAATGCAAGCATATACTGTTCCATTTTATCTCCTCCTTTACCGTGGAAATAAGCACTATGCTTGATTTAATTATAGCATTTCGTTTTCTGAATTGCAATAATTTCAGATTAATTTACAAATTGTAAATAATTCAGAAGATATTTTCAATTGAGATTCTTTCGTCGCTTTCGAAAATGCTGAGCATAACACGGATTTCGTTGCATTTTTCGCAAAGCAGCTCCCTGTTACCCGAAGAAGAAATATCGTTGAGCGAGTTGATGGTTCTGTTTATTTCGGTCAGATTTTCATGTACCGAAATGATTTTGAGAAACTTCTGAGCATTGTTCCATTTTGCAATAACAGCTCTTGTTTCATCAACAAGCTCTTTTTCGCTTGCAGTTTGCGAAACAGAGCTGAGATGCGAAACGTCAGCGGAGACAGAGTTGATATTGTCAATAAGGATTTTAGTGAAAACAAATGCGGAAACAACCGCAAAAGCAAGCAGTGAAAGGGCAACAATAACTCTCTTCATTTTTTCTTTTTCTCCTTTTTAGTTTCATCGTCTTTGAGCAGAACGCTGAGCTTTCCGTTTGTTTCAAAAATAGCATAGGAAACCTGTTTGACGTCAAAAACATCCTTCTGCCTCAGCGCGCCTTCAAGGTCATCAACTGTCATGCGCAGCGTTCGCAGAGCGTCAATATCAATTTTGCCGTTTCTGATTACAATAACTTCGTGACCCTGCATAAGAGTGCGCAGCTTTGAGCTTTTGAGGCTCAATGCAGAGAGAATGATCTCAAACGATACAAAAACAACCAGCGGCACTGCGGCGTAAAGAACGGGTATACCCTTATCCTGAAGCGGGAGCGAAGCAACCTCAGAAATGAGTATGGTTATAACAAGCTCCGAGGGCTGCATTTCGCCGATTTGTCTTTTGCCCATCAGTCTTATGATAAATATGACCGCCGCATAAAGAAGAACAGCTCTGATTAATAAAACCGCCATTATAAAACTCCTTTTGTTTTTTTATATCTTCGGCTGTTGACTGCGATAAAATATATGTGTATAATTTAGGTAAATATGTCGGGAGGAGAAAATATGAAGCATTATCTCGGCTTTGATATCGGCGGAACAAAGTGCGCAGTTGTTTTGGCTGAATGCGATTCCTCTGCAGTTCTTGATAAAATACGTTTTGAAACTAAAGTCAGCCGTGGCTGGCGTGCGGTTGTTGACGAGCTTCTTGAAAGCGCAGAAACACTGCTTCAAAGAAATGCGCTGAAAAATGAAGACGTTGTTGCCTGCGGTGTAAGCTGCGGCGGTCCGCTTGACGGTAAAAAGGGGATAATTATGTGTCCGCCCAATCTGCCCGACTGGGATAACGTGCCGCTTGCGGAAATCATAACCGACAAATTCGGCGCACCCTGCAAGGTCTGCAATGATGCCGATGCCTGTGCGCTTGCAGAATGGCAATTCGGTGCAGGTAAAGGCTGCAACAATATGATACTTCTCACGTTCGGAACAGGCATGGGCGCAGGTTTGATTCTTGACGGCAAGCTCTATACGGGTGCTTGCGGAATGGCGGGTGAGGTCGGTCACGTAAGAATTGATGCCGACGGACCCGTAGGCTACGGCAAAGCAGGCTCGTTTGAGGGATATTGCTCGGGTGCGGGTATTGCCGCAACGGCGCAAAAAATGCTTTCGATTTATAACGGAATTACAGTTATTCCGAGGGATAACGTTTCTGCGCTGACTGTTGCTCAGGCTGCGGAAAAGGGCGATAAGCTTGCAAACGCAATTTACAGAAAATGCGGCGAAAAGCTCGGTCAGGGTATATCGTTGCTGATTGATATTCTTAACCCCGAAAGAATCGTTATCGGAAGCATTTTTGAACGCTCGGGCCGGTTGCTTGCTGATACGATGTATGAAACAATTAAAAGAGAAGCACTCCCGATTTCTGCAGGCTGCTGCCAAATCGTTCCCGCAATGCTCGGCGACAAAATCGGCTACTATGCCGCTCTCGGCGTTGCAAAAATATGCGCACAGGAGGTCTTGAAATGAGCAGAATTTTTGATGAATTGTTTATAAGATATCCCGTGCTCGACGTTTGTAAAAACGATATCAAAAACGCATATAACGCAATGGTTGAATTCTACGATAACGGCGGCAAGCTTCTTTGCTGCGGCAACGGCGGCAGTGCCGCTGATTGCGACCACCTTGTCGGCGAGCTTATGAAAGGTTTTCTTAAAAAGCGACCTTTGAGCGATAATGAAAAGCAAAGCTTTGAGAATCCGTTTATTGCTGACAGTCTGCAAAAGGGTCTGCCTGCAATTTCGCTTTGCGCTCACTCTGCGCTGATGACAGCTTTTTCAAACGATGAAATACCGTCGCTTGTTTTTGCGCAGCAGGTTTATGCTTATGCAAAAAAGCACGACGTTCTTGTTGCTTTCAGCACTTCGGGCAATTCCGAAAACGTTGTTTATGCCGCTGAAGCCGCAAAGGCTGCAGGAATAAAATCAATTGCTGTCACGGGCAAAAAAGAGAGCAAACTGAGCAATATTTGTAACGTTTGCATTCGCTTACCCGAAAATGAAACATATAAAATTCAGGAGCTTACGCTTCCTGTTTATCACTGCCTTGCGGCTATGATTGAAGAAAAATATTTTGAGATATAACGGAGGTTTATTATGAATATTCCAAGACCTGAACATCCGAATCCCCAGAGCGAAAGAAAAAATTGGCTCAACCTTAACGGTGAATGGGATTTTGAATTTGATTTCGGCAACAGCAAGCTTGCTTCAGGCATTCTTGACAAAGCGGAATGGGAAAAGAAAATTCTTGTTCCTTTCTGCCCCGAAAGTAAGCTTTCAGGCATTGAACACACAGATTTTATTCCTGCCGTATGGTACAGAAAAACCGTTGATATCACAGCCGAAAACCTTAAGGGCAGGGTGTTTATCAACTTCGGTGCGGTTGACTATGAGGCAACTCTTTATGTCAACGGCAAAAAGGCAGGCTGCCACAAGGGCGGTTATTCTTCGTTTAAATTTGAAATCACAGATTACCTTGTTGAGGGTGAAAACACACTTATTCTCAGCGCGGTTGATGACGTAAGAAATCCGCTTGTTCCCAGAGGCAAGCAGTGCGAAGAGCTTAAATCACGCGGCTGTGATTACACAAGAACAACAGGCATCTGGCAGACGGTCTGGCTTGAATTCACACCTAAGGCATACGTTAAGAATTTCAGATTCTATCCCGATGCCGAAAACGGTGCGCTCACAATAACCGCAAACGTTGAGGGTGAAGGTGTATTCACTGCAGAGGCATTCTATGAGGGCAAACCTGTCGGCAGTTTCTCAAAGAAAGCTACAAACGCTGTCAGCGGCGAAATCGCTCTTTCCGAAACACATCTTTGGGAGCCCGGCTGCGGCAGACTTTATGACCTCAGAATCACGTTTGGTGACGACGAAATTGCAAGTTATTTCGGTCTGCGTTCAATCAGACTTGACGATTATAAATTCCTTATCAACGGCAAATCCGTTTTCCAGCGCCTTGTTCTTGACCAGGGATTCTACCGTGACGGCATTTACACCGCACCCACGGAAGAGGACCTTATCAACGATATCAACATCTCTTTTGCGGTAGGATTCAACGGCGCAAGACTTCATCAGAAAGTGTTTGAACCCAGATTTATCTATCACTGCGACAAGCTCGGCTATCTTGTATGGGGTGAATACGGCAACTGGGGTCTTGATTGGTCAAATCCCTTTGCTCTTGAAGCGATGCTTCCCGAGTGGTGCGAATGCGTTGAAAGAGATTTCAACCATCCCTCAATTATCGGCTGGTGTCCGTTCAACGAAACCTGGGATATCAACGGCAGAAAGCAGTATGACGGCGTCCTCAGTACGATTTACCGTGTTACAAAGCATATGGATTCAACCAGACCCTGTATTGACACAAGCGGCAATTTCCACGTTGAAACCGATATCTATGACGTACACGATTATGAGCAGAACGTTGACGTTTTTAAGGCAAATTACGATAAGCTTATGACCGAGGGAATTCTTTATGAAAGATTTCCCGAACGTCAGATGTACAGCGGTAAGGGCTGCGCATGGGTCAGCGAATACGGTGGACTTCAGTGGTCTGAGGGCGACAGAGAAGACGCATGGGGTTACGGAAACGCACCCAAATCGTTTGAAGAATTTGTTGAACGTTATAAGGGTCTTACAGACGCTCTTCTTGATAACAATAGGATGTTCGGCTTCTGCTACACTCAGCTTTATGACATCGAACAGGAACAGAACGGTCTTTATTATTATGACCGCACACCTAAATTTGACACGGAAATTTTCAAGGAAATAAATTCCCGTAAAGCAGCGATTGAAGATTAAAAGGCTGCATCACGAATCGAAGACTAAAAGAAACTGATGAGAACATGACAGGCTTGTACCTTTATCAAAGGTGCCGGCCTGTTGTTTTTTTGTTTCATTTTAAAGTTTCTTTTTAGCTTTTTTTCGATTCGACGTATTTATATACGCCTTCATCGTAAGAAAACGGCTTCTTCATCTCCGTGATACACCCTTTTTCTTTGTGTTACGATTTAAACAGGGGGCTTTAACATTTATTTAACATTTATTTAATATCTTAAAAACAATCAAAAAACATAACATAAACCTCAAAAGATAATAATATTTTAAAAATATTATGAGGTACTGTTATGAAAAATAAAGCTGTCAGACAGGTGCTTGCTCTTTTTGCAGGCGGTCTCGGTATTGCCGAACACATAAAACTTAAACTCTATTCAAAAAATGCCGTCAGCAAGCAGAAAAAAGTTCTTATGAAGCTGATGAAAGATAACAAAACAACCGTTTACGGCAAGGCAAACGGCTTCGATAAAGTTAAAAGCATTGAGGACTATCAGAATATTGTTCCTCTGTCAAGATATGCTGATTATGAGGACTACGTCTGGCGTATGGCTGACGGTGAAAAGGGTCTTATCACAAACCGTCTTATCCGACGCTTCACAGAATCCTCAGGCAGTACGGGCAGGTCAAAGCTTGTGCCGCTTTCAGGCTGGGCAGAATGGTGCTGCCAGTGCTTCAGCTTCAGTGCGCCTGTCGGCTGTGCGGTCAAATATTTCTGGCGCAAGGGTAAGCTCATTCCGCCGCAGAAAAGTATGCTCACCGCCGAGGTCGGCAGCCGCAAACTTAAGGGCGGCAGAACTTTAAGCTGCCTTTCGTCAATACCGCTTCTCAATATCAAGCCTTTTGTTTCGCTGTTCAACACAACCCCGAAAGAGGTTATGTTCCACGATGAAGATATTGATATGGATATGCACTATGCAAAGCTTCGTTTTGCTCTTCAGCACAGCGACGTGAGCTGTATGGGAACAATATTCATCACAACGCTTGAATCAATGTTTTTCTATATGGAAAACAATTGGCAAATGCTCTGCGACGATATTGAAAAGGGCATTATCAATGAAAACGTCAGAATGCCTGACGATATCAGAACCAAGCTTTCAAAAAAGCTTAAGCCCAACCCCAAAAGAGCTGAGGAGTTGAGAGCAGAGTTCAGAAAAGGCTTTGACGATGAGCCGATTATTCCCAGAATCTGGAAAGACTGCGGCTGGATGTACGGTATGGGTACGGGTGCGCTTTCGCTCTATGCAAAAAAGCTTCGCAGATACATCGGCAACGATATGCCGATCCATTATCTCGGCTATGCCGCAACTGAGGCTCTTATGGCTGTTCCGATTGAGCTTGATTCGTTTGAATATGTTATGCTTCCGCAGAACGGATTTTATGAATTCCTTCCGCTTGATGCTCCCGAGGGAACAAGACCTCTTACAATTTCAGAGGTTGAAGTCGGCAAGGAATATGAGCTGATTCTGACCAATATGAGCGGCTTCTACCGCTACAGAATCGAGGACGTTGTCAAGGTTACGGGTTTCTATTATGAATCGCCCAAGGTAACGTTCTGCTACCGCCTCAATCAGATTGCAAACATCAGCGGCGAAAAGATAAATCAGATGGCGTTTGACGAGATTGTTGAGAATTTCTCAAACGACGTTGACGAGCTTTTCATCGGCTACAGCATTTATCCCGACCGTACAACGTCTCCAGGTCACTACGTTCTTCTTATTGAAACGGCAGGGGAACACACAAAGGAAGACGAAAAAGCCTATTCCGAAGCCTTTGAAAAGGCACTCTGCAACGGCAACGTTTCTGTTGCTCCGCTTATTGCAAGCGGTGCGCTCGGTCACTGTGAGGTTAAATTCCTTAAAAAAGGAACCTATGACGATTACCGTCAGATGCTCAAAGAAAACGGTGCAAACCTCAATCAGGTAAAACCCATCAAGGTTATTGACAACGATAAGAAAAAAGATTTCTTTTTCTCACATACAATTTTCGGGTGATAATATGGCTGAAATCAGCAACGCTCTTATGAGCGAAATCAAAAAGCTTTCAGAAAATTATAATATTCCTTACGCAATTTTGGAAAACCGTTCGCAGCAGCTTGTTTCAAGAGGTATGACTGACGAATCAACGCTTGCGGGTATGATTGAGCACGAA
>JAGBAK010000093.1 GCA_017938985.1 Clostridia bacterium
CACATAGGTACAGTTTGGTACATGCGCCCTAACACAAGCCCAAGGTTAGGGCGCATACGTTAGAAATGTTGATATATAAGGGGTTTGAACGTTTGAACAACAAAAAGGTACAGTTGGTACACCAGTTTTAGAGGAGTTTTTGTTGTTGACAAATCATCAGCAAAATGATATCATTAAATCAAGATATAATGATATCATTTTGGAGGTGCTATAATTGGTTAATGAGAGCAAAGCAAGCAGAACCCGACAAGTTCAGTTTCGAATGGATCCTGATTTATTTAACAAGTTAAAAGCAACTATTGTTTACGATAAAGATATGCATAGTATGGCTGATTTGTTTAATGAGGCAGCGGTGAATTATTTGAAAGAAAAGGAAGCTGGAGGTAAGAACAAATGACAAGGCACGATATGATAGAGCGAATTGGAAATGAATATATTACCTCTAATATTGAGGGTGGTGAGTACAGTTATATTCAAGAGGCGGGTTCAAGAGCTAATCTTGAAAAAGCTGTAGGACATGCCATATCTCATTTTAAGCTTGATTTGCGTTTCGAAAAGGATGATGTTGTTGTTCTTGTTGAAACAAAACAGTCTTTCAAACAGGCTGATGAAACTCAATTGGCTGAATATCTTGAAGAAGAAAAAGCTCTGCATAAAAACAAAAAAACCATTTGCATTTTGGCAAATACAAATGACGATAAAATAAAAGTATGGAAATCTATTGTTGATGACGAACATGTTTTGAGCGGTGAGAACGTTCTTGACAGAATGGAGCATTATGTTAGTTTGTTTGATACAAATAAGCAAAACGATAGAGAAAAGGTGTTGAAAAACACTTATGACTTAAATGAGTTGCTTCACAAAATGGATATCGATGAAAGACTCCGTAGCCAGTTCGTTGGAACCACTCTTCTTTATCTTAAAAATTTGGTTGAGAGATTTGGTGCCAAGAAAATTGATGAAGAATTAAAGAAAAACCTTGATGCCCATTGGTCTGTAATGGATGGCAAACAACTAAGAGCAGCTATTGAATCTACTTTGGAGAGTTTGCTTGACGGCTCAGACAACAAAGCTAAAAAGATAGAGTTGCTTCAAAAGAACGTTCTTAATGACCAAAAAGTTAAGAAACTAACAATAACTCACTGGATAAAAATATTAGATACTATCCTTATGGATATTTATCAGTATATTGACACAAACAGCTCTGAGGGACAGGATATATTAAACCTTTTCTTTATAGCCTTTAACAAATATACCGGTAAAGCCGATAAAAACCAGGCTTTTACACCTGACCACATAACAGAATTTATGTGCAGATTAACAGAGGTTGACAGAACAAAACGTGTTCTTGATATAACATGCGGAAGTGGTTCATTTTTGGTTCAGGCAATGGTTAAAGAGTTAGCTGATTGCTATCGTGATAAAACCGAAGATGAAGCAAAAGCATTACAGGAAATTGTAAAGAAAGAGCATATATACGGTATTGAGATTGAAGAGAAGGCATATGGTCTTTCAACAACCAATATGTTAATTCACGGCGACGGAAACTCAAATATCAAGTTCGGAAGTTGTTTTGATTGCAAGGCTTTTATTAAAGAGGCTGACCCGGACATCGTGTTAATGAACCCACCCTACAACGCTAAGCCAATTGGTATTCCTGAAAAATTCAAAAAAGATTGGGGTAAATCAAAAGATGGAAAAGAAGATCCTACCAAGGGATTAGTGTTTATTCGTTATTTATCAGAGGTAATTGCAGAGATAAATAAAGAAAGAGAGAAAAATGATGATCCAAGAAAATATGTTAAGCTCGCTGTTTTACTTCCTGTATCTGTTGCCATAGGAACGAGTTCGATTATTGAAGATGAGAAAATTGGAATGCTAAAAAACAATACACTTGAAGCGGTATTTACTCTTCCTAACGAAATTTTCTATCCCGGTGCTTCGGCCTCAGCTTGTTGTATGTTGTTTACGTTGGGAAAACCTCATAAAAAGGCGGATGGAACGGTAAACGAAACATTTTTTGGATATTGTAAAGATGATGGATTCAAAAAGAAAAAGAATCTTGGTAGGATTGAACAGTTTGATGAGAATAACAATTCGAAATGGAAGGCCATTGAGGAAGAATGGTTGTACTTATTCAATAATAAAAAAGCAGTAGATGGGAAATCATCAACCGCAATAGTAGACGGTGCATCTGAATGGCTTTGTGAGGCATATATGAAAACGGACTATAGCAAACTTTGCGAAGCGGATTTTCAACAGACACTAAACAATTACCTTGCCTATTTAATGAAAGAAGGTAAAATATATGAATCTTAATACAAGGGATTGGAAAGAGTTTGTGTTAGAAAAATTGTTCACCATAAAAAAGGGGAAGCGTCTAACCTCTGCAGACCAAGAAGATGGAACCAACAATTATATCGGTGCGATAGATTCTAATAATGGGGTTGCAAATCACATAGCTCAGGCACCAATACATAAAGGTAATACTATTTCTCTGAGTTATAATGGTTCTGTTGGAGAAGCGTTTTATCAAAAAGAACCGTATTGGGCAACAGATGATGTTAATGCACTGTACTCGAAGTATGAAGGATTTAATGAGCCAATAGGTTTGTTTTTTGCAGCCGTATTAAGACAAGAAAAATATAAGTTTTCCTATGGAAGAAAATGGACTCTTGAAAATATGAACTCTACTGTGATAAAACTTCCGATAAAACATAATAAAGATGGAACTGTTTATATTGATGCGGCAAAAAAGTATTCCGATAGGGGCTATGTTCCTGATTGGCAGTGGATGGAAGATTATATTAAATCACTTCATCACAAACCTCTTGCAACCCAAAACAAAAGAACAGATGTGGCTCAACTTGATATTGCTGGTTGGAAAGAATTTGTTTTGGG
The DNA here is from genome assembly GCA_017938985.1 of Clostridia bacterium. GTDB lineage: Bacteria > Bacillota > Clostridia > Oscillospirales > Acutalibacteraceae > CAG-177. Next base: position 2,902 of record JAGBAK010000093.1, read on the forward strand.
AAGGCTTTTTAAGGTGGAACTTTCAAAAGGCGATATAAAATTAGATGATGTTGATAAAGGCCGTATCCCGTTAGTTTCATCCGGAGAAAGCAATAATGGTATTGTTGGATATATTGATGAAAAAGGGGACGGGAAAGCAGAGATTTTCAAAGGTAACAAAATTACTGTTGATATGTTTGGAAATCCATTTTATCAAGATGATGATTTTTATGCTGTAAGCCATGGGAGAGTAAATATACTTGAACCTAAGTTTGAGTTGAACAAACCAATCGGACTTTTTATTTCTTCAATTATAAAAAAGGAACAATACAAATTTTCTTATGGAAGAGCCGTTTACAGTACAGAGGCATCAAATATGATAATTGAACTGCCCGTTCAACACAACGACGACGGAACGCCTTGCATAGATGTTAACCGAACATATTCAGATGAAGGATATATTCCTGATTGGACGTTTATGGAAAATTATATCATATCACTTCCGTACGGCGATAGATTATAGTTCTATATATGAGCATTTAATCGAAAGAGCTTGTCTTTCGGACAGGCTCTTTTTGTGCGCTATAGCCGGCCATAGTTATGATTCTTCTGTTGATTTCTTGCGCTATTGTCGATGACGTAAAGGTTTGTTTTATGTTAAAATTGGTGTATCAAATCAAATTGACAGAAGGAGGCTTTATGTTTATTGAAGAGTTTTTTTACGGGAATATCGAGGCTCAGTCGTGCACGCCTGAATTTGCTGAAGAACTGAAAAAGAAGTTGAACGAGTTGACCGAAATTGAAAAACAGCTCTCAGATAAACTTGCCGGTGACGAAAAAGCACTGTTTCTTAAATACACGGATAAATACATTGAATTCACAGCTAAATCTATTGCCGATTCTTTTATCAATGGATTTCGTCTCGGTGCAAAGTTTACCCTTGATACATTCAAATAACAGCTCCGGATTCCTTTCGTTGGAAATTTCATGACTTATAGCTCCGCAGAAATTCTCTGTGGGGCTATTAAGTTTATATATTTTGAATTGGAAGATAAGTGTGTGATAAACAAACAACAAGTCTTCTTGCTTTATTCAGCAAGGTAATAAAAAATTACACACTATATTTTACACACTCTGTTTTGAGTTGTACAAAACAAAAAGTGTGTATATACACACCAAAATATAAAAACAAGGTACGGAGTGTGTAAACTCCATACCCTGTGAAAATGCGTTATTTCCTTTGTGTATCAACGATTTTGATTAACCGAAATATCTTGCAAGAAGACCTGCAAATGCCTTGCCGTGTCTTGCTTCGTCGCGAGCCATTTCGTGAACGGTGTCGTGGATAGCGTCAAGGTTCTGTGCCTTAGCCATCTTTGCAAGTTCAAACTTACCTGCTGTTGCGCCGTTTTCAGCTTCAACTCTCATTTCGAGGTTCTTCTTTGTGCTGTCTGTAACAACTTCGCCAAGAAGTTCAGCGAATTTTGCTGCATGTTCAGCCTCTTCGTAAGCTGCCTTTTCCCAGTAAAGACCGATTTCGGGATAGCCTTCACGGTGTGCAACTCTTGCCATTGCAAGGTACATACCAACTTCTGTGCATTCGCCCATGTAGTTAGCTCTGAGGCCTTCGATGATTTCGGGGTCAACGCCCTGTGCTACGCCGAGAACGTGCTCTGCTGCCCAGCTCATTTCGCCTGCCTGCTCATTGAACTTTGAAGCAGGAACACCGCACTGGGGGCACTTTTCGGGAGCTGAATCACCTTCGTGAACATAACCGCAAACGCTGCATACAAACTTTTTCATAATTTTTTTCCTCCAATAATATAAGTTTTATTTTAATAAAAATTTTTGACTGTTGTTTATCCGATTTTCTCGGAGCATTCGGGGCAGTAGCCCGTAAACATAACTGCGTGTGAAATAATTTTGCCGCCAAAATGTTTTTCGGCTGCTTTGCAAAGTCCCGCATCATCCATAAAAATGTCGTGAACTCTGCCGCATTCAAGGCAGGTGAGGTGATAGTGCGGCGAAACGTTGCCGTCATATCTTGCAGTACCGCCTGAACCTATTCTGATAATTTTGTTTTCGTTCTCAAGCATTGAAAGGTTTCTGTAAACCGTTGCAAGGCTCAGAGCGGGAATCTCTGCTTTTAATGAAAGGTAAACATCTTCGGCAGTGGGGTGGTCGGTTCTCATACATAAATTCTGATAAACCGCATCTCGTTGTCGGCTGTGTTTCGTCATTCTGACGCCTCCTTTCAAATTCGATATTGATAATCGTTATCATTATTATATCGGTGTAATATGCATTTGTCAATAGCTTTTTTGAAAAAAATTAAAAAATATGGAGTTCCCGATCAAACAGAGGAACTCCATATATTATATTTGGTATTATTTGGTTTCAGCACTCTGAGCCTTTTTCTTTCTGAATCTGAAAAGACCGATGAAAATTGAAACTTCGCTCAGAAGCTCTGTTCCGACTGCGACAACAGCGCCGCAGGAGGCGTTATAAATAAGCCACATTATTGAAGTGGGCAGGGTGAGTGCTCTTAACTGCTGCGCCTTTATGTTCCACTGAACAAAGGATGAAATCATCATCGCAACCGTAGGTAAAAGCGAAAGCGGAGAGGTGTAGGTGAATATTCCGCTTATTGCGAAAAAAGCCGCAAATACAAAGGGGAAAGCAGGGGAATCGATTATTTTTGATTTTGTTCTGAATGAATAGCATACACCGCGCACCATACCGAGATAGTTACACATCATGCCTGCATACTGTCCTATCATCAGATACTGTGTTCCGAAAAGCAGACCTGCAATCGCCTGCATTCCTACAATCCTTTTGTGCGTTTTCTGCTGATATGAAATCAGCAAAAAGAAAGTTGCTATTATACTTATTATCTGTGATATGAGATAGATTATGCCGTTTTCAGCAACAAGAGTTTTGATAGCGTTCATAGAATTTCCTTAATGATTTTAATTACGGATGCAAACAGAGCAAATGTGTCCGTCTGCTACATTTTTTATGAAGAGAGAATATCCGTTTTCGGAGCAGGTGATTTGTTTGTCAGCAATGTCGAAGCAAACGCTTTTTATGTCAGAGCCAAGACCTGTTCCTTTGCATTTGAAAAAGGCTTCTTTGAGTGTCCATATTTCAAAAAAACGCTCGGGATTTTCGCCTATATACGCAATTTCGCTTTCGCAGGCAAATTTTTCTGCCATTTTAAGACGCACGTTGCGTATTTTTTCGATATCAACGCCGATTTCCTTTTTTGAAACGGCACAGACAACAAGACTGCCGCAATGGCTTAAGCTGAATTTATTACTGCTGTTTTCGGCAAAGGGCTTGCCGTCATTGCTTTTGCTTATTATTATGTCTGCAGGGTCAATGCCGTCTGCTTCCGCGAGCATCTGTCGGCAGAGCATATCAGCGGCAATTTTCTGGCGCTTTTTGTTTTCGGGTATAATTGAAAGTGTTTCTTTCTTGCGCTCATCGCTCATTGCTTCAAAAGCAACAGCAAGGCGGCTGTCGTCAACTGAATTGATATCCAGAAAGCTTAGCTTGAAATCAGCCATCTTATGCACCAATCAGATGTTCGGCACCAAGGAAGCCTACAACTTTAACCATAACAAAAGCAACCGCTGCGCCAAGAATGAATCCGCCGATGATTTCGGGAATTGTGTGGCCCTCAACTTTTTTGACGTCCTTAACGTCTTGACCGTAAACCTTATCCTGAAGCTGGTTGAAAGCTTCTGTCAGCTTTTCAACGGGCAGACGGACTTTAACTGCATCAAACATAATGATGAATGCAAAAACGCCGCTTGCTGCAAAAATGGGGGAGTTGATACCCTCTGTAAACAAGAGACAAGCGCAAAGAGCGATAACTGTTGCGGTGTGCGAGCTGGGCATACCGCCAAGCTTAAGGAAGGTGCTGAATGTAACTCTTTTTGTTTCGATGCCCTTCTTTTTGTTTATAAAATATCTTGTGAGGTTAAGAACTACTTTTATAATCTGTGCGATGAACCAGGAAAGCAGACAAACAACAAAAATTCTCATATACAACTTCTCCTAATAATAAATATTTTAAATAAAATGCAATAAAAACCAACGTTTCCAAACAATAATATAATATTGACTGAAAAAATGCAAGAGAAAAACATTGAATTTTTTGAAAATTTATGTTATTATCAATCGAAAATATTTTATTGTGTCTAAAATTATAAAGACGAGGGGCAAAATATGAAAAAAACTCATAAGAATGCCGTTACGGTTGAAATTCCCGAATACGAAACTCTTAAAGAGATAATCGTTAAGGGAACCGAAGCCGGCGGCGATAAAAGACAGTATATGTTCGTTAAGAACGGTATTGACCACGAGAGATCATACAATGAAACGTGGAGAGAAATCTGCGGTTTCGGTACTTATCTGTATTCTCTCGGTCTTAAGAATCACGAAAAAATTGCCATCATCGGCGAAAACTGCTCCGAATGGGTAGTGTCATATTATACTATCGTTGTTGGCGGATACGTTTCCGTCCCCATGGACTGCAAGCTTCCCGAAGATGACCTTGAAGACCAGCTTATCCGCTGTGATTGCGACGCACTTGTTTACACAGGCAAGTTCAGCGATGCAGTTGAAAAATTCAAGAGCAATCCCGATATGCCCGTGAAGCATTATTTCTGCACCGATAACTTTGCTGACTACAAGAAAAAGGGTCTTGAGATTTACGATGCAGGCGAAAGAGGCTTTGTTAATGCCGAAGTTAAGCCCGAAGATCTTGCAAGCGTAGTTTATACATCGGGCACAACAGGCAAAAGCAAAGGCGTTATGCTTACTCACAAAAACATTGCAAGCAACTGCTCTGCATCCTGCCGCTGCCTTTCAGGTAAGCATTGCATCGGTTTCCTTCCTCTTAACCACACTTATGCTTGGGTAAGCGCACTTTTTGCTACATATATCGTTCAGGAATGGGGTTATATGTGCGAAAGCATCAAAACCATCCAGAGCGACCTTAAAAAGATTCAGCCTTACAATTTCTCAGGTGTTCCGCTGGTTGTTGAAACAATCTATGACCGCATCTGGAAAACCGCAAGAAAAACAGGCAGAGAAGACGTTCTCAAAAAAGGTCTTAAAATCAGCCGCTTCCTTATGAAGCTTGGTATTGACAGAAGACGTAAGATTTTCAAAACCATTCTTGATAACCTCGGCGGTAATCTTGATATGATTATCTGCGGCGGCGCAAGCCTTGACCCCAAATATGAAGAGGGTATGCGTGATTTCGGTATTGATGTTTTCAACGGCTACGGTCTTACCGAATGCTCACCTGCAATCACCTGCAACAGACCCGGCAAGTTCAAGCCCGGCAGTGTCGGCACACCCATCGGATGCTGTGAAGTTAAAATCAACGAGCCCGATGATGAAGGCGTTGGCGAAATCTACGTTAAGGGTACCAATGTAATGGTTGGCTATTACGGTGAACCCGAAGCAACGGCTGAAGCCTTTGACGGCGAATGGTTCAAAACAGGTGACTACGGCAGAATTGATGACGAAGGATTCCTCTTTATGGTTGGCAGAAAGAAGAACCTTATCGTTCTTTCAAACGGTAAAAACGTTTCTCCCGAAGAACTTGAAGATAAGCTTATGATGATTGATTACGTCAGCGAAGTTCTTGTTTATGAAGAGGATAAAAAGATTGTTGCCGAATTCTTCCTTAACGAGAAAGAATATCCCGATGCAAGAGAACGCATTCAGGGCGACGTTAACGAATTCAACCGCAAGATGCCTCTTTTCAAAAACATCAACAAAATTAAGATTCGTGACGAAGAATTCCCCAGAACAACAACTCTCAAAATTGTCAGAAAGTATATGGAAAAGAAATAAAGGAGCCGTCTCACGAAGCGAAGACCAAAAGAAACAAATATTCGTAGGGGAGGACCTCTGTGTCCTCCCGTAAATAACAACAGGCTTACATTGGCTGACAACCTTTGCAAGCCTGTTTATTGTTTCTTTTTAGCCGTTTTTGCGAACTCGACGTATACACATACGCCCGTCGTTCGGAGAAAACGGCTTCTTCATCTTCGTGATGCGGCTCCTTTTGCTGTATCATATCTCTATAATCTCTGCATTTACCCCGATCAGCGGCAACAATTTTTCAAAAACGTCTTTCGTTCTTAGCTTTAATGTGCGGTTGTTGATTCCTGCGTGACAACAGAAAAATTCGTTTTCAATCAAATCCTTGTCCGCGGCAAAACGGATTTTTTTATCCTTGTCAAAAAGCAGACTCATTATGCCGAGTGAGCCGGGGGTGGTGTCAACAAGCTTTTCCATTTCCTCTGCGGAAACAAAAGAGAGCCTTGATACACCGAGCTTTTTTGAAATGTCCCTTGTAACAAACGCTTTGTCACCTTTCATGGAAAGCAGATAATATACCGTTCCCGGGGTGTTGCGAAGCAACAGGTTTTTGCATATTTCCGCACCGATGATATCTTCAATTTTGCGGCATTCTTCAATTGATGAAACCGTTTCGTGGCTGAATTTTTCAAAATCAATTTTGTTTTCGGTCAGAAAACTGCATATAAAATCTGATTTGTTCATAATGCTCCTCAAAATAAAAGAGAGCAAAGTTTGTTCTTTGCTCCCGTTAATAAATTATTTCTCGCTCAGAAGCTTTGCAAGCTCATCCATAAAGGTGTTGATATCCTTGAACTGGCGGTAAACCGATGCAAAGCGGACGTAAGCAACCTCGTCAAGATCTTTGAGCTTATCCATTGCAAGCTCACCGATGCGAACACTCGTTACCTCGCGGTCAAGTGAATTCTGAAGAGTTGATTCGATTTCGTCAACAGCGTGCTCAATGCTTTCAAGCGAAACTGGTCTTTTTTCGCAGGCACGCAGCAAACCGTTGAAAAGTTTATTTCTGTCAAAAACCTCTCTGGATTTATCCTTTTTGACAACAATTACAGGTACGCTTTCGATAATCTCGTATGTTGTGAAGCGCTTAAAGCAGCCGATGCATTCTCTGCGGCGGCGTATACGCTCGCCTTCGTCGGTGGGTCTTGAGTCAATAACCTTGCTTTCTTCGCAGCCGCAAAACGGACATTTCATTGGTTGAAACACTCCTTTGAAATTTCTGATATTAAAATTATACCATATATTGAATATTTTGCAAGCATTATTTATGTACTTGTTCAAGATATTGCATTGATTTAATAAGCTCTGCAGATTCGCCGTAATTATGTCTGTAAAGCTCAACAACGTAGCTGCCGTTATAATCGGCGGCTTTCATAATCTCAAAAAGTTTGCCGAAATCAAAAATTCCCACCGACGGCGGCAGACAGTCAAAGCCTTCCTTGTGGTCACTGAGGTGAACGTGAACAATCTCGTTTGCGAATTCCCTTGCGAATCCAAGTGGTTCAAATCCTGCACGCACTGCCTGTTTAACGTCAAAAACCATTTTAAAATTATCGCCAAGATATGCTCGCATGGTTTTCATAAACTCGGGACTTTCGCTGAAATGGTTGTTAACGTTTTCCTGAGCAACGGTAATGCCTGATTTTTTGCCTTCTTCAACCATCATGCCGAAACGCTCAAAGTATTCTTCGTGAGGGATTTTGCCGGGCAGTTTTGAACCGTGAATAACCGTTATTCCTGCGCCCAGAGCGGCAGTAACCTCAAAGATATATTTATAATATTCAAGCGTATCCGTGAAACGGCGCTTGTATTCGCTGAAAAGCATAACGGTTTCTGCAAAAGAGGTAAACGGGTGAAGCGACAGAACGTTTATGCCGTATTCCGCTTTCAGATTATTGAGCCTTTTTGCATATTCAAGAGTCAGCTCGCTTGGTGAGTTAATAAAAACCTCGCTTGTTTTAACTCCGAGCTTGCCCAGAATTTCAAGGCTTTCAAGCGGAGAAAGAGGGTAAAGGCAAGATGACGAAACACCGATTGGCATATTTTTCATTCCTTATTGGTAATATTTTTGCTTTGAATTTATTCGGTTGAGCCTGTATAATTTGTATAGGTGATTAAATTGAAAAACATATTAATGCAAGTCAATTCTGCATCAAAACATATATTTATTCTCGGCAGCGTTGCGGTTGCTTTGACTGTTGCGGCATCTGCCGTACTTTATTTTGGTGCAGGTACACTTTGGGATTACTATGCCTGCATCGCAGTGAGCGAGAAACTGCTCGCACTGTCAAGACCCGTGTCGGTTACCATTTGCGCAACTGCTTTGCTGCTTGAATACCGTTCGAGGAACGTATAACGGTATTCTATCATAACAGCAAATCGAATTCAAGTTTCCCGGAATATAAAAAGTCGTGTGAAAACTTTGGTTTTCTATCGACTTTTTTGTTTTAATGTGTTAAAATGCAGGTATCGGATATTTAACAGTTAATCGGGAGGTTTTAACTATGTTAAGAATTGCAATGCTTTCCAAATGGCACGTTCACGCCGAGGGTTACGGCAGAGACCTGCTTGCAACAGGAAAGGCTGAAATTACCTGCGTCTGGGATGAAAAACCTGAAAGGGGTGCAGAATGGGCGCAGAGACTGGGCGTTGATTTTGTTGCCGATATCGACGAGCTTCTTGCAAGAGAAGACGTTGATGCCGTTTGCTGCTGCACACCCACAACAATGCATACCGAAGTGCTTGCCAAAGCGGCAAAGGCAGGTAAACATATCTTTACCGAAAAAACTCTTGCCTGTACCGTTAAGGAGTGCGAAAAAATTGCGGCGGCGATTGAAGAAAACGGAGTTAAGTTCGTTATCTCAATGCCTCACAAGGCGTGGCCTGTTATCAAGTTTGCAAAAGAACACATTGCAAACGGTGATTTCGGCATTGTTACAAACGTGCGAATCCGCAATGCCCACGACGGTGTAAGCGGTAAATGGCTGCCCGAATATTGGTTTGTCAAAGAGGACTGTGCAGGCGGCGCAATGATGGACCTCGGTTGCCACCCGATGTACCTTCTTTCTTATCTTTGCGGTATGCCCAAAAAGATAACGGGCATTGCAAACTCGGTTATGGGTACACCTGTTGACGAAAATGCCGTTTCCGTTATTGAGTTTGAAAACGGGGCAATCGGTGTTTCGGAAACGTCATTCCTTGCCTATTCTTCACCTTATACAGTTGAAGTTCACGGCACGGAGGGCATTCTTATCTGGAACAATAAAGAAGGTGCAAAATACAAAACAAAAGAAACCGCAAAGCTTGTTAACGGCTTTATTTCTGTAGAAAGACTTCCCGAAAGCAGCGAAAATCCGATTAATTCATTTGTCAATGCGTGCGTTGACGGTAAAGAAATACCCGAAGAATACGGCGTTAAATCCGCAATTGACCTTGCAAGACTTCTTGAAGCAACGTATATAGCCTATGAAACAGGCAAAACAATAGAATTCTGAGGTGAAAACAATGAAAACCGAACTGCATTATTATGATATTTATCCCAAGGTTTTTCCCGTTGGCAAAGAGATTGAAATAACCGTCAAACCCCTCGGCTGCCACGCAAAATTCAAGAATCCGGAAAACGTTGTTCTGCGCGTGTTGGGTATTGAAGACGGCAGCATCAGAGAGTTCCCCAAAAGAAACAACAACAAAGCCGTTGATTATACCGTTGATGAAAACGGCACGATCAGATTTAAGAATACGTTTGAAAAAGAACAGCAGTATTTTATCCGCTTCTGTGATAAGGAAACAGATAAAAAGCTTGTTCAGCTTAATGTTTATGCCGTTGCAGACGACCTTTGCGGCAGATATCCGTTAATCGGTGATCTGCATATGCATACCTGCCGCTCGGACGGCAGACAGGAGCCTGCCATTGTTTGCGCAAACTACAGAAAGCACGGCTACGATTTCTTTGCAATCACCGACCACGAGCGTTATTACCCCTCGCTTGAGGCTATCAACGCTTACAAGGACGTTCCGATTGAATTCAACATCTGCGTTGGTGAAGAGGTTCATATGCCCAGAGATAACCCCGAATTCGGCTGTGACCCGCACATCGTTAACTTCGGCGGCAATTATTCCGTCAACGGCATTTGTGACGAATCGGACCAGATTATTGAATCTGGCGATTCAAAGGAGCTGCGTTCCTATAACGGTGCCGAATGTCCCGACGTTATTACAGCGGACGAATACAGAAAACAAGTTCTTGAGCTTGCAAAAACTCTTGATATCCCCGAGGGTGTTGAAGAGTTTACTTATGCAGGTATGGTTTGGGTATTCAACCACATCAAAAAGGCAGGCGGTCTCGGCATTTTCTGCCATCCTTACTGGATTTCAAACGTCAACCACGTTCCTGAAAATATCGTTGAGCTTCTTATGGAAAGACAACCGTTTGACGCTTATGAGGTTCTCGGCGGTGAAAACTATTATGAGCAGAACGGTCTGCAGACCCACAGATACTATGATGACAGAGCAAACGGCAGAAAATATCCCATCGTAGGCAGCACAGACAGCCACAGCTCCGTCAACAACGAAAACGCCTACGTTGCTTCAACAATGGTGTTCTCACCTGCAAACGAAAAGGATGCAATCATTGCATCAATCAAGGATTTCTATTCCGTTGCCATTGACGGCATCAGCAAGGAATTCAGGCTTGTCGGCGACCTTCGTCTTTCAAGATATGCCTGCTTCCTGCTTAAGGAATTCTTCCCGCTTCACGATGACCTTTGCTATGAAGAGGGCAGAGCAATGAAAGATTACGTTTGCGGCGTTGAGGGCGCAAAAGAGACCCTTGAATTTATCAGCGGCAGAGTACAGAAGCAGAGAGAGAAATATTTTGCATTTTAAAATGTATGCCCCCGAATCCAAGCGGATTCGGGGGCGCTTTCTATTGGATTTCACCGTCAATCAACGTAATACCTGAAATGTATTTATCCTTAACTGCAGGCACGTAGTATATGCCGTAGCTTTTGATTCCGATATCGTCAGGTGCTTCGGGCAACTCAACTATGAATCTGTAATACGGTGCAACGGTTTCGCCTTTTTCACTCTTATAAACCAAATCGGTCTTTGCGATGTATTCTTTTCCGGGAAAATCATACTGAACAACGGAAGAAATATAGTCGCCTGCAATCAGTTTCTTTTCTGCATTGAATTCTGTGATTATCGGGTAAACAGCGATTTTGTCAGTTACACTTTCAGAGTTGCAAATGTAAATTGATGTCAGTGTTCCGTCGTTTTCAATCCGAAGTTCGGCATAATTGAGGTTGTAGTTGATAACGTCTTCCTTTTTGTTTCCGCTTGCGTCATACACTCTGTATGAACGGTGTGTTTCACCGTAAGCATTGTATTCCGTTGAAATACTTATTTCCGGCTTTTCAAACCCGATAAAGGAAGAAATCAGGTCGGAATACTTATCCGTATAATATTCTGCGGCGTTTTCTGCATTGAAATCAAACGGCAACGTAATCGGTGTGCTGAAAAACACACTCAATCCTCCTGCGGCGTTTGCGGTTATTGAAGCAATATCAGTTTCGGCGGTCACGGAATAAACAAAGTCGTTTTTGTATCCGCCGTAAAGGTCGTTTGCATAGGCTTTGGAAATATCGGTTGTTTTTGCGCCCAAAGCTGAAACGGCTTTGTCAACGGTTTTGTCAAGCTGTATTTCGTTTAATCCGCAAGGCGTGCCCTTTTCATCGTGTGAATTGCTTTCGTATACAGGCATTCTTGAGGTGAAAACAGAGTATTCCCACGGGTTACCGCTTTCGAAATCATCGGGGTTTTTGAGAAACGCTCCCTCAAATCCCATTCCGTCACCCTTGCTGATTTTTAAATCAAGCTTCGGCAGACTGTTGCTTATGACGGTGTTGATAAAAACTGCGCTGACCGCCGTGAAAACAATACAGGCGGCGGCAATCAGAAGGCGGTGCTGTGTTTTGCCTTTGACCTTATTTCTTTTATCTTTTCTGTTTTCAACGGCAAATAATATATCCTCATCAATGTAATTCATTGCGCTTAAAATCGCTTCTGCTTTCATAATTCAAAACCCTCCTTTATCAGATGCTTTTTAAGTCCTTTTCTTGTTCTGTGAAGAATTCCTTTTACCTTTGATTCGCTCATATTTAAGTGTCTTGCAATATCCGATATCGAATCGCAGCGGTAATATCTCATTGTGAAAACTGCGCAGCTTTGCCCGCTTACGGAATGCAGAAAACGGCTTATTTCTTTGCCCAGAAGCTTTGCGTCAACCGCGTTTTCGGTGTTTTCTTTGCCCGAAACACATTCCGATATTTCATCCAATGCAAATGTATATTCGGATGGTTTTCGCTTGCTTCTGTTCTGCTTTCGGTAGATGTCAATTGCGGTCTCTCTTGCTATTTTTCCGAGGTATGCGGATAAAACGGCAGGTTTGTGCGGCGGAATGGAATTCCAGACTTTAAGATAAGTGTCGTTAACGCATTCCTTGCAGTCCTCCGTGTCGGCAAGTATGTTGTATGCAATTTTCAGCATATATCTGCCGTATGCCGCTTCTGTTTCCGTTATAGCGGCTTCGTTACGTTCAAAATAAAGCTTAATTATTTCGTCGTCATGCATAGAATACCTCCTTGCGTTTTATTTGAAGGCCCTTCACTTAATTATCCGCCAAAAAACAAGGTTGGTTTTACGTTAATTATTACAAAACCGTAATTTTTCGGTTACAAAGGTAACAAAAAGAACTTAAAACTGTAAACAAATGTAATTGGACTTTGTGACAACAGGGGAGTAAAATATAGTTGTAAAGATAAACAAGGGGGATTTGAAAATGTTGGCATTTAACGTTCTTGCGGTTCTTGTTCTTGCCGCAACGCCTGCGCTGTGCATTCTTTCAGGCAAAGGTGAAGAAGATCAATAAGAGGAGTTTTGAATATAAAAATCAGAGCTGCGTTGTTTTGCAACGCAGCTCGTTGTTTTTTAAAGACCTGTTTTTTCGGCAATGTATTTTCTTGCGAGGCAGGCATATTCATAGGGGTTAGCCTTAGCGGGGTCTTGCTCTGCTTCAACAACAACCCAGCCTTCATAGTCGGCTTCTGCAAGAATATCAAACACGGGAGTGAAATCAAAATCGCCGTCACCGGGAACGGTGAATGCGCCTGCTCTGACGCAGTCAAGGAAGCTCCAGCCCTTTTCTTTGCCCTCGTTGATAACGTCCTGACGGATGCTCTTGAGGTGAACGTGCTTAACTCTGTTGACGTACTTTTTGAGAACGCCGATTGCGTCCTCGCCTGAGAATGAAAGATGACCTGTATCATAAAGAAGATAAACAAGATCGGGGTCAGTAATTTCCATAAGTTTGTCAATTTCTTCTTCTGTCTGAACACCTGTACCCATATGGTGGTGAACGGTGAAATACATACCCTTTTCTTTCGCAAGACGACCCATTTCGTTGAAGCCCTTTGCAATGAGATCCCACTGTTCATCAGTATAAACCGGCTTATCTCCAAAGATGCTCAGAGCTTTGCCCTGAATGGAGTTGCCCTGCTCGGAAGCGCCGATAACTCTTGCGCCGAGAGCGTGAAGAAAATCTCTGTGCTTGATAAAAGCTTCGATGGTAGCTTCATAGCCTTCTGAAAGAAGAAGAGAAGAGAACCATGCGTTGCAGATGCGAAGACCTCTTACGTCAAGCTTGTGCTTAAGAGTTTCAACGTCTTTGGGATATTTATTGCCGATTTCACTGCCCTTGAAGCCGCTCAGAGCCATTTCGCTCACGCACTGCTCAAATGTGTTTTCTGCGCCAAGGTCGGGCAGGTCATCGTTTGTCCAAGCAATAGGAGCTATTGCAAGGCTTACTTTATCTTTGTTAAGCATTTTGTATTCCTCCGTATATTAATAAAGTCTGGCTTTTTCGATGTTTGCCTGCATATCTTCGTATGCAGCCTGAACTCTTTCGCTTGTTGAAACCTCGGCAACGCCGACTCTCCACCATGCGTCGTATCCGTCGCTCATACTGCCGTGAACAACCTTGATGTCAAACAGGCAGGGTACTGTCTGTTCTTTTGAATCCTTGATTGCATCACGAAGCTCGGCAACGCTTGTAACGGTGTATGCCTTGCAGCCGTAGCCTTCTGCTATTTTTGCAAAATCAACGGGAACAATTGCGCCGTCAAGCATACCTGTGAGAGGATTTCTTGCCTGGAATCTTGTGCCGAATGTGTCTGTGCCCTGATTATTCTGAAGGTTTTCAATGCAACCCCAACCTGAATTGTCAAAGAGCATAACGTTGATTTTTGCACCTTCTGCAACAGCGGTGTAAAGCTCGCTGTGAAGCATCAGGAAGCTGCCGTCGCCAACCATTGTGTAAACCTCTCTGTCAGGCTCTGCGAGCTTAACGCCGAGTGCACCGCAGATTTCGTAACCCATGCAGGAGAAGCCGTATTCCATATGGTATGTTTTGGGCACGGAAGCTCTCCAGAGTCTCTGCATACAGCCGGGGAGAGAGCCCGATGAGCCGATAACAACGGAATTTTTGTCAATGAGCTTGTTGATTTCGCCAAGAGCTCTTGTCTGCGAAAGACCTTCTTTAAGATAAACGCTGTAGCAGCGGTCCATTTCTTTAACGTAATCTTCTTTTGCCTGCGCAACCTCGTCGCCCCAGTTGCTGTAATATTCACGCAATGAAAGCGCACCCATAATGTCAAGCAGTGCGGTCTTTGCGTCTGCAATAACTGCGGTTGAATCCATCTTGAATGCGTCGAATGAGCAAACGTTGATGGAAAGCATCTTGCAGTCGGGATTCTGGAATCCCCATTTTGAAGCGGTTGTGAAGTCGGTCAGACGTGTGCCTACGGCGATAATAAGGTCAGCCTGCTTTGCGATTGCATTTGCTGCTGCGCCGCCTGTAACGCCGACGCCGCCCATATTAAGCGGTAAATCCCAGCGGATGTTGCCTTTGCCCGCCTGCGTTTCGCCAATCGGAATGTTGAACTTTTCTGCAAAGAAACGTGCCGTTTCCCATGCTTCCGAATATGTAACGCCGCCGCCAACGATGAGCATCGGTTTTTCGCTTCTCATTATAGCTGCAACAGCAGCTTCGATTTCACGCTGAGTGGGTGAGCGGCGGTCAAGATACCATACTCTCTTTTTGAGAAAATAGTCGGGATAATCAAATGCTTCGCCTTCAACGTCCTGCGGCATTGCAAGGCATACTGCGCCTGTTTCTGCAGGGTCGGTGAGAACACGCATTGCATTAAGGCAAGCTGTCATAAGCTGTTCGGGTCTTGAAATTCTGTCCCAATATCTGCAAACAGCCTTGAAAGCATCGTTAGCGGTAACGTTGTAGTTTGTCGGCTGTTCAATCTGCTGAAGAACGGGGTCGGGCTGGCGGCAAGCGAAGGTGTCGCCGGGCAGAAGAAGCAGGGGGATGCGGTTAGCGGTTGCCGTGCCTGCTGCTGTAACCATATTGAGTGCGCCGGGTCCGATTGATGACGTGCAGGCTATAATCTGGCGGCGGTTCTTCTGCTTTGCAAAAGCAATTGCAGCGTGAGCCATGCCCTGTTCGTTTTTGCCCTGATAGAATTTAAGGTTGTGTCCGCCCTGTTCAAGAGCCTGGCCGATACCCACAACGCATCCGTGACCGAAAATGCCGAAGATGCCGTCAACAAATTTGGTTTCAGCGCCGTCAAAGCTGATATACTGGTTATCAAGAAATTTGACGAGTGCCTGTGCCATTGTCAGTTTCATTTATATTTCTCCTTCACGATTATTTTTCGGGGGGCCACATTTTAGATTCGCTTTCGCTCTCTGTTACCCAGAGATGCTCGGGAACAAATGTGGGCGTGATGTAAGGATTGCCGTCAAGGTGTCTGATAATCCAGAGATACCAGAGTGCATAACCGGGAGCCGTTGTCTGGGGGTGAGTTTCTTCTTCGGTTATGAAAACGGTTGAATTCTGGTGTGTTTTAACGACGTCCTCGCCGAGTTCAGCAAAGCCGTAGCCGTTTTCGGGGTTGAATTTATAAAAATATATTTCAGGCTGCGGATGATGGTGGGGAGGATAGCTGGACCACTTTCCGGGGAAGCCGATAACTTCGCCCACAACAAGGTTTGCATAGGGTGCGTTTGAATAATCAATAACCGTGCGAACTATTCTTGTTGAAGCTTCACGCATTGTGCCTGCGCCTCTGTTTTCGCTTCTGCACTCTTCGGGAGTGTAAAGCTTTGAGGGGAAGGTGCGTTCATTAACGGTTCTCTGAACTGCAATTTCAACGTCACCTGCTGCCTTGAAGGTGACTTTAACGCCGTTTGCAACGTGAAGCACCCAGGGGTCATAGTCAAAGCAATCGGGACGATTTACGCTTACGGCGTTGCCTTCCCATTCAAAGGTCATTTCGCCGCTGATAAGAAGATAGGCACGTTCAAGATTTTGTTCTTCTGAAAAAACGTCGCCGTTTTTCATTCTGAGAATGCCGAAATCCATAAGGCTATTGTGAATTTTGTCGTCAATGGTAGTGATTTCGTGATAGCCGTAGTCATAAACCTGCGGACCTCTTATATGTTTCATAAACTGTCCTTTCCGAGGAAAAATAACCTCATATGCCCAAATTAATCATATTTAAATTTATTATATACCATATATAGTGATATTTCAAGCGGTTTTAACTAAATTAAGAAAAAGAAAATGTTAAAATTTTTCTCAAAAAGGGGTTGACAACTGCGCTCAAATAATATATTATATTGGAGCGTCAAAAAACAGACGCAAACTGAATATGATCCATTAGCTCAGACGGTAGAGCACTTGACTTTTAATCAAGGTGTCCGGAGTTCGAATCTCCGATGGATCACCAAAACCGCTTCGCAGCAAAAGCTGCGGAGTGGTTTTCTTTTTCGGAGATTCGAACGACAAATAGTCCATGTGCGGCGGTTTGCCGTAAGGCAGAGCCGCACGGACAAATAAAACGAACCTGCGGCAGCAGCGCTGCCGAATCTCCGATGGATCACCAAAACCGCTTCGCAGCAAAAGCTGCGGAGTGGTTTTCTTTTTAAGGAGATTCGAACGACAATCGTCCACATATGTGAAAAAACAGACAAATTGCTGTTATTGTTGAGTTTTTAGTCAATCAAAGGGTTTTGCACATTGTATCAAAAAAAATGAAATGATAGAATAATAGCACTTTTGTATTTGTTTGAAAGGATACATTTTACTCTTATACAGTAAAACGGAGGGATATTAATTGAAGAAGAATATCGGCAAATCATATGATCTTATCCCCGCACAGGATATGATTCAGTTTATGCTCAAGCACAGCTTTTTCCATAAGCAGGTTACGCAGATTCCCGAATCAATGATCGTCAAAAAGGAACTCGATTTTGACGTTATGAAAAAGGCTTTCAACATCGAAATTGAAAGAAACGACTGTCTGCGTCTTCGCTTTTTCAAAGAAAAGGGCAAAATCAAGCAGTATTTTATTGATGAATATAAGGTTGATAACATTCCCGTTCTTGATTTCAAGTCAGACGAAGAGCGTCAGGCTGTTCTCGGCGCAGATGCACAGAAGCCCGTCAGAATGCTTAAGGATGAAACATTCAGAATCAAGTTCTTCCGTATGAGCGACGGCAGAAGCGGCGTTTATATCAATATACACCACCTTGTTATGGATAATGCGGCTGTTTTTATTTTCTTTGCAGACCTTTTTGCAATCTATGACAGCCTGATGAACGGTACGGAAATGCCCAAGCCTCTCGGTAAGTATGAAGATATTGTTCAGAAAGAGCTTGCATACGTTGCCAACCCCGAAAACCTCAAAAAGGAAGAGCAGGCTTACAGAGAATATATGGAAAAAGACGGCGAGCCTCTTTACCTCGGCGTTGAAGGTCCCAGACATCTTGAAGCAGAGCGTGCAAAGAAAAAGAACCCCAACATCAAGGCTCCCTCGCTCTTTGACCCCATCAACGATAAGGCTGAACTCACAAAGCACAGCATCAATTACGAAGACAGCCAGAAAATCTTTGAGTTTATGAAGGAAAACAACGTTGGCGGCGAATGCCTTGTTCAGCTTGCAATGCGCCTTCACGTTTCAAAGGTCAACAACAGACATAACGATACATATTTCATCGTTCTCTGCCCCAGAAGACGTACTCTCAAAGAAAAACGTGCAGGCGGCACACTTGCCGTTCCGCTGCCCTGGAGAGTTGTTCTTCCCGAAGAAACAACTTTCAGAGATGCTCTCAATAAGATGGCTGACGTTCAGTTCTGGGCATTCAGCCATATGAACTATCCCTATCTTGAATACCGTAAGCTTCAGAGAGAGATGTATAACTATCCTGCAGCAGCAGGCGCATCAACAATGATGTTCTCCTGGTTCCCGCTTGAAGCAGGCACAATGAATAACTGGGACTATCAGTTTGAAGGCTATAATCTCGGCAGATACATTATGGTTATCTATACTTTTGCAATGAAGGATGCCGCAACAGGCTGCCTCAAGCTTTCCTGTATGCACAGAACGAAGTACGTTACCGTCGAAGAAGCTGAGGCTCTTCACCTCGGTGCAGAAAAAGCTCTCAAGCTCGGTATTGAGAATCCCGATATGACTCTCGGCGAAATCATTGATAAAATGTGATATTGACCCCTCACGGCAGCTTGTTTGCCGTGAGGGGATTTTTTTATCTATTGATTTGTATTGAATTGTTTGCTAAAATGAATTTCATAAAGCATAGCGGAGGCTGATACTGTGAATAAAATTAAAATCGGCATTATGGGCGCAGGCAGGGGAATTGATATTGCAAAAAACCTGATGCTTCTTGACTGCAGAATTGTTGCCCTTTGCGAATTCAGTAAAGAAAGAGCCGAAGAGGGTGTTGAAAAACTCGGTGTTGACGTTCCTGTTTTTAAAGAGTTTGATGATTTCATTGAACAGGAAATGGATGCCGTTGTGCTTGCAAACTATTTTCACGAGCACACACCTTATGCAATCAGATGCTTTGAAAAGGGGATTCACGTTTTTTCGGAGTGCATAAGCAACGGCACAATGGCAGAGGGTGTGGAGCTTGTCAGAGCCTTTGAAAAGAGCAATTCTGTTTATATGCTTGCCGAAAATTATCCGCAGATGAAATTCAACCGTGAAATGAAAAGAGTGTGCGACGGCGGCACGCTCGGCAAAATCGTTTATGCAGAGGGCGAATATAACCACCCCGTTAATCCTTATGAAACCGATTTTCTTAAAGGCTATGTTTATTTCAAAGAGCATTGGCGAAACTATCTGCCTCGTTCATACTATATTACTCATTCGCTTGCCCCGATTATGTGGGCAACAGGCGCAACGCCCAAAAGGGTCAGCGCAATGCCTGTTTTTTCACCTATGGAAGAAATTGCATCTGCAAGAATGGTTGGTGACAGGGCGGCAATTGTAACAACTCTTAATGATGACGGTTCCGTTTTCAGAGTTACAGGCTGCGCCGCTTATGGTGCGCATCATAACGCCTACCGTCTTTGCGGCACAAACGGTCAGATAGAAAATCTGCGAGGTATGGGCGAAAAGGTTATGCTTCGCTACAGCGACTGGGCAATTCCCGAGGGAATGGAAGAAAACAATCTCTATGACCCTGAATGGAACGATAAGGACGAAGAGCTTATCGAAACCAGCGGTCACGGCGGCGGTGATTATATTGTCGCAAGAATGTTCCTTGATTGCATAAGAGAGGGCAAGCAGCCCGAGCATCCTTATGATATTTATTCTGCCGTCAATATGGCATCGGTTGCGATTCTGGCTCACCGTTCAATTCTTAACGGCGGTCAGCCTTATGATATTCCCGATTTCCGCCTTGAAGAATGCCGCAAACAGTATGAAAACGACAGACATACACCGTTTTACGGTACCGACGGCAGCAAGCCTGATATTCCCTGCTGTTCCGTAACGGACTATAAGCCAACCGAAGAGCAAATGAAGAAATATTGTGAAGTTTTGAAAGATTAAACAATAAGACCGCTGACAAAAATCAGCGGTTTTTCTTATGGATTGAGATAATCAATGGCATCAAGAATTTTATTGATTTCATTCTTGTTTTGCGAATCACAGTATGCATATACGACTGTGTTTCCAACATATATTGACACATTGTATTTTTCACCGTTATCCAAAGTATAGATAACAAAATTAGCCTGTTTATTTTCTGTTTCAATTATATGTGAAGCGTTGTAATTGTCTACGATTTTTCGATGAAATTGAGAGTATAGATTTATTGCCGTACTATCATTGCTTAAGTGAAAATATTCAAAGTGAATGTCTTCATAGAAAAAAGCGATGCATTTTTTGAGGGAAGTTTTTGATGCAGCGTTATTACTATAATGTAGCTCTGTAATATCCTGCGGTTCATATCCTTGTTTCTTTATAACGGATATAATCTGTTCGGGAGTAGCAGGTGTTTTTTTGTTTCCTGTTACACCGATGAAAACTGCAAACATTATTAAAATCAGAAGAATCAGCAGAATTAATCCTGCAGGGTTAAAGTTGGATTTCAGATTTGGAGTCGGAGCTTTCCAACTACCTAGCATCATTCGATGACTTCTGGGTGGACTGACCATATTTTCACCTTCTGTTCAGCTTGTTGAGAGGAATAGCCTCCTTTTGAAAGGAGGTGGCATTTTCGTAAGAAAATGACGGAGGATTGTTTTTCATATTCTATCATAAATCAGTGTAAAATACAATGACAAAAATCCCTCACTCCAATCGGAGCGAGGGATTAATTTATTAAAGATTATAATATTTATCGAATTCTGCGGGATGAGGAATCTTTGCAAGTTCAGCACATTCCGCACGCTTTGCCTTGATGAAGTTTGTGAGAAGTTCTTTGGGGAATACGCCGCCTGCTGTGAGGAAGTCGTTGTCAGCTTCAAGAGCATCAAGAGCATCGGGAAGGTTGGTGGGAAGCTGTGTGAGCTTTGCCTTTTCTTCTTCGGGAAGGTGGAAAAGGTTGAAATCGTAGGGACCCCAGCCGTTTGCATGGGGATCAATTTTGTTCTTAACGCCGTCAAGACCTGCCATAAGAATTGCTGCATAGCAGAAATAGGGGTTGCAGGTTGCGTCGGGGTTACGAAGTTCAAAGCGGCGCTTGTCGGGACTCTTTGCGTAAGCGGGGATACGGATAACTGCGCTGCGGTTTGATGTTGCGTAGCCAACGGTAACGGGAGCTTCAAAACCGGGAACAAGTCTCTTGAAGGAGTTGGTGCTGGGGTTGGTCAGTGCGCAGAGTGCGCCGATATGCTTGAGCAGACCGCCCATAAAGTAATGAGCTGTTTCGCTCAGGTGTGAATAGCCGTTATCGTCTGAGAATACGGGCTGACCGTCCTTGAAGAGGAGCATATGTACGTGCATACCGCTGCCTGCTTCGCCGTAGATGGGCTTGGGCATAAACGTTGCGGTCTTGCCGTATTTAAGAGCTGTGTTGTGAATGATATATTTAATCATCATTGAAGCGTCTGCCATATGAACAACTTCGCCAAGCTGAGGCTCGATTTCATACTGACCCGATGCTGCAACTTCGGGGTGATGATAGTTGATTTCAATGCCTGCATCCTTCATATGCATACACATTTCGCTGCGGCATTCATAAGAAGTGTCAAAGGGTTTTGCAATGTGATAGTTCTTCTGCTTGGGAACAACAACGCCGAGACCGTCGGTGTCGGAATTCCAGTAAGACTGGCTTGCGTCAACTGTTGCACCAACGTGCTTGCCGTCAACGTTCCATCTGACGTCGTCAAAAAGATAGAACTCGAATTCGGGCAGAATCTTCATTTCGTCGGCAATGCCGCTTTCTTTCATATATTCAACAGCTGCTCTGATGATGTTTCTGGGGTACTGAGCAAGAGGACGGTTTTCAGGTGAGTCAATAATCATTGCGTTGCCTGTCATTGAAAGAGTGGGAATGCTGCAGAAGGGGTCGATAACTGCGGTGTCGGGGTCGGGGATAAATACCATATCGCTCTTTTCAACAACAGCGTAGCCGTAGTTGGAAGCATCAAAGCCTATGCCGCTCTTCATGGTGTCTTCAGAAAAGTTTTCTGCAGGGATGGTAACGTGTCTGTACTGACCGTTGATGTCAACCATTTTAAAGTCAACCATCTTGATATCGTTTTCTTTGATAATGTTTAAAACATCCTGAATGCTCTTTGCCATAAAAGTCTTTCTCCTTTTAAATATGGATTTGCCATAAGGCAATTTTACAAAAAATAATTATAGCAATTCTTTCAAAATTAGTCAATTATTTTTAAATAAAAACAGGGCGGATTAACCGCCCCAACACTTTAATGATAACACAAACTGTGTGCGGCAGTCAATAGTTTTGTTCAAATTGTGCTTGCAGTGTCAGAAATTCTCTGTATTATACAATATATGGTGTTTATCTTTGTGAAATACTCCGTCTTGAAAAGGCTGAAAACCTGTGGTATATTATAGTCAAGGAAAGGGTGATACCAATGAAAAGGTAAATCCTGAAAACCAAGGTTTAAAATCAACAACAAAACCTGAAGTTTTCAACCGCAACCTTAAAGGATGCAAAATATAAAATTGAATATTTTAAGGTTGAACAATACCGCAGAAAGAGAGGTTAACCAAAGATGTTAGATAACAAGAGTTCAATGAAATAACCCTTGGCTGAATGTGTAAAGAAACATCAGTCAAGGGTTATTTCTTTTTTTACGAGGGAAATTTGTGAATTCTTTAAAAAACATTGTTTTATACATAAATATGATATTTTGTGTATAAATATCTTGAAATGCTGCAAACTTTGTGATATTATATACACAATTTAATGAGCAAACAAGTTTTGCATCAATTGCGGTAATAACGGTTCAGCCGATATTATAAATATTTTTGAGGATGTGTATTCATATGATTTGTCCTATTTGCGGCGCTAATCTCAGCGAAGGTTCCAGATTCTGCACAAAATGCGGAAACCCGGTCACCCAGCAGGCTCCCACACCGCCTCCCGCGTATGAGCAGCCTCCCGTTTATCAGCAGGCTCCCGCACCGCCTCCCTCATATGAGCAGCCTCCTGTTTATCAGCAGGCTCCCGCTAATGCTTACGCTGCGGCACCCGGTGTAGATGAGAACCCCAGATCAAGATTCGATGCAAACGCACTTGAAAGCTTCTGTGCCTTTTTTGTTGCGGGTCTTATAATTACGCTTACTTGCGGCATCGGTACTCCTTGGGCAATGTCATATCTGCTTCAATTTATTTGCAGACATGCTGTTGTTGACGGCAAGCGTATGGTGTTTGACGGCAACGGTGGTCAGCTTTTCGGCAACTACATCAAGTGGTTCCTTCTTACTCTTATCACCTTCGGCATTTACGGTTTCTGGGTAATTCCGAAGATGATCAGCTGGATTGTAAAACATATTCATATTGTTGAAGAATAATGCATAAAAATCGGTACAGGCTTGGTCCTGTACCATTTTTTTAAAAGAGGTAATTACTATGCCGCAAGACACTGCAAAAGGCAGATTCAGAATAATACTGAAAAACGTTTTATACGTTCTTGCACTCGGCATGGCTTATTATATTTTCACAAAACTGACAGGCTGGGCTTTGCCGTGTTTTTTTAATAAGATATTTAATCTCTATTGCCCGGGTTGCGGAATAACCCGAATGTTCTGGGCGCTTTTATCGCTTGATTTCAAGCTTGCGGCGCAATCCAACCTTTTTGTACTTGTGTTATTTATCCCTGCGTTGATTTTTATGTTATTCAGAGCAAAAAAGTTCATTGTTCACGGTAACACGTCATACACGAAAACAGAGAGTATTCTTGTTATAATAACAGCAGTTCTTGCAGTTCTGTTTGGTATACTCAGGAATATTCCGTATTTTGAATTTTTGGCACCCCATTAAATAACAGGAAGTGATTATATGTTTTGTACCAATTGCGGTGCGCAAATACAAGACGGAGTAGCTTTTTGCGGTTCGTGCGGCGCAGCCGTTGCTAAAAAAGAACCTCAGTCTCCTCCGAATTATCAGCAACCGAATTTTAACAATTATCAGCAGCCGCCAGTTTATAAC
This sequence comes from Clostridia bacterium, assembly GCA_017938985.1. GTDB lineage: Bacteria > Bacillota > Clostridia > Oscillospirales > Acutalibacteraceae > CAG-177. Next base: position 26,845 of record JAGBAK010000093.1, read on the forward strand.
TACCAACAGCCTAACTATCAGCCGCCCAACTATCAGCAGCAGAATTATCAGCAGAACGGCGGATATTATCAGGCATACGGTAACCCCGATTATAAGGCGCCGATTTATTCCAAAAATCTCGGCACCTGTATTCTGCTGTCGATAATAACCTGCGGAATATACGGAATAGTCTGGTTTATAAATATGGTCAACGATCTTAACACGGCGTCGCAGACTCCCAATGATTCCAACGGAACAACCGTTTTTCTGCTTGGTCTTGTGACCTGCGGCATTTATCAGTGGTATTGGCTTTACAAGGCAGGCGAAAAGGTTAACGCAATTAACCGTATGAAAGGTTTGCCGCATGACAGCTCGTTGTCCATACTTTATCTTGCCTTGGCATTCTTTGGACTTGGCATAGTTGCCAATTGCCTTATTCAGTCAAAACTCAATGAGGTTGCGGCTTACGCTGAATAATATGATTTAGCTGTAACAAAACAGGTTGCTTTACCTGATTTAAGTTTAACGTCACAGGAGGAAATAATTATGTCAAAATTGAAAATTGCGATTATCGGTAACGGCGGTATCTGCCGCGGAAGTCATATTGCTAATTATTATGAAGACAGCAGGGTTGAGGTTGTTGCATTCTGCGATATTATCGAAGAAAGAGCAATTGCGCTCAGAGATAAATATTATCCCGATGCAGCCGTATATACTGATTATAAAGAGCTTTTAAAGGACGAGAGCATTGATGCAGTTGACATCTGCACACCGAACTATCTTCACTCAATAATTGCTGTTGACGCATTCAAAGCAGGCAAGCACGTTCTTTGCGAAAAGCCAGATGCCATTGACGTTACAGAGGTTCTCAAAATGAAGAACGCCGCTGATGAGGCAGGCAAGGTTCTTATGGTTATCAGAAACAACCGTTTTGCAACAGCTTCACAGTATGCAAAGAAATTTATTGATGACGGCAAAATGGGCGAAATCTATTGCGGACGTTGCGGCTGGCAAAGACGCAGAGGTATTCCCGGCAAAGGCGGTTGGTTCACAACAAAAGCACAGTCGGGCGGCGGTCCGCTTATCGACCTTGGCGTTCATATGATTGACCTTGCGGTGTGGCTTATGGGCAACCCGACTCCCGTTGCGGTCAGCGCAAATACTTATTCCAAGTTTGCGGATAACGACACAAGCGATTCCGAAAACTCAAAGTTCGGCGATGCAAAATCCGAGGGCACGTTTGACGTTGAAGACCTTGCAATGGGCATGATTCGTTTTGATAACGGTGCCGTTCTTCAGATTGAATTCAGCTGGGCATCAAACATCAAAAAGGAAAACCGTTTTGTTGAACTTCGCGGCACAAAAGCTGGTCTCAAATGGGAGGATAATGAGGTTGAATTCTTCACGGAGGACGGCGGTCAGCTTCTTGATATTATCCCCACAGGCAATATGGACGGCAACGGACACAAGAAAAACATCAAAAACTTTATCGACGTTCTCACAGAGGGCGCAGAACCCGTTTTCAAGCCTTCGCAGGGCGTGGATATGATAAAAATTCTGTGCGCTATTTATGAGTCGGCAGAAAAGGGCAGAGAGATTATTCTTTATTGAAGATAAAACTAAACAGCAGACAGCACAAAAAGCTGTCTGCTGTTTTTTAGTGTGGATTCTCATAAGAAATTTTTGTTAATCTTCTCTTTGTTCGGCAAAATATATTCCCAGATCTGCAAACATTTCAGGTATATCAAAAATATCCTTTCCGTCAGTTTCAATTTTAACTGACTTACCCGGATTGTTTTGAGTGAAGGTGTTCCAGGCGGTTATGAGCTTATCAACACGCTTTAATTTGTTCTTTACTAAAAGCTCATTGTAGTTTTCGGGAGTTTGCGAGTAAATTGTAATAACGTTGTATTTGCCAACCATTATTTCATCGTGCGAAATATGGCAACCAAAACCGAAAGAGGACAAGCCGTCATTGACAAGAAGTTTTCCGATTCTGCTTACAATATTTAACGATTCTTCTTGTGTGCAACCGTCAATATAGTAAATATCTTTATGCTTGGATTTTATTGCGGTTTCGTCACACAGTTTTGAGGGGATTTCCAATATGAAGAATAACGGTTCGTTATGCATCTTGATAAAATCTGATAATAAATCTTCAATTCTATCAGCATCAATATTTGCGATTATACTGTTTTCGTTAATTTCATATTCTTCGTGAATCTTTTCGGGAAACGGAACGGTGCAGCCTTTTCTGAATTTAAGCATAATATCACCTCTCGATGATATTATACCATAAAACCAATTAAAATCAAGGTGAATCAATAGTTACAGAACGTGGGTTCAACCTCATACAAAAGCAAAAAATACAAGGCAATCTTCAGATATGAACTGCCCCAAATTGTGCGTCAGTACGAAAAACACCTCTATGGCAGGTGAAATTAAGCAACATACAGATATCCTTATTGCGGTGTCAGGTTTTATTTATAGGCTGTTGGTATACCGTTTTTGTTGACGTAGAAGCACGCGTCGGAATAATTATTGTCAGAGTCACAAAGCAGAAGATTATCAGGGTCTGTGGGCAAGGCAAAAACATTATTACCTCTGTAAAGCAATCCCATATCCGTTTCGCTGACCTGTTTGATTTCACCGTTTTTGAGGCTGAATACGCACAGAATCATCTGACGGTCTTCTGTTTCGCTTTCCTCGCTGAAAACATAGAGGAAGCTGTCACCGTATGCAGTTCTGACATAATACGGATTCAGGTCATAGGAAAACCAGTCCACCTCATAGCTTGAGCTTTCCGAATTTATTCCGAGTGTGTAATAATATCTGCCGTCGGGGTCATAGTTTCCCGAAACGGTAAGCTCATCTGCACGTTTGTCACCCGTGAGGTCGGTAAAGAACGGAGACAATAAGGGCAGGCTCACAACATAGGCATCAGGCACGGCAGTATATTTTTCATTGAACAAATCGGGATGTTCTGCAAAGGTTACGGTTACAACCTGAATACCGAAATTTGAGGGAGCAACAGCGCCCGGCTCAAAATAAAAGGTTATGCCGTTATATTCAAGCCCCCATGTGATATCTTCTTCCGAAGTGTTTTTGAAATAATCGGGAATGGCGGTTTCAACATCGGTGTCACCTTGAAAAATACGGCTTGTAACTTCTTTTTCAACGATTGCAGGGAGCTTTGCAATATCCGTTACAACATCGGAAAGAGCGAGCAGTTTTCCGCTTTCTGTGTCGTAATTAAGGCAGTTGAAAGCTCTGTCAGTTTCCGAATTGTAATCTTCAACAATACTGACTGCAACACTGTCGGCACGGCGTGCCTGAACATCAAGAGTTGAAACATAGGTTGAAAAATCTTCACTGTCGTTCAAAAATTCTTCGGTGGCAGTAACGATGAAATTATCCTTTTCTTCTTCCATTGTTCTTTTTCTCATAACGGAAGTCTCCGTGAGAGCTTTGGCAAGAAGCGGATATTTTTCTTCCATTGATTTATCAAGCGTAATATCCGTATATTCGCTTCTCACAAGCATTTCGGGATAATCCTCATACCACTCATAATGAGAAATATATTCTTTGTTGAGTGAAAGAACAGTTATTTCTTCGGTTACTTCATTTTCGGCAGTCTGTGTTGTTTCGTTTGGAGTAACCTCCTGCGGAGAATCTTCTCCGCAAGAGGTAAAAGCAACCATAAAACACAAAGTCAGTAATATGCCGATAATTCTATTCAGCTTATCCATTATCATCAAAATCCTTTGACGATGAACGCAACAACCTCTGTTGCCGAATGGTCTTCGCGTTCATCTGTCATAATTGTAATAATACTTCCGTCGTCAAGAACTGCCGAATCGCAGAACCACGGATAATTTGTGCTGAACAGCTCACCGTCTGAAATTTCTGCAATGAAATTTCCGCTGTTATCCCAAAGAAGAACGTCTCTCATATTGCCGTCAAAGGCAATGTAACCGTTTGCGGTCTGAGTTGCAAAAGTAACGCTGCCGAGTCCTTCACCTTCGGCATCGCAGAGAGTTTTCTGAAGAACACCGTCTTTGTTGTAAACGAAAACCTTGTGCCCGCTGTCGTCTGCGGCATTTGCGCAAACGTAAATATTGTTTTCATCAACGCAGAGCTGCATTATTGTATCCGCTTCTTTGAAGGTTACGGGAGTTGAAGAGTATGTACTGCCGCTGAAGGTAACAATTGCACATTCGTTGGAAGTGAAGAAATTCACACCCCAGGCACCTGACGGATGAATTGCGAGGTTGTCAATGTCTTCGTATGTTGCAACTGCATTGCCGTCTTTTATGCAGAGAATATCGTTCAGACCGCCGCTTACCCAGATTGTGCCGTCGGCAGTTGCTTCAATTCTGTCGTAATCGTCTTCGGGAAGCTCGATTTTATTAACAAAAGCAAGAGTTGTACCGTCATAGTGGCATTCGCTGAGCTCGCCGTCAACAAGAACATATACTCTGTCGCCGATTGCGGCAACGGAATGATCGAAGGTTTCAAAGGTTGTAACGGGTGCTTCAAAGGGAACAAAAGTTGATGTAACGGCAAATGCCCCTGCATTTACGCTTGCGGCATCTGCTGAGAACCTTTCTCCTTCCCATTCCCAAGGACCGTCAAC
>JAGBAK010000094.1 GCA_017938985.1 Clostridia bacterium
GTAACGTCGTCGTTGATACCCATTGTGAACTGCTTCTTGGGAGCGTCCTTCTTAAGCTCATCGTAAACTGCGAAGATGCTTGCAGGAGGTGTATCCTTTGAACCGAGACCGTAACGGCCGCCGATTACCTGAGCACCTGTTCTGCCTGTAGCGGCAAGAGCAGCAACAACGTCAAGGAAGAGAGGTTCACCAAGTGAGCCGGGTTCCTTTGTTCTGTCAAGAACAGCAATCTTCTTTGCTGTTGCGGGGATAGCTTCAACAAGCTTTTCAGCTGAGAAGGGTCTGTAAAGACGAACCTTAACAAGACCAACCTTTTCGCCCTTAGCTGTGAGATAATCGATAACTTCTTCTGCAACGTCGCAGATGGAGCCCATAGCGATGATTACTCTGTCAGCATCGGGAGCGCCGTAGTAGTTGAAGAGCTGATAGTTTGTGCCGAGCTTAGCGTTAACCTTGCCCATATATTCTTCTACGATAGCGGGAAGTGCATCATAGTAGCTGTTGCAAGCTTCTCTGTGCTGGAAGAAGATGTCGCCGTTTTCGTGTGAACCGCGCATAACGGGTCTTTCGGGGTTGAGAGCTCTCTTGCGGAAAGCTTCAACTGCATCCATATCGCACATTTCCTTGAGGTCTTCATAGTCCCAGATTTCGATCTTCTGGAGCTCGTGAGATGTACGGAAGCCGTCGAAGAAGTTGATGAAGGGAACTCTGCCCTTGATGGAAGCAAGGTGAGCAACTGCACCAAGGTCCATAACTTCCTGTGTATTTGTTTCAGCGAGCATTGCAAAACCTGTCTGACGGCAGGCATAAACGTCTGAATGGTCACCGAAGATGTTAAGTGCGTGTGAAGCTACGCAGCGAGCTGAAACGTGGAAAACGCTGGGAAGAAGTTCGCCTGCGATTTTATACATATTGGGGATCATCAGAAGAAGACCCTGTGAAGCTGTGTAAGTTGTGGTGAGAGCACCTGCTGCAAGTGAGCCGTGAACTGTGCCAGCTGCGCCTGCTTCTGACTGCATTTCAGCAACCTTAACGGTTGTGCCGAAAATGTTCTTGCGGCCCTGTGCGGACCACTGGTCAACATAGTCTGCCATGGGGCTTGAAGGAGTAATCGGATAAATGCCGGCTACTTCTGTGAAAGCATAGGAAACGTGAGCAGCTGCGTTGTTTCCGTCCATGGTCTTTTTGATTCTTGCCATATTCTTTTCCTCCTAAAAAATTTGTACGAAGTGATTTTGCATTAAAACACCACTCACTATATTAACACCTTTCTTTATATTTGTAAACCTTTAATTATTCCAAATTAAAGAACTTTTTTGAAAATAATTTGTATAAAGCTATCAATTAACGGTTATTTTTGCATTTGAGGAATAAAAAGATAAATGGCTCCTCAAACTTGACTTTTTTTCATAAAAATGCTATTCTATGGTGTATATTTTTTATGGAGGTGTCGAGTTTGGTACTCAACATAGTTCAGCAATTTTTCTTAAAACTCTTCTCAATCTTCTTTGCAATGTCGGTTTCCGTTTCGGGAGCAATTGCACCGCCCGCAACAGATGAACCCATCAAACCTTTGGATGATGACGCAAAGCTTGTTTTTGCAGCTTTCGGCGACACTCAGATTTCAAACTATATGTTTGACAGATATAAGTCCTTCTCAGCATCAATGGAAGATCTGCACGCAAGCGAAAGAATGGACGCTGTTATCGTTGCCGGTGACGTTGTGGAAAACGGTCTTGCAGAAGAATACCAGCTTGTTTATGACGGACTTAAAGGTCTTGAAAACTGCCGCTACATTATGTCAGCCGGCAATCACGATATAAGACTGCGTTCATATAAGCAGGTTGTATCCCGTTTTACAGAATTTTCAAACGCTCTCAACAACAATGTTGATCCTGTTACAGAGCTTCATTTCTCCGAAAGAGTCAACGGCTATAAGTTCATTGTTATCGGATCGGATAAGGCAACTTTTGAAGAAGCATACATCAGCGACGAGCAGCTTGAATGGCTTGACAGTGAGCTTGCTGCAGAAAACGGCAAACCCACATTTGTTATCTGCCATCAGCCTCTCAAGCTCACTCACGACCTGCCCAACACATGGGGTAACGGCACAAACCTCAATGCGGGCTCGGTTGGTGACCAGAGCGATGCTATTAAGGAAATCCTTACAAAATATGACAACGTTGTTTTCATTACCGGACATCTTCACACAGGCTTTGGTGAAGCTTCATATGAGCAGATAGGCGACCTGCATATGGTTAATGTTCCCGCTCTTTCAATTGACAACAAAGACGGCAAGTATAACGGTTCCGGTCTTGGTTACATTGTTGAGGTTTATGATGATGAAATTATTTTCAGAGCAAGAAACCTTGAAACAGGCAAATGGCTTTCCGATTACAACGAAACCATTACCCTTAAATAAGACGGAGGAAATCTGAATGAAAAAGTCATTTCTTAAAGTGATCAGCGTTCTTCTTTGCCTTGCAGTGCTTTCAACAAGCTTTATGTTTGTGGCATATGCAGAAGAGGCCGCTGAAAACGCATTTTTCCGCATTTCCGTTACAATGAACGGTGATGCAACAAGCAGCAGAGGCATCTGCTGGTACACCAAGACAAATGACGGCAGCGTTGTTAAAATTTACGATGCAGCTGCTCAGCCGGTAAACGCAACGGTTACGTACGAAGACGTAATCGAGTGGGAAGGCAATTACTGTCATCAGGCAGTGATTTCAGGTCTTGAAGCAGGCAAAACTTATTACTACACGGTCAGCAACGATACAGTTGAAAGCCCCGTTGGTTCATTCACAACCGATAACGGCGACAGCAAGTTTGAATTCATCGCAATTGCTGACGTTCAGGCAGGCAACGAAGAAAACTTCCTCAAGGGTGCAAAGGTTCTTGATGCGGCATTCGCAACAATGCCCGGCGCAGAATTTGTTGTTAACCTCGGCGACTTCACAGATGACAGCACAAACGAAGAATGGGATTGGTATGACAGCAGCTTCAAAGCAGCAAACGCGTCAACAACTCTTGTTCCCATTTCAGGTAACCACGACGGTCTCGGTGTTGAATATTGGTTCAATAATATGTTCTGCCTTGATACAAGCGAAAGCGTTCAGGTTAAGGACGGCGTAAACTATTCATTCGATTACGGCAATGCTCACATTGCGGTTCTCAACACAAACGACCTTCTTGCAATGTCAAACGCACAGCTCAAGTGGCTCAAGAACGATATGAACAGCACCGATAAGGACTGGAAAATCGTATTTATGCACAAGTCACCCTATTCACTCGGCAAGGATGCAAAGTGGCCCGATGCTCTTTATCTTCAGGAATCACTTGCAAAAACGCTTGACAAGTGCGACGTTGATATCGTTATGAGCGGTCACGACCATATGTATCTGCGCACAAAGGCTCTCAAGAACAATAAGGTTGCCGACGACGGCACGGTTTACGTTCTTGCAGGCACAGCAGGCGCAAAGAGATACGAGATCCGTTCCTTCCTTGCAGACCACTATCTTGACACTGATTTCATTGCCGCAATGACAGTTCAGAAGCACGGCTATGCAAACTATTGGGACGGCGAAGATTGGGATCAGTCAAAGGACACAAACATCGGCGGTTGCTTCAATTGCGTAAGCGTTGACGGCGGCAACCTTACCGTAACAGCCTACATTCTTGCTGATGAACCCGATGCAAACGGTAACCCCGTTATCACGGTTATCGACACTTATACTCTCACAAAGGAAACAGGCAAGAACGAAGCAACGTTTAACGGCGACAACACAACAAGCGAGCTTGAATATAATCTCGGTGTTGTTCCCAGCTTCCTCCGCCTTGCATTCTATGCATTCACAAACTGGCTTCCCAAGTTCCTCATTATGGTTCCCGAACTTCTTGATGTAGTTATCAACGAGGGCACGTTCTAAAAAAACAGCATACCTCCCGAGGCTTACAGCTTCGGGAGGTATTTTGCTTTTTAATGTGTATATTCAATTTCTATCGGCGACGGAACACCGATGTTTTCTATGCAGTCGTATTCGCCGCTGATTAACACGGCATTGTCGTTTATCTGTACGCTGACTCTGTCGTTTTCAACTTCCATACCCCTGAATTCTTCAAGCCTGGCTTCGCTGAAGCGCAGGGTTGCAAGGAGTACGGCGTCTTTCTTGTTGAGAATACAATTGCATTCGTTATTTTCTAAGGTTGAGGTTTCCGTTATTCCCACGGGCAGCATAACGTTTTTTATGCTCAGAAAGCTGCTTTCCGCAAACCCCGAAGAAGGATGTTCTCCGAGCGGTATATCGAAAAACAAAAAGTGCAGAGTGTAGTGCTTTTTGTTGGTAACCGTTTTTGCTGCCTTGAAGCTTGACGGCAAAAGATATTCGGAGCTTCGGTTGGTTCTTGCAACGGCATAGCCGTCTGCTCTGCACAAATCGGCGCTCAGATCCTTGTTTTCTTCAATGCCGCTGATAAGCAAATCACCTTTTAATACAGGCGAACCTGCAACTGCTTCAGCCGTACCGTTGAACGGACGCAGAATAATCAGCTGACCGTCACGTGCGGCAACAAGGTTGACAGGTGTGTTGTCATTGTCGGTTTCGGGTTTTTCAACAGTTTCTCTTACTTCAATCATAGCGGTGCAACCCGAAATATTGATGTTAAGCCACGAAATTTCGGGCAACTTGCGAAGGGCGGCAGCTTCGACTTCAGATGCGTTGATTTTATCTGAAGCGGCGCCTTTGTAAACGCCGAGGTCATAAAAAACAGCAATGATTTCTTCGGATGAGACCCTGTTGTTTCCCGTGACTTCTATGCGCCATATTCTTGTTGAAAAAAACAAAACGAACAAGGCGCACAAAACGGCTCCGACTGCCAACCCGAAGCGGTTTTTGTGACGGCTGAACAAGAAAGGCAGACCGTGCTTGCGGCTTATTTTTACCTTCATACCCGATTTTTTTGCAATTGGTCTGATCTTTTTGTAGCTCTCAATGTCGGTTTGCGCAAACAGCACGGAGTTTTGACTTTTCAAATTCTGAAGCTGAATATTATTCAGGCGGCAAAGGTTGATGAATCTTTCGCCGAAGCCTGAGCGTGCGGTAAAGCTTACGTAGCCGAAAATGAAGCCGAGCAATCTTTGTAAAAGCATTATGACCTCCGCAGGCTAATTGCCGAAATCAATGCAGGTTATTGTTCCTTTGATAACGGCGCTGCCGTCCTGCATTGCGGTTATGGTAAGGTCGCTGCCGCAGAATTTTACCGTCAGCCTGCCCGTGTTGAGCGAAACCGAGCAATCGGAATATTCAAGCACGCCTTTGCATCCCTCAACGCTTGCTTCTCTGTTGCCGCAAAGCTCAATATGAGCATAGCCGGGCAAAGTGTCACCCGGCAGGTCAAGGCTTTTGCTGATTGACTCCATAAAGCTTTCGTTGCGTGTTTCGCGGCAACCTCTGTTTTTTCTCATTTCAAGCCCTCCGTAAACTTACACCTTCGGTTTATATTATGCCCTGTTTGCAAGAAAAAGAACGGCGGCGCATATCTATTTGACAGAGAACAAAAACGGAGTGATGTAATGTTAAACAAAAACAACGTTGTGCCGTGTATGGGCGTTATAATTTTTTTGATTTTATTTTTTTATCCGACGGATTTTATGCGAGGTGCGGCAACGGGACTGAAAAACAGCGCAAGCATAATTGTGCCGTCGCTTTTTCCGTCAATGGTTGCGGCATCGCTTCTGGCGCATGGCAGAATGCCGCAGTTTCTGAAAAAAATCTTTGAGCCGTTAACCATACGGCTTTTCGGTCAGCCTGCCGATTGCGTTGCCGCAGTTTTTTCGGGATTGTTCGGCGGATATCCGTCGGGCGCAAGAGCTGCGGCGGCATTGTGTGATAACGGCATAATAAGCGAAAACGGTGCCAAAAGGCTTATGCTTTTTTGCGTGAATGCAGGCACGGGGTTTTGTGTGAATGCGTTGGGTGTGTCTTTGCTTCATTCAAAAAGGGCAGGGGTTATAATTTTTGTGTCGCTGGCTGTTTCGGCGCTCATTACGGGTCTGTTTACAAAAGCGGAAAACGATTGTCGGGCAACGGCAACAGTTTCGGAAAAATCTGCTTCGGCGGCATTTGTGAGCAGTGTTGCATCGGGTGCTTCGGGAATAATAACGGTCTGTGCTTTTTCGGTTTTGTTTTCGGGTCTGATTGCGGTTATAAGCAAGACCGTAACGGACAGCCGTCTGATTATTGCGATTTCGTGTCTGCTTGAAATAACAAGCGGTTGTGCATCGGCGGCAGACAAAATTCCTTTGCCGCTGATATGCGCCGCCTGTGCTTTCGGCGGTGTTTGCGTTCATTTACAGATTTTTGCGGCTGCAGGTGAGCATAAACCCGATATTCTAAAATTTTACCTTTTCCGTTTTGCTCATGCGGTATTGTCAGGCGTTGTTTGTAAAGTGATTATTTACTTTTTTCCTGTTGCCGTGCCGACTGCTTTGCAACTTTCGCAAAACGCACAGGTTTATTCGTTTTCTTTGCCTGCGGCGCTGTCACTGTTGTTTTTCTCATCTTTGCTCATATTGGAACTTGATAAGCAAAGAAAAATATGCTAAAATATAAAATTATAATTATTTATATTGCGGAGGCTTTTATGAGAAAGTGTTTGCATTGTAACAGCATAATGCGTGAAGACCTTGAAATCAAGGTGACATACGGCGGATACGGAATCGACATAAGAAAACCGGGTTTATTCAAAATGCCTCTGGAAGAAGTTAAATGTGCCGTATGCCCCGAATGCGGATACGTTGAAACGTATA
>JAGBAK010000095.1 GCA_017938985.1 Clostridia bacterium
CTTAAGCCTGCCGAGGACAGCGTTCTGCTTGATACAACGGGTGTTTCGCTTGAAGGACAGGTTGAAAAAATAATCAGCATCATAAAGGAGAAGGTTCAATGAAGGGCTTTGATTATAACAGAAAAATAAAACCCAGCAAGCTTTATGAGCGTATGAGAAAGTATGCTCCTCTTCTTAATGAAAAGATGTTCAAGGTAGATTTTGTCGGTCTTGAAAACGTACCTGCAGAGGGCGGCTTTATTCTTGCTTCAAACCATATCCATGCTCTTGACCCCGCCATTATTGCAAGCGGAATCAAGAACAGACAGCTTCACTTTATGGGCAAAAAAGAGCTTTTTGATAAGGCGATTGTCGGCTATCTTTTCAAAAAAGTAAACGGCTTCCCCGTTGCAAGAGGCACCGTTGACACAAAGTCACTTGACTATGCCGCAAGAATTGTCAAAGAGGGTCATGTTCTGGGCATTTTCCCCGAGGGTACACGCTCAAAGGATTTCAAACCCAAGAACGCAAAAAGAGGCGTTTCTGTTATTGCGAGAGCTGCAAAGGCGGATGTTCTGCCTGTTTCGGTTTACACCGACGACGATTATGAAAAAGGCACAAAGCTGACCGTAAGAATCGGCAATCTTATTCCCTTTGAAAAGCTCTGCATCGGCGGCGATGATTGCACAAAAGAAAGTCTTACAAACGCCGCAAACTACATAATGGAAGAAATTGTTGACCTCTGGGAGGAAGGACATTGCGATTAACGCTTGCTGAAACCGCCGGCTTTTGCTTTGGTGTTGACAGGGCGGTTAATATGGCTTATGAGCTTGCCTCAAAAGGCTGCAAAGCTGTCACTCTGGGTCAGCTTATCCATAACCCGACCGTAACCGAGGACCTTGAGTCCAAGGGTATGAGGGTTATTGAAAACCCAAGTGAAGCGAAGCAGGGCGAAACCGTTGTTATAAGAGCTCACGGTGTTAAAAAAAGCGTTTATGCCGAGCTTGAGGCAATGGGCGCCGAGGTCTGCGACGCAACCTGCCCGTTTGTTAAAAAAATTCACGATATTGTTGAAAACAACTCAGCCGAAAACGTGCCCGTAATTATCGGCGGCGACCCCATTCACCCCGAGGTCATAGGCATCTGCGGCTACTGCAAGGGCGGTTATTATATATTCGGTTCGGCAGACGAAGCCGAAGTTTTCTTTAAAGAAAATCCGTCTATTTGCGAAAAAGGAATTATCGCAGTTTCGCAAACAACTTTTTCTCAAAATGAATGGAAAAAAATAAAAGAAAAAATAAAAATATACTGTACAAATGCAAAAATATTTGATACAATATGCTCTGCTACCCGAAAAAGGCAGGAAGAAGCAGCCGAGCTTTCAAAGCGAAGCGACTGCATGATTGTCATCGGCGGCAGACACAGTTCAAACACGGTCAAGCTTAAAGCCGTGTGCAGTGAAAACTGCAAAACTTTTTTGGTGGAAAGAGCCAACGAGCTCAGGACCATAGATTTTTCCCAATGCACCGCAATCGGTGTGACGGCAGGGGCGTCAACCCCTTCCGCAATAATTAAGGAGGTACTTTTAGAAATGTCCGAAATCGTAAAGGAAACCACAAATCTGCAGGTAGAGGAGGTGCCTTCTGAAGCAATGACAACCGAAGAAATGGACTTTTCAGCAGCTCTTGAGGCATCACTCAGCAGCATGAGCACAGACCAGAAAGTTAAAGGCGTTGTTATGGGTATCACACCCACAGAAATCCAGGTTGACATCGGCAGAAAGCATGCCGGCTACATTCCTATGGATGAATACAGCGCTGACCCCACAGCAAACGCTGCAGCGGAGCTTAAAGTAGGCGATGAGCTTGATCTCATCATCATGAAAACAAACGACGCAGAAGGAACCGTTATGCTTTCAAAGAGACGCTTTGACGCTCAGAAGGCATGGGTTGATATCATTGAGGCAGAAGAAGACGGCAGAATCCTTGAAGGCACAGTTGCCGAAGTTATCAAGGGCGGTGTGCTTGTTGTAAGCAACAACATTCGCGTTTTCATCCCCGCTTCACTTGCAACAGAGCGCCGTGACGAAGAGCTTGAAAGCCTTCTCAAGAAGAATGTTAAGTTCCGTATTATTGAAGTAAATAAGCAGCGCAGAAGAGCTGTCGGCTCAATCCGTGCCGTTCTCAGAGAAGCAAAGAAGGAAGCTTCCGAAGCATTCTGGGCACAGGCAGAGGTTGGTCAGACATATCACGGCGTTGTTAAGTCACTTACCAACTATGGTGCATTCGTTGATATCGGCGGCATCGACGGTATGGTACATATTTCCGAAATGTCCTGGAAGCGTATCAAGAACCCCGCAGAGGTTATGGAAGTCGGTCAGGAAGTTGACGTTTTCATCAAGGCTCTTGACGCTGAAAACAAGAAGATTTCTCTCGGCTACAGAAAAGACGAGGACAATCCCTGGGAAATCCTTAAGAAGAACTATCCCGAAGGAACAGTTATCGAAACCGAAATCGTTGGTCTCACAACATTCGGCGCATTCGCAAAGGTTATCCCCGGCATCGACGGTCTTATCCACATCTCACAGATTGCTGACAGACACATCAGCAAGCCTCAGGATGTTCTTAAGGTAGGCGACAAGGTTACCGCAAAAATCACAGGCATTGACTTTGATAAGAAGCGCGTAAGCCTTTCAATCCGTGCTCTCCTTGAGCCCGAAGCAACTGAAGAGGTTGCAGAAGAAGCAGCAGAAGAAGCTGTTGAAGCTCCCGCAGAAGAAGCTGCAGAATAATCAGTTTTTTACCGCCCGCAGTTTTTTCTGTGGGCGGTATTTGTTTTGGAGTGATAGTTTATCAAAAAGGAAAAAATTCTCGGACCCTTTTACTGTATCCTCGCTGCTGTTGTCTGGGGTCTTTCGTTTGTTGCGCAGAGCGAGGGTGCCTCAATCGGCACGTTTACTTTCAACGGTTTAAGAACCGTTCTCGGCGGAATTGTTTTGCTTCCGCTTGTTGCATTCAACCATAAAAAAGAAAACTCAAAGCTCCCTGCGCCCGAAAAAAAGAAGTTTCCGTTCAAAGACGTTATAATCGGCGGCATTTGCTGCGGCATACCGCTTTTCGTCGGAGGAAACCTTCAGCAGGAAGCGTTCAAATATCTTTATGTCGGCAAGGTCGGCTTCATAACCGCACTCTATATGGTTATCGTTCCGCTTTTCGGCATCTTTCTTAAGCGAAAGCTCAAAATCAATATCTGGGTCGGCGTTGCGCTTGGTGTTGTCGGACTTTATTTCCTGAGCGTCAAGCCGGGCGATTTCGGCATCGGCAAGGGCGAGCTTGTGACGATTCTCTGTTCATTCGCTTTTGCGGCGCATATTCTTGTTATTGACTATTTCTGCAATAAGGTTGACGGTATGGCGCTTTCGTGTGCCCAGTTCTTTTTTGCAGGTATGCTTTCGGTTGTTTGTATGTTTATTTTTGAAGAGCCGAAGCTCAGCGAAATTGCAAGTGCATGGCTTCCGCTTGTTTATGCAGGTGTCGGCAGTTGCGGTATTGCATTCACGGCGCAGATTTTCGGTCAGAAATACACAAACCCCACGGTTGCTTCGGTTTTGCTTTGCCTTGAATCCGTTTTCTCGGTCATTTTCGGCTGGCTTCTTCTCGGTCAGAAGCTGGATGCAAGAGGCTTTGTCGGCTGTGCGGTTATGTTCACTGCTGTTATTCTTACACAGCTTCCGCAGGAATGGTTTGATTTTAAGAAGAGGGATAAGAGCATTCAGAAATAATAATATAAGGAGTTGTGTATATGCTCAATAATATTATCGCATTCCTGATGTCAATCGTTATTTCGCTCACGGGCACTCTTTACGGTACGCTCAATTCGCTTATCGGCGCTGTTTATTCGGCAATCAACGGCATACCTTATGCAGTTCAGGCAATCAAGGATGATTTCCTCGGCGATATCGGCAGTGACGATATCGGTCTGATTGACAGCGAAACAGGCTACGTCAAAAACACTCTTGCGGTTTTTCTTGACGGAGATATGTCGTTTAAAGAAAAAGCAGAGGTGCTCGGCAACTGCGGCGGCGCGGTTATCGGCTGGTGTACGCCCATTGAGCTTTACGTTATTAAAACCGCTTTAACGTCTCACGAACAGGCTCTTTCTGAAAGTGAGAGGATTGATGCTCTTGACGGTGTGGCGCTTGCAATGCCTCTTTATCTGAGCAGGATTGCAGAGCAGACAACGCCTGACGACCCGTTTGACTACGCAGCGGAAGAAGATTTTATGGCGGAAACGCCCGTTGTCTGGAATGAGCTCAGTCCGAACGGCAGAAACTGGTGGCTTGAAGCCATTGACGCAAGGCAGGCGTGGGACTACGAGGCATATTATCAGCCTGTGAGTATCGGCGTGCTTGACAGCGGCTTTGACCTTGAGCATCCCGAGCTTGAGGGCAAAATAAGCTTTCCCAACACAAAGCGTGAACGCAAAAACCGTCCGTCTGACCACGGCTGCCACGTTGCAGGCATAATTGCCGCTGAACGCAACAACGCAACGGGTATTTCGGGCATCTGCGACCACGCAGACCTGATCTGCGTCGACTGGAATCCCGATACGTCAAACCTGCAATTCTGGTTTACCGAAATTGCAATTTATTTCGGCTTCACGGAGCTTGTTCAGGCAGGCGCAAAGGTTATCAATATGTCACTGGGCATTTCGGCATCCGTAAGAATGAGTAAGGCAAGCTTGTATGACAGAACAATAAAGCCGCGCGCGATGTCGCTTACAATGGCTTCGCTGCTTGATAAAGGCTATGACTTCCTTGTAGTTCAGTCGGCAGGCAACGGCAACGAGTGGGGCGAGCCGATTGATTCCTCAAATAACGGTCACTTCACGGCGATAACCGATAAAAACGTTTATACAGGCAAATATGATATCCCTGCGGAAGAAATCCTCGACAGAATAATCGCCGTTTCGGCGGCTGTGAATGACGGCGGCGGAGACTTTGTTCAGGCAAGCTATTCAAACGTCGGTCCGTATATTGATATTGCGGCGCCCGGCTCAATGGTTTACAGTTGCGGCGACCCTGCAATAAGCGATTATACATATAAATCAGGCACTTCAATGTCAGCACCGTGCGTAACGGGCATTGCAGGTCTTGTCTGGTCAATCAACCCCGATTTTACGGGCAAAGAGGTTAAAGAAATTCTTGTCACAGCTACTGACAGCGTGGCAACGGTTAACAAAGATAAAGAATATCAGTTCAACGTTCAGACTATGGATTACCCTATGGTTAACGCAAAGCTTGCGGTTGAAGAGGCAATAAAAAGAACCGACTCGACCGTCGGCACTGTCAGCGGCAAGCTGCCTGCAAGAACGGCGGAAACGGTTGAATTCGGCGGCGTTGAGTATACCGTTCTTACCGACGGCAGTTTTTCGTTTGTTTCAAAAGAGGGTAGCGGCACTGCGGCTGTCAGAAACGGCAATGGCGAAGAAATCGGCTCGTTTGAGCTTACCGTAACCGCAGGCGAAACAGTTGATTTTGGTAATATTATTCTTTGATATACGAAAGGAAGATAGTAATGGCAGAAATCAAAAAGCATTGGTATAAAGAAATGTCCGTCTATCAGGTGTGGCCCAGAAGCTTTTATGACGGCAATGGCGACGGCATCGGCGATATCAAGGGCGTTATGGAAAAGCTTGATTACATCAAGAGCATCGGCGTTGACGCAATCTGGTTTTCACCCCTTTATAAATCTCCGCAGCACGATTACGGCTACGACATTGCCGACTATAAATCAATCGCACCCGAATACGGCACGGTTGAAGAATTCAAAGAGCTTCTCGATGCCGCACACAGCAAGGGACTTAAAATAATAATGGACCTTGTTATCAACCACACTTCCGACGAGCATCAGTGGTTCATTGAAAGCAAAAAGGGTAAGGATAACCCCTATCACGACTATTATTTCTGGCGCAAGGGTAAAAAGCCGAACGGCAAAAAGCCGCCCAATAACTGGCTTTCAACCTTTGCAGGTCCCGGCTGGCATTATAATGAAAACCTTGACGAATGGTATCTGACCCTTTTTGCCAAGGAACAGCCTGACCTCAATATGGATAACCCCAAGGTACGTGAAGAAATCAAGGATATCATCCGTTTCTGGCTCGATATGGGTGTTGACGGCTTCCGTGAGGACGTTATCACCTTTATTTCCAAAAAAGAGGGTCTGCCCAACGGATTTCCCATTCCCGTTGCCTGCGGTATGGAGCATTATAAATGCGGACCGCATCTTGACGAATATCTCACCGAATTCAGAAAAGTTACGGATAACTATGACTGTATGACGGTTGGCGAAGCACCGATGATGACCCCGAAGCTTGCTCTCCGCTTCATCAAGGAAGGCCCCAAGCAGACGCTCAATATGATGTTCAACTTCCAGCATATGGAAGCCGACAGCTTTATGGTCAGCTGGGTGCCGATGCCTTTCAGCCTCAAAAAGCTCAAGAATGCCTATAACAGATGGCAGAACAAGCTTTACGGCATTGCGTGGAACGCAAACTATATCGAAAACCACGACCAACCCCGAATCATCAACCGTTACGGCGATGAAAATTACAGGGTTGAAAGCGGTAAGATGCTTGCCACAATGTATATCTGCCAGAGCGGTACACCCTTTATTTATCAGGGTCAGGAAATCGGTATGCTCAACATAAAGTTTGACAGCGTTGACGATTACACCGATACGCAGGTCAAGAGCACTTATCAGCTTTTCAAAAAGCTTGGCTTCAGCGATAAGATGTTCCTCAGAATTGCAAACCGTGCATCCCGTGATAACTCAAGAACTCCCGTTCAGTGGACGGCTGAAAAGAACGCAGGCTTCACAACGGCAGATAAACCGTGGTTCACCGTTAACCCCAACTATACCGAGATTAACGTTGAAGCAGCGGAAAAGGACGAAAACTCAATCCTTAACTATTACCGCAAACTGCTTAAATTCCGCAAAGAAAACGAGATTTGTATTTACGGTGATTTTAAGCTGCATTATAAGCACAGCCGAAACCTCTTTGTTTATGAGAGAAATTATGAGGGTAAGCGTATGCTTGTTATCAATTCATTCACCGATAAGCCTGTCAGCTTCACTGCGCCCGACGGCTTTAACCTGAGCAAGGGCAAGCTTATGATTTCAAACTATGAGGTCAAGGATAACACCCTCAACACCTTTGTAACAAAGCCTTACGAAACAAGAGTTTATCTTTTTGAATAATAACAAAGCAAAGCCTCCGACTTGTGTCGGAGGCTTTGCTTATAACGCCGCAAGAACTTAAAGAAAGAAAACTAAAGAGCTTACTTAAATTCAGTTCAGGAGCTTACAAAAGTAAGGGAAATAATAAGTACAATAATAATCATTCAGTCTTCTATGTCGGAATATTGACGGATAAACATTGTTATAAATATTGTTTATGTTTGTTTTCGTCAACCTTTTGCTTCTTACGGCATAAAATGTAATAACATTATTATACATACGGAGTGATGCTGATGAACTGTTGCATAACCGAACTGCGGTGCAAGGAGATAATCAACAAATCAAACGGCTGCAGGCTCGGCTTTGTGAGCGATATTGAGGTTGATAAAAGTTGCGGCAGGGTGGTGGCGCTGATTGTTTACGGCAGACCGAAATATTTCGGCATCTGCGGCAGACGGGAGCGAATACGCATATGCTGGGAGGATATTGACGTTATCGGCAGCGACACAATTCTTGTTTGCAAAACATCGTGCGAAGAAAATCCCCGCCAGCGCAGGAGGGTTAATTGAGATAACTATTATAAGAAATTTTCTATATATGAAACGTTTACGGTTTCAATATCTTTGCTGACTTCAATCAAAACATATTGATAAGAAAACGAACCGAAACCTGCACCGCTTTCAAGCTTCATAAAACCGAGTTCAAGCGTGTTGCCGTTTTCGTACGCATAATCTGTTTTCAGTTTAATACAAATATCGGGCAATGTTTCGGCCATAAGCAGCAATGAGTTTTTTTCAAAAAAATCTTCGTCATATTGGTCTTTTATCGGTCTGGTTCCTGCGGCTGCAATGAACTCTTCATAAGTGCTTATGGAGTAATCTTCTGTTGGAGACAGAGGAGGACTGGTAAAGTGGGGGTAGACATAAACTTTGTTAGTTAATTCTTTGATTTCGTTGGTTATTTCAGTGACGTTCTTTGACGTTTCGATTATTATAATCTGATTAACCGAATTCTCTGTATCGCTTTCACTGATTCTGCTTTTAAGCTCAAGCGTGTTGCCGTTTTCTTTAAGGGTCCTGAGTCTTACCTTTCTGTTTTCATCAGGAAGCGTTACGGCAACGGCGGCAAGTGAGCCGTTTTTAAAGTATTCTTCGTCATATTCTGAAAGAACGCCGTCTGCGCCGCTGTAAAGTTTTGACCAGCTTTCGTAATCGTGAACAACCGTATTTTCAAAATTATCGGGCAGAGTAAATGTTTCTGCATCGTAATAATAAAAATGTTTTTTGTCACTTGCTTCGTTGATGTCTACGTCAGTGACGTTTTTGTTAATCTGTATCAGCAGGCTGGAGTAATTGATTAGCTCATCTGAAGCGCCGTAATTCCCTTTTAAAACATTGTAGTTTAACTCAAGAGTGTTTCCGCTTTCATAAATGTTATCGTATGAATAACTGATATAATAGTTTTCGTTAGGCAATGCTGTGGTGACAAGAACAAGAGAATACTCCTCAAAGAAATCATCGTCATAATAAGTTGACCTGAAATTTTCAACGGGTACAGCTTCAACGTATGCTTCATAGTCCCTGATAAACGTTACGTTGCCGTCTTTTTCGTCGGTTGCAATTGCCACAGGTTTTAAAAGGTCAGTGTGGTTATAAAAGGGTCTTTCAATAACCGTTTCGTCAATGTTGACTGTTTCGATGTTTTTACTTGTTTCAACAATAATCAGTGAAACCGTACTGACGCCTGA
>JAGBAK010000007.1 GCA_017938985.1 Clostridia bacterium
AATCGCTTGATAACGTGGTTTTTGAATGCAGCGATTTTGAAGTAACCGTATCAAACGCTGCGGTTGATCAATCGGTTATTTTCAGCGGTGGTTTTGTTGAAGCAACTGCAGGCACAACGGTCAACGTTCCCGTATCGGTTAAAAACGGTATCGGAATCAACTCGTTTTCCTTTAAAATCAGTTATAACAGTGACGTAATGTCTTTTGCAGGCGTATCAAACGGAGCTGTTCTTGCGGACGGAAAGATTAACTCTTCTGTCAATGCAGATAATGAGATAACGCTGGATTGGTTCGGCTCACCGATAACGTCAGACGGCGAACTGTTTTATGTTACGTTTGAAATTGACGGGTATGTTCAGTCTGAAGAAATGCTTGCCGTTTTGTGTGAGAATGCGGCATTTGCAAACGGAACCGAAAAAGAAATTATTTGCTCAGATGCACAGGTTGACATAACCAACCCTGACGGCGGTGATACGCCTGTTGTTTACAGCAAAGACTATCTGAGAATTGAAGAATCTGTAATCGAAGTGCCTGTGTATATCAAAAACAACCACGGCATTATGGGCTTTGGTATGAATTTTGAATATGACAGCTCGGTTCTTACTCCTCTCGGGGTAACTGCGGACAGCTTACTCTCGGCTGGATATTTCGTCAACAACATCGGCTCAAAAGACGGTAGCTTTAAAGTGCTGTGGAATCATACGGAAAACATTTACGGCAACGGTTTGCTCTTCACTATCCGCTTTTCTGTTGCAGAAGGGGCGAACCCTGCAACCGTTCCTCTGACGGTTACATACAGCCAACCCGATACATACAACGAGCAGTGGCAGGACGTAGCATTGAAAATCAATCTTTCAGAAATCGGTATCAGCTATGTTTATACCGCAACGTTTATGTTTAACGGTCAGATTATCGGCACGGATGAATTCCGCCCTGATGATGAAAGTCTTGACTATCCCGAGGTTGAACAAAAGCCTTATTATAATTGGGTATGGGATGAACATGAGCTTACATCGCAGGATATTACGGTTGAAGGACGATATGTTCCTGTTGAATATCTGATCCGATATTACAACGGCGATATTCTTGTGGCATCAGATAAATACACTGTAGAAACAAAGCCCGAACAGATAGTGCTGCCTGAAGTTCCTGCCAAAGACGGTTATTCCGGCGAATGGGAGAACTTTGAACTTGGTACAAGTAATATAGACGTACATTGTATTTATACGCTGAATGTATATACGGCAACGTTTATATATGACGGAAAGGTTATCGGAACTGATAACTTCACCGTTGAAGATAATGCTCTTGATTGTCCGCAAACGGAATTCAGAGAACACTATGAATGGGTATGGGACGATTATGAAATCTCGGGCAAGGATATGACCGTTGAAGGCAGATATGTTCCTGTTGAGTACACAATTACTTTTATTTCAAACGGAAAAACTGTAAAAACACAGGTTTATACGGTTGAAACACAGGATTCTGTGTCGCCGCCTCAGCTTTCTCTTCCGGCAAAAGAAGGATATTATTCTGAATGGGAAGATTTCACGGGAAAAATCGGCAATCTGACAGTCAACGAGATTTATGTTGCCGAAGAATACACGATATACTTCTATTGTGAAGGCCGCTTTATTTCGCAGATCGGATTTACGGTTGAAACGGAGTTAAGTCAGATTGAGCTGCCTGAAGTTCCTGATAAATCAGGATATTCAGGTGCGTGGGAAGAATTTGCAATAACTGCAAACGATATTGAAGTCAATTGCATTTATACACCTGTTGTTTATAATGCGACGTTTATGAGCGACGGAAAAGTAATCGGTACCGATACGTTTACCGTTGAAGATGAAGCGCTGGATTATCCTCGCGTTGAAAAGCACGAAGGCTACGATTGGGTATGGGACAAACACAGCATTGAAGCCGGTGACATAACAGTCGAAGGCAGATATGTACCCATAGAGTATACAATCACGTTTATTTCAAACGGAAAAATCATTGAAACACGCGGATATAATGTCGAAACGCTTGACCTGATTGTTCCTCCTGCAAAATCATTGCCAGCCAAACAGCATTATACGACTGAATGGGAGGATTGGAGAGGCAAAACAGGAAATATAACGGTCAATGAGATTTACGTTCCTGTAAAATATACCGCTTCGTTCTACTTCAAGGATAAACTTGTTGCCACAAGGTCATATACGGTTGAAACACAAATAAGCAATATAACAATACCCGCAGTTCCTGAAGAAGCAGGTTACACGATAGAGTGGCCTGAATTCACATTTGCATATAAAAACCAGAATATTTATGCAGTTTATACTCCTGTTACTTATATAGCAAGTTTCTATGTGGATGGCAAGCTGTTTGCAATTAGGTCGTTTACCGTGGAAACCGAAAAAATCAACGAGCCTCAGATTCCTCAGAAATCGGGATTTATCGCATCCTGGAGCGGATATGTCATAGGCCCCGAAAATTTAATCATTCACGCAAAGTATTATCCGCCCGAAGTTGTTGTTAAAGAAAAAATCACACTAAAGAATGACGAAACATTCAGAATGATTCCTTTATGCAATTTCGAGGCAAGCAGCAGGCATTGGTCATCAAGCAACCCTGCGGTGGCAACCGTTGACAGTCACGGAAATATCACGGCTGTCGGTAAGGGTGAATGTAAAATTACGGTGGTCTGTTATGGCAAAGACTCATCGGGAAATGATATTAAAGCAACAGGCATAACAGAAATTAAAGTTAAAGAACAGATAAATGCTCAGACGTTCAAAGAGCGTTTCAGAGCTGCTTTTGATGAATTTTTCAGTGTTAAGTTATATGATATTACTTTCAATTTTAAAAAGTTTATTATCATTTTTCTTCGATACGCATATTAAACCGTATTTTATTCTTATTCCCATAGCGTTTGATATTTGATTTAACATTGTCTGAATTCTCAAAGCTGTAAAAGTGCACCCGACCGAAGCGGATTTCGGTCGGGTGTTTTTTGAAAATATCATAGGTATAGTATGCATACGAAATTGAAGCTGATTTGACTATCATTAAAACGCACAAAAAACAAGGTTCAGATTATATCATTTTGATAATTGAAATAATTGGTTAAATATTGTATCATTATTCCGTAAACTGAAGAAAAGGAGATATACTAATGGCAATTCTTATCAGATGGATTTCAGCAATTATGTCGGTTATTCTCGGTCTGCCCACGCTTTTGGGTGCGGTTTTGCAGAGTGCCGTAAAGGTAGGTTATGAGGACAGACCCGTTGCCGCAATAGAAGAATATTTTCTTGAGGGCAACAAAGAGTTTATTGACGAGGCTGAAGCTGATTATTGGTCAGTCGGCTATGCTCGCAGAGTTCTTACTCCCGATGACGTTGACAAAACCAGATACTTCCTCGGCGGATTTCTCAAATTCCCCGCACAGGAAGCAACGGGTGTGATTGACGATTTGTGCGTAAGAGCAGTTGTGCTTGATGATAATTCGGGCAGGGGAGCTGCGGCTTTTGCGTGGATTGACACCGTCGGTCTTATGAATGCCGATATCAAGGATATCCGTGAAAAGCTCAGCGATATCACGGGTGACGGCAAGCTCATCAGCATTGACGTAGGTTCAACTCACGCTCACAGTGCGGTTGATACACAGGGCTTGTGGGGCAATATTCCCAAAACCGGCAGAAACGAGAAATATATGGAAGCTCTGGTTCAGAAAACTGCAGACGCAATCAGAGAAGCTTATAATAACCGTTCAGAAGGTACTCTTTATTATTCTGCCGAATCGTATCCCGATATGTTCTGGGACGGCAGAGCACCCCGTGTGATTGACGATAAAATTCATCTGTTCCGTTTTGTTCCCAATGACAGCGGCAAAAAAGAGATTTATATAGCCAATTTCGGTGCTCACCCCATTCATCTTGAATGGAGCAATTCAAAGCTTTCTGCCGATTTCCCGTATTACATCGAAAAAGAAGTAACGTCAGAAAAGAATGCAGATTTCATTTTCATTCTGGGTGCAATCGGCGGTGCGATTCACACAGATATGGGTCCCCAGAACGGTATTCCCGAGGATCTTCCGGCATTTGAGAAAATGAAAGAATACAGCAATATTGTTGCGGATATTCTTTATAAGCTTGCCGAAAAAGGCGAGGTTGTTGAGCCTATTCTCAACGTAAGACACGCTCACGTTGATTTTGAGGTCAATAACTTTATATTCCTGCTTGTTGCAAGCAGCGACCTTTGCAACGTTAATCCTTTCAAGGAAAACGGCAAGGTATATATGTCAAGCGAAATCGGATATGTTGAAATCGGCAAGAACATAAAGATTGTTGAAGCTCCCGGCGAGGTTATCCCCGAGGTTGTTTACGGCGGATTTATGTCTGCAGAGGAATCGTTCACGGGCACGGAATATCCCTACGAGGGCATTGCAACTCACTTTGGCGAGGATGACGAGGTGCTTGTTTTCGGTCTTTGCAACGATGCGGTAGGTTATATTGTTCCGGATAACGATTTCAGCTCATCGGGCAAAGAGGGTCACTATGAAGAAACCGTTTCAACGGGTTCAAAAAGTGCATCAGCGCTTTCAAAGGCATTCTTTGAACTTCTTAAGGAATGGAGCAAATAAACGCAAATTCCTTTCGGTCTTTTTGACGAACAACACTGTATTTTAATTAAAACTAATCTGAAAGCAAAGCCGTCGGCTCAGCCGATGGCTTTGCTTTTTACAGAAATATTCATACTGTTATGTTGACAAAGTTTAGCTTAAGTTATATATTTTAAGTTAGTATAGGTATATACTCTTTGCGTTCAGAATTTTTTAAATGGGAGCGGTCGGAATGAAAAAAATATTTTCTGTAATCCTTTCAAGTGCAATTTTGCTGTCTTTTTCAGCGTGTGGCACAACAACCCCCGAAAAAACCGATATAGTTTCAGAGCTTGGCCTGAATGCTGAAATAAAAACGGCAACGGAGCATACGGTTAAGATTAATTCAGCCGTTTATTCCGTGCTTGATTTTGAAGATAAAACTGAATTTGAATTTGCAACAAGAGGTCTTATTGACGCTCCCGAAGAACTTGAAATCAAAGATTCTGACGGAAACGTTATCTGGAGCCAGAAGGCATACAGCTTTGTTGAAAATTATACAGAGTGTCCCGATACGGTTAATCCCAGCCTTTGGGAAAACACAAAAAACAACCATGCCTACGGCCTTTTTGAGGTTTGCGAAGACATATATCAGGTCAGAGGCTATGATATGGCTAATCTGACTCTCATCAAGGGTGACAGCGGCTGGATCGTGTTTGACCCTCTTATGAGCGTTGAATGTACACAGGCGGCAATGCAGCTTGTTGAAAAGAATCTTGGTAAGTATCCCGTTAAAGCAGTTATAATTTCTCACCCGCACGTTGACCATTTCGGCGGAATAGCAGGCGTTATTACTGCCGAACAGGCGGCAGACGGAACGCTTTCGCTTGAAGAACAGCTTTCAAGCGGTCTTATTCCCATAATTGTTCCCGAGCATTTTACAGAACATGCCGTAAGCGAAAACATTTATGCAGGCAAAGCAATGGGCAGAAGAGCATCTTATCAATACGGTGTTTTTCTTGAACAGTCTGAAACGGGCAGCGTTGCAATGGGCATAGGAATGGGTCAGTCAACGGGTACCGTTTCGTTTATACAACCTACTTACGAAATAAAGACAACGGGTGAAACTTATGTGATAGACGGAGTTGAAATGGAATTCCAGATGACTCCGGGTACCGAAGCACCTGCAGAAATGAATATCTGGCTCCCCGAATCAAAAGCTCTGTGGGTGGCGGAAAACTGTACGGCAACGCTCCATAATCTTTACACTCTCAGAGGTGCGCAGATTCGCGACGGCGACGAATGGTCAAAGTATATCACCGAAGCAATTTCGCTTTACGGCGACGAGGCTGAATTAACCTTCCAATCGCATAACTGGCCGCATTGGGGTAACGCAGTTGTCAATGATTATCTTGCCGATACTGCGGCGGTTTATAAGTTTATCAACGACCAGACTCTCGCGTATATCAATCAGGGCTATACGTCGGACGAAATTTCAAATATGATTGAATTGCCCGAAGAGCTTGCAAAGAATTGGTACACCCGTCAGTATTACGGTACGGTTGCCCATAATTCCAAGGCTGTTTATCAGAAATATATGGGATGGTATGATGCCAACCCCGTAAATCTTAATCCTCTTGAACCTACGGAAAGTGCAAAAAAGTGGGTTGAATATCTCGGCGATACCGATGAGATTCTGCGCAAGGCAAAAGCTGATTTTGATAAAGGTGAATATCAATGGGTTGCAGAGGTTACAAGTGTTCTGATTTATGCCGATCCCGAAAACACGGCGGCAAGGCTTCTTTGTGCGGATGCACTTGAACAGCTCGGTTATCAGGCGGAATCGGGCACGTGGAGAAATGCTTATCTTTCTGCTGCCTATGAACTCAGAAACGGCAATGCCGCAGACGTTACGCCCAATGCAAAAACAGACGGCAGCATCCTCAGAAATATGACGGCAGAAATGATATTTGACTATATCGGAATTCTTCTGGATAAGAGTGAGCTTTCAAACGAAAACTTTAAAATAAACGTTATTCTGACTGATACGCAGGAAAGATTGATGGTTCATTTCAATAACGGTGCGTTGTTGCAATATGCAAGCACAAACTCCGACGACGCTGACCTTACAATAACCTGCCCGAGACTGGCTCTTGCTCTTATCATTCAGAAGGATGTTGAAAAATTAAAAGCTTCGACGAAGCTTGAAGGCGACATTTCAAAACTTGAGCTTATAATCAATAATCTTAATCAGTTCGATACGGCAGGAGCTGCCGGCTTCAATATAGTTGAACCTTGATAAAAATAATGATGAATCAGAAAAAGCCGACGGAATATTTTTCGTCGGCTTTTGTCCCGTACGGACCTTTAATTTTAAGCGTGATTATTGGTGGGAACAACACCGCCAAAGAGGGTTTACATATGAAGCGACTCTGGCGGTGCAAGTGATATTTACAAGTGAAAATCCAAAGACAACTACACAATGCGGTTGAATTATGTGTTCCGTCAGAAGGTCTTTACTGAAATCTGTCTGATAAAATAAATATTTCACAAAACCTTGAGCTCTTAATTGAGTTCAAGGTTTTTCTTTTTATTGATATACAACAAAATTTCTGCTCAGAAATTTTTCCAAAACCAATTTCTTACATTCTTTTCGGAAAGACACATATTGGATTGCGGATTTTTCTTAAAGGAGGATGAGATTATGTGTTTTACATAGTTTTGAATTTGAATTGAGATGTCCTGAAAAAAGGACACGTCAAATGGTATTTTATAAGCAGAAAGGATGTTGTGTTATGACCGAAAAAAAGATTGACGAAGCATTTGATGTGTTCAACGAATTTTTCAAAAATTTAAAAGAACTCGGTCATATGCTTTCGCGAGAAGATCTTGACGTTGCGGCGGAATCGCTTCGCCTTGCGCAGAAAGAACTTGAACGCAAGAGGCAGGAGCAGATTAAAAAAGAGCGAGAGGCACAAAGGCTCGAAAAAGAACGCATAAAGAAAGAGCGTCACGACAGATATGTTGCCGAAGTTACAAGTATGGATTTGCCGCTTGACTGGGAAAATTCCTTTGCAGGCGATGACCGTGCGGCAGGTGTGCATACCGAAAGCATTTCCGATGCGTTGATTCTGTCTCTCAATAACCTTGGCAAGGTTGATATTGAATATATTTCGCAGATTACGGGAGAAACCTGCAAAACGGTTATCGAAACTCTCAAAGGCTCGATTTATCAGAATCCCGAAACATGGGATAAATGCTTCTACAAAGGCTGGGAAACCGCCGATGAATATCTGACGGGTAACCTGAAAAGAAAATGGAAAGCCGCTCAGAAAGCGACTAAAGAGTTTAACGGTTATTTTGATGCAAACGTTGAAGCGATTGAAAAGGTGATTCCTCCGTCGGTTGCGTGTGAAGATATTTACGTAACTCTCGGCTCGCCGTGGATTCCTCCCGACGTTATTGACGATTTTATTGATGAGCTTTTCTGCCCTTGTAAGGATATTTATTCAGGCTGGAACGATTACACAACGACAAAACACGATGAAATTACAGGCACGTGGGAAATAGGATTCAAGAGCAGATTCAACGGCACAAGAATGGCAACCAAAGCGAATTCGACCTACGGCACAAAAAGAATAAATGCTCTGCACATAATTGAAAGAACTCTTAATTTAAGGCAAATCAGGGTTACGGATTCCGTTAAAAGTCCGACTTCTTCAACGGGGGAGAAAAGAGTTGTCAACAACGCTGAAACCGCACTTGCCATCGAAAAGCAGAAAAAACTGATAAAGGAATTTCAGAAATGGATATGGAAGGATGAAAAACGCAAGGAAAGACTTGAACAGATTTACGAAGAAAAATTCGCCTGTGTGCGCAAGAGAATCTTTGACGGATCTTTTCTTGAATTTCCGACTATGTCCGATGAAATAAAGCTTTATCCTTATCAGAAAAATGCAGTTGCAAGAATCCTCTTTACACCCAATACTTTGCTTGCCCACGACGTTGGTGCGGGCAAAACTTACGTTATGGTTGCTGCGGGTATGGAGCTTCGCAGAATGGGCATTTCAAAGAAAAATCTCTATGTTGTACCCAATAACCTTGTGGGTCAGTGGTCGGATATATTTATCAGAATGTATCCGCAGGCAAATATTCTCTGCGTTGAGCCAAAAAATTTCAAGCCCGATAAACGTGATGAGGTTATGGAGAAAATCAGGGATAACGACTATGATGCCGTGATAATGGCATACAGCTGTTTTGAGCTTATCGGAATTTCAAGGGAATTCCACGAAAGCCAGCTGCAGGAATTGCTTGATTCCGTTTCGGAAAAGCTTTGTAACAGCCTTAAGAACACATCACGCCTTCAGGAAAAACGCCGTAAGCTGCGTGAGGCTTGCGAAGAGCTGAAAAGAGCGTTGTATGTTGCGAGCGATGAGATTTTCTTTGATGAACTCGGCATCAATACTCTGTTTGTTGATGAGGCTCACAATTTCAAAAATCTGCCGATTGAAACCAAGATTGCCAACGTTCTCGGTCTTTCAAAAGGCGGCTCAAAAAAATGCGCCGAAATGCTCGAAAAGGTGCAGTGTGTTCAGAAGCAGAACAACGGCAGGGGAGTTGTTTTTGCAACGGGTACACCCATAACAAATTCCGTGACCGATGTTTACGTTATGCAGAAATATCTGCAGAGCGGTGAATTGGCTCTTCTTGATTTGCAGAGTTTTGACAGCTGGGTCGGTATGTTTGCCGAAAAAGAGGACAGCTTTGAGATTGACGTTGACACAAGTGAATACCGAATGGCAACGAGGCTTTCAAAATTTCATAATCTGCCCGAGCTTACAAATCTGCTCGCTTCAGTTGCGGACTTCCATTCGATGGATGGTGCGGAGGGCATACCCGAATTTGACGGCTATACAGATGCACTTATTCCCAAAACGAAGGGATTTCAGGCTTATCTTGATAAGATATCCGACAGAGTTGAAGACGTAAGAAATCATATGGTGCCGAGAACGGAAGATAATATGCTCAAAATCACCGTTGACGGCAGAAAGGCGGCTCTTGATTTGCGCCTTGCCGAACCGAATGCGGCATTCACCTATGATTCAAAGGTTTACCGCTGTGCAGAGAATGTTTTTGATATCTATATGAAAACATATCTTCAGAAAAGCGCACAGCTTATTTTTTGCGACGTTTCAACGCCGAAAGGGACTTTCAATATTTACGACGAACTTTCACGCCTGCTCATTTCAATGGGAATCCCCGAAGAAACCATTGCTTATGTTCACGATGCACAGACAGAGAAAAAACGAAGCGAGCTTTTCGGAAAGGTCAGAAACGGCGAAATTCGTATTCTTCTCGGTTCAACGTTCAAGCTCGGTCTCGGTGTTAACGTTCAGGACAGACTGATTGCACTTCATCATATCGATGTGCCGTGGCGACCTGCGGATATGGTGCAGCGAGAGGGCAGAATTCTGCGTCAGGGCAATATGAATCCCAAGGTGCAGATTTTCAGATACATAACAGAGGGCAGTTTTGATGCCTATTCATGGCAGCTGCTCGAAACAAAGCAGAGATTCATCAGCCAACTTCTTTCGGGTTCGCTCACACAGAGAAGCGGCTCGGATATTGACGGCACGGTGCTTGACTATGCCGAAGTAAAAGCTCTTGCGGTAGGCAATCCGCTTATCAAAAAGAGGGTCGAAACCGCAAACGAGCTTGAAAAATATATGGCTCTGCAAAGGGGTCTTATTTCGAATCGTGAAGCACTCGAAAACGAGCTTAACTCAATTCCCGCACAGCTTACCGATAACCAAAGAATAACCGCCGAATGCGTTGCAGACAGAGATTTCTATTCCGCAAACAAGCGCGAATATGACAAGGCGCAAAGGCAGATAATCCGAAAGCGAATCTTTGATGCTGTTCAGAAAAACAATATGATTCCTGCCGAAAAAGAGCTTCTCGAATATCAGGGCTTCAAGGTTATTCTTCCTGCAAATATGCTCAAAGAAAAGCCGTTTGTGATTCTTAAAAATACGGGCAGACACTATGTCAATCTCGGTGACGCAGAGGTCGGAACAATAATCCGAATCGATAACTATCTTGAGGGTCTTACGGAATATATCGGAAAGCTTGCCGATGCCGCAGAAAAGCTCCGTGAAAAAGAAATCGGGATAAAAGCCGAGCTTGCAAAAGACGAAAGCTATGTTGATAAAATCGAAGAACTGAAAAAACAGCTCAAAAATATTGACAAAAAACTGGGGGTCAAACAATGAACGAAGTGAAAATGTCAAGTGTGCCGAGCTTAACGGTGCAGAAAACGATAAATATTCTCTCAAAATCGTATTGCGGCGTTATCAATGCCGGGCTGCCGATAAAAACTCTGCCGTCGGTAATGCTGTGGGGACCTCCCGGCGTCGGTAAATCCCAGCTTGTCCGTCAGCTTGCAAAGGATATTGAAGCAAAAACGGGCAAAAAATCCGTTGTGACCGATGTCCGTCTGCTCCTTTTCAATCCCATTGACCTGCGAGGTATTCCCACCGCAAATGCAGATAAAACCCTCGCAATATGGCTCCGACCGCAGATTTTTCAGATGGATGCGGATGATTCTATCGTGAATATCCTTTTCCTTGACGAAATTTCAGCCGCACCCCAATCCGTTCAGGCTGCGGCTTATCAGATAACGCTCGACCGTGTTGTGGGTGAACATAAGCTACCCGATAACTGCATCGTTATCGCCGCAGGTAACAGAGTGACGGATAAATCCGTTGCTTTCAAAATGCCTAAAGCTCTTGCAAACCGCCTTTGCCACTTTGAAGTTGAGGGCAACTTCAATTCGTGGAAGCAATGGGCAATCAGAAACGCAATCAGTCCGAAGGTTATCGGTTTTCTTTCGTTCAAGCAGAATATGCTTATGGGCTTTGACGGCGGCAAGGATGACCTTGCTTTCCCGACACCCCGTTCGTGGGAAATGGTCAGCAATCTGCTCAACAGCGTTGACGATAATGTTGAGATTATGTACCCGATGGTTGCGGGACTTGTCGGTACGGGAACGGCAATTGAATTCAGAACGTGGTGCAAGGTGTGGAACTCTCTGCCCTCAATCGAAGATGTTTTTGACGGAAAAATGCCGATTGTTCCGAATTCAACCGATGCTCTCTATGCCCTTGTTTCGGCAATGGCGGTCTATGCCCAAAGCCACAAAGACGAGATGCAGAGAATTGCAAATTCAATT
>JAGBAK010000096.1 GCA_017938985.1 Clostridia bacterium
GCTCTCTTGATACCGTACTGACACTTCTTCCTATTAACTTTGCTATTTTTCGATAACTGTATCCTTTTACGTAATATTCCCGTAGACAACAACGTTCTTCTATGGTAAGATGGGTATAACTCATATAAATCCTCCTTGGTTGTTGTTTTGTAGCAATCACATTATACCATGGATTTATATGAGTTACTTTATTTTCTTAAACTGTTGCACTTGATAGTATAATTCACCTTATAAAAAACAAAACGGCTTGCAGATGCAAGCCGTTTTTGCTTATTCCGGTTTGAATTCTTTGAATACTATGTGAAGCTGTGCACCCTCAACGGAAAGGTCAAGCCAGTTGCCGCTTTGTGAGTCACGGTTAAGCGCAAAAACTCCGCTGTCCGTGCTGCCGTGATACGTTGTTTTGCCGTCGCTGACGGTCTTTTTGAGGTCAATGCCAGCCTGTACGTAGTCAAACGCCTGTGCCGCAATTGCCGTGAATTCGGCTTGAGGAAATCGACCTGAATCCGTGCTGAATTCAATGCCGTCAAAGGACGCACTGCATTCACCGTCAATGCAGACCGTCTCAAGTGCGGAAAGGGATTCGGGCGTAATAAATTTAACTTTCAGTTCGCCGTTTTTGCTTCTTGTAATTTGCGCTGTCATATACAGATCCCTGAACGTTATTTCTGCTTTTGCCGTAAAGCTGTTGCAGCTATCCTCTGATGAAAAATCCGTTTTGTTTTGCTTTTCACATCCTGCAGTAATTATTGTGAGCATCACTGCGAAAAACAGCAAAACCTTTTTCAAAAAACCACCTGCTATTCAAATTTTGAAAAAAGCACGGGCAAAACGTCAAGAACGTCGCTCGGGAGCATACCTCTCATTGACGTTTTTGCGGCAACCGCATCGGCGGCAAGACCGTGAAGATAAACTGCGCAAACTGAGGCATCAAACGGATCCATACCCTGCGCAACAAGCGAAACAACCATACCTGCAAGCAAATCTCCGCTGCCGCCCCGTGCGAGACCTGCATTGCCTGTTGTGTTAACGTAAACCGAATTTTCGCTGTTACAGATAACGGTATTTGCACCTTTGAGAACAACGGTAACACCGTATTTCTGCGCAAATTCACAGGCAACGGCAACGGGATTTGCAATAATCTCTGCAATGCTTCTGCCGCAGAGCCTGCTCATTTCGCCCGGATGAGGGGTCAGTATAACGGGCGCCTGTGCTTCCTTCAGTATATCTATATTTGTGCTTACAGCATTTATGCCGTCTGCATCAATAATCATTGGCGATTTTATTTCTTTTATCGCACTGTGGACGATTCTTGAGGTATCCTTGTTGAAGCCGAGACCGCAGCCGATCAGCACGGCGGTTGCATTTTTTGCGGCTTCTGTTATTCCGCCGAGTGCGGCGAAAGCAAACGTGCCCTCAAGATTTGATTCAAGCGGCAAAAGAAGAGATTCCGTCAGTTTCGGCGCAATTGCGGGATAAGCGCTTTGCGGAAACGCAAGCGTAACGAGACCTGCACCTGTTCTGAGAGCACCGCCCGTTGCAAGTGTTGCGGCACCCGTCATTTTCATGCTTCCGCAAACCAGCAAAGCTCTGCCGTACGTGCCTTTGTTTGAGACAGGCTTGCGCTTGGGGAGCATTTTTTTGATTTCCTTTGCGTCAAGCGTAAAACAGGTCACGCTTTCAAGCTTTTTGAAATCGCTTTCAGTCATTCCTATGTCGGCAACAACCGTTCTGCCGCAGAAAACATTATAAGGTTTAAGTATGTGGATGGGTTTATAGGCAGAGATTGCAATTGTCATATCCGCTTTAAAAACAGCTCCGTCAACGGTTGCAGCGTCGCAGTCTGCGCCGCTCGGAACGTCAATAGCAACCGTTTTTGCATCAGCGGAATTTACTGCTTTTGCAAGGGCAGAGAGAGATTGATTGAGTGCGCCCGAAAAACCCGTGCCGAAAATCGCATCAACAATTATATCAGCTTCTTCAATGTACGTTTTAAGCAGGGTTAGGTTATTGTTATAAGTCAGAATATCAATACCCATCACTTCTGCGAGCGAAAACATATTTTTGGATATATCGTCCTTCGGCTCGCCGCAGGCAAGCATAATCTTAACGTCACAGCCGTATTCACGCATCTTGCGGGCAATAACAAAGCCGTCGCCGCCGTTTTTGCCCTTGCCGCAGATAACAAGAATTTTCTGCGGTTTATCTTCGGTTATGCAAAAGTGCTTTTTTATCAGCTTTGCGCAGGCGGTACCTGCGTTTTCCATAAGCTGAGGGAAACCGATGCCTCTTTCAACGGCGTTGCACTCTGCCGCATACATCTGTTTGCTTGTTAATATATGCATATATTCACCCCAAAACCGTATTATTTTACATTCATCACCATTATTTTAGCATAAGGATATGCGTAATTAAAGATAAAAATCAAATATTTGTGTATTTTTTTCCATTTTACAATTGCGCTTGAAAAATTATGGTGTTATAATCAAAATGGACAATTTCGGAAAGGGTGTCTGATGCTATGGAAAAATATATCAACGAATATATCAGACCACGCTTACAGGGCGACGGCGGAGAAATAACCTTTGTTGCAGAAAACGGCAATGAGGTTACGGTGCTTTTGCAGGGCGAATGCTCCAAATGCCTTATTCTTGACCGCTGTCTGAAATGGATTGAAGAAAGAATCGAAGCCGACCTTGACCGTAAAGTCAGGGTTATCGGCATACGCAAAAAGCCTTATTTTCAGGATACTTAAGGAGGTGGCGGAATGGCTCATATCAAAGTTGAACGCCGAAGTATGCGTCCCGAAGAATGGATAAAGCTCCGTTTCGGCTGGCTCAAAAGAGAAATCTGTTCCGAAAAGCATGAGATTGAAACCTTTGTGATTCGTGAAGCACGCCAGACCTCCGAGATGAATTTTGAGTTTTACGATGAAGCTCCGAGACCTCTTAAAAAAGGAGATATGTATTTTACGCCCGACGGTACGGCATTTATTGAAGCGGATTATGAACTGCCTGCCCACCTTGAGGGCAAAAAATTCTGTTTTTCGCTCAAAACCGCCGCTGAAATGATAGTTAAGGTTAACGGCAGATACGTCGGCGG
Organism: Clostridia bacterium; assembly: GCA_017938985.1. Taxonomy (GTDB): domain Bacteria; phylum Bacillota; class Clostridia; order Oscillospirales; family Acutalibacteraceae; genus CAG-177. The sequence goes on from JAGBAK010000096.1 coordinate 3,103, forward strand.
CATTGACCCCAACAGAGAAAGAATGAATCTTTCCGAATACGTTGACGGAAGAAAGCTGCATTTTGAAATTATGGGTTATAACCGCTCAAAACCCGATGATGAGCGCAACCCCGAGAGCCTTTCGGTCAGAGGCTGCCGTCAGATTTTTGAGGGCGGATATATTGCGGTTGTAAACGAAGCGGTGCAGTCGCTTGTTTATGATATTGAAATGCTTCTTGATGCTGCCTTAAGCGGAGCGTTTAACGAGGACTTTTCGGCTTTAATTATCGACGAGCTTGACAAAGCGCTCAACTGCATTGATTTTGACGATATAAAAACTCAGGACGTCAGAGCTGCATCGGCTTACATTGAAGAAAACATCTTTTCAAATGAAGATTATAAAGGCAGCGGTAACGTTGCACTTGTTGCACATTCGCACCTTGACATTGCTTATTATTGGCGCAGAATTCACGCCGTACAAAAGAATCTGCGCACCGTGCTCATTCAGCTTCGTCTGATGGATAAATACCCCGATTTCAAATATGCCCACACACAGGCATATACTTACGAAACGGTTGAAAAATATTACCCCGAAATCTTTGAAGAGCTTAAACGGAGAATTGCCGAGGGCAGGTTTGAACCCGTGGGCGCAATGTACGTTGAGCCCGACTGCAATGTGCCGTCGTGCGAAAGCTTAATCAGGCAGTGCCTTTACGGACAAAGTTTTTTCAGAGAAAAATTCGGCATAACGGTTGATAACTGCTGGCTGCCCGACGTTTTCGGTAACAGCTGGATTCTGCCGCAGATATTGAAAAAAAGCGGTGTTGACTATTTTGTTTCAAATAAGATGTCAACCTGGAACGATACAAACAGATTCCCTCACAACAACTTTATCTGGCGAGGCATTGACGGCTCCGAGGTTTATGCCTGCGTGCCGCCGACCCACTTTATTTCGTGGAATATGCCGAGTCAGATTATGGATAACTGGGAGGCTTATCAGGATAAAAATACTGGCAGCGCAACCCTGCAGATGTTCGGCTACGGTGACGGCGGAAGCGGCGCAACCGAAGAAATGGTTGAGCTTATGCATCGCTTTGAAAAGCTTTCCGTCATGCCGCAGACAGAGCACACAACGGGCAAAGAATTCTTGCATAAAAACTTTGACGGCAATCAAAAACTTTCCGTCTGGGACGGCGAGCTTTATCTTGAGATGCACAGAGGAACTTTCACAACAAAGTCAAACCTCAAAGAGCTCAACCGCAAGCTTGAGTTTATGCTGCGTGAAGCAGAAATGCGTTGTGTTCTTCGTATGAAGCAGGGGATTGAGTATCCTGCCGAAAAGCTTCGTGAGATTTACAAAAAGCTGATGATAAATCAGTTTCACGATATTATTCCCGGCAGCCACATTACGCCCGTTTACCGTGATGCCATGGCGGACTATGAGCAGATGGAGCGAGAGCTTAAAGAGATTATCGGCGGCGGAGAAAGATATTTCAATTCGCTCAATTTTGAAAGAAACTCGCTTACTTTCATACCCGATGAAAACGGTAAAATTATAAGAAAAGGAATCTGCGGATATTATGCCGTGCCTGAAATTCCCGCTCTTTCGTGCGGCAAAATCAAAACAGAAAAAGCCGACGGCTGGTTTGAGCGTGACGGACTTAAAATCAAAACTCCGTTTTATTCCGTTGAATTTGCTCCCGACGGCAGCATAATCTCGCTGCGTGATAACGAGCTGAGCCGTGAATGGGCAAAGGGCGATTTCAACAAGCTTAAGATTTATCACGACACTCCCGGTAACTATGATGCTTGGGATATTCTTCCGAATTATAAAGATAAGCAGGAAGAAATCAGAATCGAAAAACCGCTTGAATTTATTAAGAGCGATGACGAATGCGCCGAGTTTTCGGTTACTCTTGCAACGGCAAAAAGCACCTGGCAGAGGATAATCCGTCTTTTCCGCCGTTCAAGGGGAATTGAGGTTGAAAACGTTGTTGACTGGAACGAAAAGCACCGCCTTGCAAAGGTTGAGTTTGGTTGCAATGTACTTTCAAGAGAGCTTGTTTGCGACACTTCGGCAGGCTTTATACGCAGAGAAACTCACCGCAACACCTCGTGGCAGCAGGCTCGCTTTGAGGTTTGCCACCATAAATGGTGCGATATGAGCGAGCACGGCGGCGGCGTTGCACTCATCAATCAGGGTAAATACGGCGTTTCTGCAGAAAATAACGTTATGGCGCTTTCGCTTCTGCGTGCAACAATCCGCCCCGACCCGACGTCGGATATGGGCAAGCACGATTTCTGCTATATGATTTATCCCCACGCAGGCGATGCAATTGACGCAGGCATAAACAAAACCGCGTTTGAATATAATATTCCGCTTGAAAAGGCTGACGTTGACTGCGATTTTTCATTTAACGATAAGCTTTGGCTGCAGGCGGTCAAGCTTTCCGAAAATGGCAAAATGATTGTTGTCAGGTTAAACGAACAAAACGGCGAAAGAGGTATTCTCAATTTGCCGAAGAAAGCAAAAATTCTCAATATGCTTGAGGATGAAACCGGTGCGGCAGAGAAGATTGAATATGCACCGTTTGAAATTATTACACTCGGATTTGAATTGTAAGGAGGAAATATATTATGACAGGTTATGAATATTGGCTCACTTTTGATGAAGCAACAAAGGCGGAGCTCGAAGCTATCACAGACAAAAAGGAACTCGAAGACAGATTCTATAAGGAACTCGAATTCGGCACAGGCGGTCTGAGAGGCATTATGGGCGCAGGTCCCAATAGAATGAACAAATACACCGTTGCAAAGGCAACAAAGGGACTTGCAGATTATCTTAACGCTGAATTCAGCGGCGAAAAGTCTGTTGCAATTGCATATGATTCACGCAACAATTCCGCTGCTTTTGCGGCAGATGCAGCTTCTGTTCTCAACGCTGCAGGCATCAAGGCGTATCTTTTCAATACCCTTATGCCCACACCCGTTCTTTCATTTGCCGTCAGATACCATAACTGCACAGCAGGCATCGTTCTTACCGCAAGCCACAATCCCAAGGAATACAACGGCTACAAGGTTTATGATTCAAAGGGCTGCCAGCTTGTTCCCGAATATGCCGATAAGGTTATTGCATATGTCAACGCAGTTACAGACCTCAAGGCAATTCCTTTTATGAGTGCTGATGAAGCAAAGGCAAACGGACTTCTTGTTGATATCGGTGACGAGACTCTTGACGCTTTCCTTGCAGAGGTTAAAAAGCAGAGCGTTTATAACGAGGCAAGCGAGCTTAAAATTGTTTATACCGCTCTTCACGGCACGGGCAATATTCCCGTAAGAAAGATTCTTGCAGGCAAGAACGTTTCAATCGTAAAAGAGCAGGAGCTTCCCGACGGCAATTTCTCAACCGTCCGCTCACCCAACCCCGAAGAAAAGGACGCTCTTAACTATGCTCTTAAGCAGGCAGAGGCAGAGGGTGCCGATATCGTTATCGGTACAGACCCCGACTGCGACAGAGTAGGCGTGGGCGTTTGCCACAACGGCGAATACGTTCTTCTCACGGGCAACCAGACCGGTGCACTGCTTGTTGACTTTGTTCTTAAATTCAGAAAGGATTCTATGCCTGCCAATGCTGCGGTTGTCAAAACAATCGTAACCAGCGGTCTCGGCGCAGCTATTGCCGAAAGCCACGGTGCCAAAACGGTTCAGACTCTTACGGGCTTCAAATATATCGGCGAAAAAATCTGCAACTGGGAAGAAAACGGCGAAAACACCTTCCTTTTCGGCTACGAAGAGAGCTACGGTTACCTTGCAGGTACACACGCAAGGGATAAGGACGCAGTTTCCGCCTCAATGCTTATTGCGGAAATGGCAGCTTACTACAAGAATCAGGGTAAAACACTTGTTGATGCCCTTAATGATATTTATGCCGCATACGGTTATTATTTTGACTGCCTTGAGACAATCGTTCTCAAGGGCAAAGAAGGTGCAGAAAAGATTCAGGCTTCAATGCAGCTTCTCAGAGAAAACGGTACAAAGGCGTTCGATGACCTTGATGACCTTAAGGATTATTCAAAGGGTATCGACGGTCTGCCCAAAGAAAACGTTCTTCGCTTTGACTTCAGCGACGGCTCGTGGGCAGCGGCAAGACCTTCTGGTACAGAACCCAAGCTCAAGCTTTATTTCTCTGTCAAGGGTGAAAACTCCGAAGTTGCTATGGCAAGACAAAAAGCAATTTCCGCAAAGCTTATGGAAACAATGGGACTTTAATCTCAATATACAGAAAAAACTCTGCAGCCGTCAGGTTGCAGAGTTTTTTTACTTTTATGAAAGTGTAAAGTCAAATCCGTTGGCAAGGGCAAATTCGTGTGCCGCAGAGCCTTCCGAGCATTTTATTGTCAGCGAATCGCAGCCGTAAAAAGCGTCGTCGGATATTGACGTTACGCTTGCGGGGATGGCGATTGACCTGAGCGAGGAGCATTCGGCAAAAGCTTCGTCGGCAATTGTTTTTGTTCCTCCGGGAACGGAAACGGAACTAAGGGCGGTGCAGCCGTAGAACGCGCCGATTCCGATAGTTTCAAGTGAGGACGGAAAAGATACGGAAGAGAGTCTTGTGCAATCGGCAAAAGCCTCCTGACCGATTTGTGTAACCGTTGAGGGAATTGCAACGGATTTTATGTTCGGGTTGCTCGCAAAGGCACCTGCTCCGATTGCTGTTACCGTTTCCGAACCGACCTTTGACGGAATCGAAACACTCGAATCGCTGCCCGTGTATTGTTGGATAACTCCGCCCGAAAGAGAATAAACCTCTTCCGGACTTGTGGCGGGCGGAACTGTTGTAGGTATGGCGGTGGTTACGGGTTTTGTTGTTTGCACTGACGTTGTGGGTTTTGCCGTTGTTGCCTGCGTTGTCAGTGTTGAGGTTGCGGTTGCCCGTGTTGTTGACGGCTTTTGTGTTGTTTTTTGCAGCTGTGTTGTTGAAAAAACGGAGAGTGCGGAAGTTGCCTGAGCTGAACTTGTCAGCGTTGTTGAAGGCGTTTCTTCAGACGGCTGAGTTTCGGGTAAGATTTCAGCGATTGTGCAGGTTTCTTCAGGCGCAAAAACCGTTGATATCTGCGTTGTTACGGCGTTTTCTTTTTTTGTTTCAACATATTCTTTTATCGCAACGGAACCGCCGACGGCAAGCGAGCCTGCAACGGCAACTGCAGTAACTTTGACTGCGATTGAGGTTGCGGCAGTCGCGGCAACGGATGTTGCGGCTGTTGCGCTTGCTGCGGAAGCACCTGCTGCTGCGGCTGAACCTGTTGCAACCGTGCCCGTCAAACCTGCCGCCGCACCTGAGGCGGTTGCTCCTGCAAATACCGATTCGCCAAGCGCAACGGGAACGGTGAGATTTGCCGATTCATATGCAAGCATAGCCATAACTGCAGGGATGGCGGCGATACCGTAGAGCGACGGGTCTTTTTTTCTCAGCTTATTGAACTCTTTTTCTATTTGTTTTCGGCCATTGTGAAGGCGGCTTTTTACCGTGCCCAGCGGAATGTCGAGCAATTGTGCTGTTTCGTCAAGGCTTTTGTCTTCAAAATGAAAAAGAACAATGCAGGCACGAACCTCGGGTGAAAGACCGTCAATAATTTTTGAAACGCTGTTGCGAAGCTCTTCCTTTTCCATATATTCCTGAGGAACGGGTTTTTTCCATTCTTCGGAGTAATCTTCCGCTTTGTTTTTGAAGAATATCAACGGAGCCGATATTCTTTTTTCTTTTTTTATGAAATTCTTGCTTTCGTTTTCAACAATCGCTTTAACCCAGCTTTCAAAGCTTTCGGGTTTGTTAAGTTCGTCAAGCCTGCTGTGAACCTTGATGTACGAATTTTGCAGAACGTCTTCAACGTCATCGGCATTGTTCAAAAGAAGGGTTGCCGTGCGGTATGCAGTTTTGATTGTGAGATTATAAAGTTCTTCAAAAGCGGCATTGTTGCCGCTTTTTGCTTCGTCTATAAGCTTTTGAAAGTCAACCGTTTCTTTCATTTCTGCCTCCGTTAAATCTTATCTTACAAAATATAACATATTCCGCAAAATCATTCAATAAAAGGCCGTGAAATAATTTTTTGAAAATTTTCTTAAATAAGTGAACTTTTTACTGTTACGTGTTGTCTTTACTATTAATAAAACGTTTTAAAAGTGAGGTGAGAAAAGTGTTTATGCTGATTTCGCTGCTTGCAATAGTGGTTCAACCCTTTATGTGGGTATATGACACGATTGTATATATATTCGGCTGATTCAATTTAAATTTTTGGAGGTAATTCTATGAAAAAATTAATGACAGTTATTCTTGCATTCGCAACGCTTATGAGCTTTTGTGCAATCGGTGCATCGGCTGCGCAAAAGAACGATTACATCTATTGGAACGATGAAAGCCGAAACGGCGCCTATGTGTACAGACTTGACGGATATGTCGGTTTGGGAGAATCCGAGCTTACGGCAAGCGAAGAAAATTTTGATTATAACGCAAACGGTATCGTTTATGAACTCAATGTTCCCGAGGACGGATGCTACATAATTACTTTTGACTGCATTGATCTCGACGTTTCGGAAGAATATGCAGGCGATGAAGCTTACGGATATGAAGAATATGAACAGGCAGATGATGACGGAAGAATTTATTATCTGCAGAGCGGAACGCTTCTGATTTATGCGGCATGCTATGAAAATCGCTGCAAAATCAACGTTGCAAAATATGACGGTGAAAGACCTGCGGCAACCTATGATGCACAGGATTATATCAAAGAAATCGTTGTTGAAAACCTTGAAAGTGCCGTTAAGTGCTTTGAATATTATGACGGTACCTGCAGCTTCAGCGATCCCCGTGAAAACGGCGGCAAGATTGTTGCGAAGTTTAAAGACGGCTCACAGACTGAGGTGACGAGTTATTGTGACGATGACGGCTGGCATTCGTTTGTAAACCTTCCCAACGGTGAGGAATTTGAGGTTATTATTTATCAGAGAAAATCTGAAGAAAACGGTCTTCATTTTGTTGTCAGTGTTGATGAATACAGATTTATCGTTGAAGAATTTGAGGTTGAAAAACGCAATTTCAAAGCAAATTCAGACTATTTCAAGGCAGAAACAGGCGAGTGCATTGCGAGAATCAGCGAGAACGTAAAGGATATTGCCGCTTCGTTTTCCTATATCGGAAACGTAGAGATGTTTATGGAAAGCCTGGCATACAGCACCAGGTCAATAGCTGTTAACGTCAAATGGATATTCAACAGCATATTTGATTTTATCGGCTATTGGTTATGAAAATAGATTCAGCCGAATGTTTAAAAAGAGATGTATGTGTGCTTTAACAGCACGGAGGTTTTTGTGAAAAGGTTTGATAAAAAGTTCTTTACGCTTACGCTTGTGCTGACTTTGTTTTTTGTAAGTGCAGTGCCTGCTTTTGCATATTCAAGCGCACAGCCCAGGGCATCGCTTGTTGCACCCGAAGCACTTGCGGTTGGCGAGAGTGTATATTGTTCCTGCGGATTTTATTCCATAAACGGTATCAGCAACGTTGAACTGGACGAAGATGATTTTTATATCAGCGGCACGGGTAAGGCTGTGCTGAGTGATTTTCAAACTCAAGTTTCCGACGGATTGACGGTTACTGTCAAATTTAAGCTGACGGCGACTTACCCGGGTCAGATAAAGATTGCAACTAAACCCGATGCGGTTTTTGATAACGCCGGAATTGTGAGCACAGGTTCGGTACCGAAGTTTATTGACGCTAAAATTTTTAACGTTGAAGGCGAAAACGCTCATATAAAAATGACGGACAGAGAGTTTATGCTTACGCTGTTTGTGGCTCCGTTCTGGTATCTTCTGAATCTGATCGGATTGGTATGATTAAATTTTTGGAGGTTGTATTATGAAAAAAATCAGCAAACAACTTGTAGCCCTGCTGCTTGCAGTGGTTATGGTTCTGCCAATGGGTGTGTTTTCAGCTAACCCGTTTGTAACACAGGCAGAGGCGGCAACAACAAATAAAACAAGAGCAGATGCTATAAATTGGTTGGTATCAAAAAATGGTTCCCAATTAGGTGCTGGTCAATGTGTAAATTTAATTTACAGTTATGGTGCTTATCTTGGGTTCTCACATTCAGGACCAAACGCTTGTGATTACAGAACGTATGGTATACCATCTGACTGGGCAAGAGTAAAAGGTGGAAAAAATCCTCAAAAAGGGGATATATTAATATATGCAGGTAATAGCGGTTATGGTCATGTTGCTATATATGAGAATGACACTACAACTTGGCACCAAAATTTTGGCAAAGTAAAAAAAGTACAAAAGATAACTGAAATAAATTATAAAAATATTAAAGGCGATGGTGGAGGCGGCTATTGGGGATATATTCGACCAGACTTCACAGATGCCCGTACATCGATTGTTAAAGTTTCTTTTATCGGTAACGGTGGTACCCCTTCTACTTCAAGCGGAACTTATGTTGTTGGAGAAATTTATAGTGATTATATGCCCTCCGCAACGCGTGAAGGATACACTTTTGACGGTTGGTACACTTCTGCTTCGGGCGGAACAAGAGTTACCCGTAGTTCAACGGTAACTTCCGGCAACAAAACCCTGTATGCACACTGGAAAGAGAATCAAACTGATGTTCTTGAAGTGGGTCACGTATACAGAATTTACAATGAAAACAGCGGATTAGTATTAGCTTCCGACGGTTCGGATTCCGGAAATTTGGTCAGCCAGCGCAACAAAGGCGAAAAAGGCAACGGCGAATTATGGAGAGTAACAGCGGCGACAGGTGACGGTTATTACAGTTTTGAAAATTTGAACGGCGGTTTGGCTCTTGACGTTGATGCAGATGACAGGTATGCCTATGGTGCTTCTCTTCAGGTTTATACAAAAAGCAACCATAATGCTCAGAAGTTTTCGATTATCAAACGTGGCGATAAATCCGGTTACAGCGGCATATATTCAATTCATTCCAAACATAGCGGCAGGGCGATAGACGTTTCTGATTCATCAACAAAGTCAGGTGCCGCTCTTCATCAGTGGGATTTCCATGGCGGAAAAAATCAACTTTTCTATTTCGAAGAAGTGGAGAAGCGAAACGTAACGTTTTATGATAATTTCAATAATAACTATATATCTTCGCCTGCAGAGGAATATGAAAATATTAGCTCTGCAACTCCCAAAGCTCATTATTCTTCAAGAAATACAGAGTATGCAAAAGTTACGTTAAAACCCGAAACAGACAGCTTATATATTCAGGCATTAAAAGCAGGTTCTTCCGGTAAAGATTTGAAGTTTGATACTTTAATTAACGGCTCGTATTATTATAATTTCGCGCAAGCCAATGAATCAACTATGGTGTTAAAATTCAAGGCGAAATCAAGTGTTTCAGGCGCAAAAATGTATTTCAGATGGGGATATGAAAACAATTTCGTTTCAGTTACGTTAACAAATTCATGGGCTGATTATTCTGTTGAACTGAAAAGAACAAAAATAAGCGGAAGTTCGATTCATCCGTATATCGACAGAGCTTGTAACATTGAGATGTCTGACATTGCTCTTTATGAAAAGGGCACAACGGGTTATATAGGTGACACAGATGCCTATACGGCACAGACAGTTGTTGCCAACGTTAACGATGACTATATTCAACCCGCACCGTTGCCGAAGAATAACAGAAGCGGATATATTTTTATCGGTTGGTTTACCAAGCGTGTCGGCGGAACAAGAGTAGCCGGCGCTGCGGAATATTTTACAGCATCGCTTGACGGTAACACCAAACTTTATGCTCACTGGACAAAGAGCGAAGCGGCAAATTATACTTTGTCATATAATGCAAACGGCGGCACGGGTGCACCTTCATCGCAGAGCGGTGCAACAAGCTATACTGTTTCATCAACCAAACCCACCAGAAGCGGTTATACTTTCCTTGGTTGGTCAACAAACGGCAGTGCAACGTCTGCAGCTTATGTAGGCGGCAATACAATTTCACTTTCAGCAAACACAACTCTTTATGCGGTATGGCAAAAGAATGCTGCAACAACCTACACCCTCATTTATAATGCTAACGGCGGCACGGATGCACCGTCATCGCAGACGTTTAGCGAAAATGATGCACTGTATATCAGCGACGTATGTCCGTCACGTTTCGGTTATACTTTTTCCGGCTGGAAAACGTCAGACGGTTGGTGGTATTATCCGGGTCAGTCTGCCGGCTTCTTTGAAAACACAACACTCTATGCTCAGTGGGACAGCTGGAGCGTATATACCGACCAGTCCGTAGTGTTTATGCTTGATTCAACAACAAAAGAGGGCTATGTAAAGTTCGTTCCTGATGAAAGCGGATGCTATGTATTTGAATCAAAGAAAGTGTATGAAGATCTTGACACCGTAGGCTATCTGTATGACAGCAACCAAAATGAAATCGCTATGGGTGACGATGAAGGAGAAAACTCTAATTTCAGATTTTCCGCAAACCTCACCAAAGGTAATACATATTATTTATATGTAAAAGCGTATAGCGCAAACACAGAAGGAGAGTTCAGAATAACCGTTACCCCTGCATATACGGTTACTTTTGATGCTAACGGCGGATATGATGCGCCAGATGCATTGTACGGCGATTATGTTTATACCATCCCCTATGATGAACCTGTCAGAGAAGGATATGAGTTTTTGGGCTGGTCAGCTTATGAAGATTTTACTTTTGCCGATATATGTGCAGGTGACGAGATAGAGATTGAAGGAAACGTAACTCTTTATGCTGTGTGGAAAGAATCATATTATACAATCAAATATTATATCAGCGGTGATTTGCATTATACACAAGAATGTGGCTTAAATGAAGACACGATAATTATATATGATGTTCCTGAAAAATTTCCTTATACGTTTACCGGCTGGAAAGAAGTTGGGTATGATGGCGGAAAAACGTATTACCCCGGCGAAGAACTCACACTGAATGATAATCTGGAACTTTATGCCGCTTTTGAACATTATTCCATAACCAGAAACGAACAGCAAAATTATAAGTTTACGGAAAAGGTGCCTACCTATTGGGTCGAGTTTGTCACCGAAGTATCGGGAGAATATGTTATCAAATCGTTGTCGGACGGTTCCGATTCTGACACTTACTGTAAAATGTATGACGGTGACCAAAACTATATTGTCGGTAACGATGACGATATCGATAAAAACTTTGCTATCAGTGTTTATCTGACAGCCGGGGAACGCTACTATTTCTTGATTGGCATAAACGGAGAATATCCCGGCAGTGCTGATTTGGTAATATCAAGAGCATACAACCTTTCTTATGATACCAATGGCGGAAACGGTGATTTCCGCACTCAGAGCGGTGATTCAACCTATACCATTCCCGTTGTTGAACCTTACCGTGACGGTTATGTTTTCGTTGGCTGGTCAAAAAACAAAAATGCGACTGATGCTGATTACCGTCCCGGTGATATTATTGCCGTTGATTCAGAAACAACGCTTTATGCAGTCTGGGAAGAGGCTGATGTGCCCGTTGATCCTGGCTATGATCCCGATGATCCCATGCTGCCAGGCTTGCTGACAATCAGAACTCCGAGCATAACAACAATAAAATACGGTGATACAATCAAACTCCACGCTGATATGGGCAATGCGCCTGTAGCAGGGCTGAAAGTTGAGTGGGAGTTCAGCAACGATAATTTTGAAATAGTTTCAATTTCTGAAGATGGCAGAACCTGCAAAATCACTCCGAGCAAGAGCGGCCAGACAACGTTTACTGCAAAGGTAAAACTCGGTAACCGTCTGCTCAGCTCCGACACACAGATTATGACGTCAAAAGCGGGCTTCTTTGATAAACTGATTGCATTTTTTAGAGAAATATTCGATTTGCTCAAAGACTATGAGCAGGCAATTAATGCTACATTCTAATAAACCATATCAATTATGCGGCAGGGTCACCCTGCCGCATAATTTACATACCGCTTACGTGTGCGCTTTATAATAACCTGTTGCAAACGGTGTGGGTTTATATTATAATCAATACATCGAAAAATCACAAAATGGGGTGTATGAATGAGAAAAATTGTTTCAGCTTTTCTTACGTTCGTGATTGCGGTTTTGCCGCTTACGTGCGCTCTGCCTGCGGTTACGGCTAATGCTGATTCCGCAATGGAGGATGAGCTTGTTTATAAATGCGGTGATAACGCCACATGGTCGCTTAATACCGAAACGGGTGTTTTGACGATTGCCGGTACAGGCAAAACCTACAGCTATGTAACTGAACAGGCACCTTGGCGTGCATACGGTCAATACATAAAGCATATCGTTGTGGAAGAGGGAATAACCGAAATTCTTGAAGGCGCATTCGTTGCTTTGAACAACGTTGTTTCGCTCACACTGCCGTCAACACTTGAAACAATTTGGTCGGATGCGGATTTTTATGCACTTGAAACAATCTCTGTTCCTGAAAAAGCAAATCTCAGATGTATCAAATATTCGACGTTTGCCTCAAAAAGCAAATGGCTTGCAAATATTCCCGAAAATTCACCTGTATATATCGGTCCATTACTTTTTAAATACAAGGGAACTGTTCCCGAAAACACAACTCTTGTTATTAAAGACGGAACTAAAGCAGTGAACTGTAAGGCGTCCAAAAACGCCGCAAACATTACCGACGTTGTTTTTCCCGCTACGCTGGATTACGTTGGAGAAGCTGCTTTTGAGGGTACGGGTTGGTATGAGAGCCTTCCTGACGGTGCAGTTTATGCGGGTAATGTTCTTTATGCTTATAAAGGTGTAATGCAGCTTGATAAAGCGGATTTTGTTGTTAAAGACGGAACAAAAAGCATTGCAGATAAAGTGTTTTATAATAATACGATTATCGGCAGCGTAACAATACCTGCATCAGTTGAAATCATAGGAAAACAGGCTTTTGACGGTTGCAGAAACATAAAAAAAATAACCATCCCCGAAAACAGTAATTTACGTATTATTTCGGACGATGCGTTCAAATATGCAAATATAACGGAAATAAATCTGCCCGAATCTCTTGAGATTATAGGTGCGAGAGCTTTTACACGAACAAATCTTAATTCGGTTTATATCCCGTCAAACGTTAAGGCTCTTGAAGGTGCATTCAACGAAATATCAACTATTGATTATTTTGAGGTATCGCCCGATAATCTTTATTACTGTTCAGATAAAGATGGCGTTCTTTTCAACAAAGACAAAACCGTTTTGTGCTATTTCCCGAGCGATATAAAGGATTATGAATATACGATACCTGACGGCGTAACGCATATTTGTGATTATGCTTTTTCGTTTTGCGACGTCAAAAAAATTGTTTTTTGCGATGGTATTGAATCAACAGGCAAAAACATTTTTTATCAGTGCTATACAGATGTCATAGATTTAGGAAAAGGTTTGGAAGTGATCAGTCGATATGCCTTTTTTGATAATTGGGCTACCGACCGCCTTACAATCCCCGAAAACGTAAAGTATATTGATTGGGGCGGTCTGGGATATCAGTTAAACTATTTATATTTCCCCGGCAAGGACGTTGAGTTTGATACAATATGGTATAATTCGGTTGAAACTGCAACGTTCTTCTGCTATGAGGATTCAACGGCATATGACTTTGCGGTTGAAAACGAAATTCCCGTTATTCTTTTTAATGATGAGAATGTAGGCGATTATTCAGAGCTTGAATACGCCGTAAAAAAATTCAACTCTGTTTCCGAAACTAAAAAAGCGAAGAGTGCATATTGGAATGCTGCGGCAGTTGTTGAAAATATTCCTTGGAATATAGATGCTTCGTATCAGACTGCGATAGACGATATGACTGCGGCGATTGAAGCATCGTTCACCTCAATGAAAATTGTGTGGACCGATTATTCTGCCGTTGATGAAGCGGTTGAAAGAGCAAATGCAATCGACAGGGATTTGTATTCCGCCGAATCGCTTGCAAGGCTCGATGCTGCGGTTAATTCTGTTGAACGTCACTGCGACGTTGCAGATGAGGCTTTGATAGCTGAATATGTTGAAAGCATTGACGGAGCAATTGAGCTTCTTGAAATGAAAACGGGTGACTATACCCAAATGAACGAAGTGCTTGAAATTGCAAAAAACATAGACAGAACCTTGTATACAGTCGAAAGTCTCGGCAGGCTTGACGATGCGGTTTCTGCTGCGGAAAATGCCGAAACAACTTTTGACCAAAGCGTAATCAACGCTTATACCAAAGCGGTCAGAGAAGCAATTGAAAACCTTGAGTATCTTCCTGCGGATTATTCTGCGCTTGATGAACTGAAAGAAAAATGCAGTTTGCTTGACCGCTCGCTTTATACCGCAGAAAGCCTTCAGCGCCTTGACGATGCTCTTAAAGCGGCAGAAGAAAAACTTACGGTTGATAAGCAGGCGCAGGCTGACGCTCTTATTGAAGCGGCACAGAATGCTTATGATTTGCTTGAATATCTGCCTGCCGATTATTCTGCCGTTGAACAGGCAAAGGAAAGAGTGTCTGCGCTTGACAGAAGATATTACAGCGAAAAATCGCTCATAATTCTTGATAATGCTGTTAAAGCGGTTGTGTACGGACTTGATATAACCGAACAGGCAAGGGTTGACGGGTTTGCTCAGACAATCAATGCTGCCATAGATTCGCTTGAATATGCGTCAATCGTGCTTCGCCACGAGCCTTGCGGCGTTATTGTTTCGGCAACAACAAAGGAGATAAAGCCTGATACCGTTCTTGCGGTTGAAGAGGTTGATTCTTCGGAGCATGAAGGAACAAATTTTGCTGTCGGCGGTTCAATCAGAAGCCTGCATTTTTATGACATCAATCTGGTCTGTGAAACGGTTACGGTTCAGCCTGACGGTACGGTAACGGTTAAAATCAAGCTTGCAGACGGGGTAGACCCGAGCAAATGCAAGGTTTATCACGTGACCGATGATATAGTAAATCCGCTTGTGCGCTTTGCAAGCACCATAGACGGCAATTATATTGCTTTTGAAACCGACCATTTCAGCGAGTTTGCCGTAATTGAGGTTGAACCCGTTCTGACGGGTATTGAAATATCGTCATTGCCTGCAAAAACCGCTTACGGAATAGGCGAAGGGCTTGATATAAGCGGAATGGAAATTGTTGCGTATTTCAGCGACGGTTCAAGCAGAACCGTTGAGGACTATGACGTTGGCAGCGTGAATACTGAATCGATAGGCACAAAAAAGGTTATGGTTTACTATACCTTCGGCGGTGTTACAAAAACGGCAGAGCTTGAGATAACCGTTGCTGCAGAGAATGCTTCTGTTGAAATAACAAGAAACGGAAAGAGCGCTGAAAGCGTCACCAAAAAGCTTGGCTTGTTCTCGCTTTATTCAAAAGCAAGCATTCAGCTTGGCTGTAACACAAAAAATTCAACGGGTCTTTCCGTTCAGTGGTCATCGGATAATTCCAAAGTCAGCGTTGATGCAAACGGAAAGGTTACCTGCAAGGGACTTTTCGGTGCAAAAAAAGCAAACGTAACGGCTAAGCTTGTTGACGGTGCGGGTAACGTTATTGCAAGCGACACTGTGGTTGTTATTTTCTATAAGCTTGCATTTCAGCTTCCGTCAAATCTTCCGCAGACATTTAACACGGTTATAAGAAAAATTTATTTTGTTTGATTTCCCTGACATAACAGAAACAGGCTTGCATCGGTTTAACCCTGCAAGCCTGTTTTTACTTTTAAAATATTTGTTTGAATTACCGAAGCATTTCAAGAAGAATATGCGGATTTTTTGTTGTAACGTTATCGGGTCGGCAGGCAATAACCCTTGCCATATCCGCCGCTTTGTTGGCTGTCCAGAGTGAAACAAGCAGACCGTTTTTGCGCATGGCACGAGTTGAAACAGCGCTTGCATTGCTGAAATTGCTGTTAAGTCCGATTGCGCCAAGTGATATGATTTTGTCTGCAAGCTCCTGAAGCAGGTTCTCGTCATAGGATTCTTTTTTTGACAGATTATGATTGAGATAATAGGGGATTGCAGATGTGTTTTTAACCGTTTCAACCCAATCCTCAAAAACTCCCGTATAAAACACCCTTTCAGAAAGGCCGAACTTTTTAACAAGCTTATCAACTTCGGGCAGGTTTGCGGTTGATTTGATATCAAGGTTGATTTTGCATTCTTTATCGGTTGCAACCACAGCAAGGGCATCTTCAAGCAAAACGCCCTCATCATCTTCAGGCTTACCGTTGTGGATAATAACCGCGGTGCCGTCGGGTCTGAATGAAACGTCAAATTCAACCACTTTTGCACCGTAATCAAGAGCAGCTTTTATTGATTCAATTGAATTCGGCTTTGTTTTCATTGCTCCTGCGTGAAACGTTACGGTGAAATCATCGGGCAGATTCCGCGCGTTTTTTTTGGCAGAAACGTAATGCTTTCTGTTTAAAATTTTGCTGAGAGTGATTTCAAATTTCACTTAATCACCGCCTTTAAAGAATCTCGATAACAGTTTTTTCAAGAGTTTCAAGTTTTTCTTCCGTTGTTGCCCAGCTTGAGCAGAATCTTACGGCGCTTTTGCCGCTGCCCACGCTGCACCAGATTTCGCCTGCGCATTTTTCAAGCAGGGCGTTTGCTTTGCTGTCGGGCAGAATGGGAAACAGCTGATTTGTTTGAGAATCAAACAGAAAACCGCAACCCTTGTTTTCAAAAATCCGACGAATTCGTTTTGCGCAGTTTATTGCGTGCTTTGATATTTCAAAATAAAGTCCGTCTTCAAAAAGAACTTCAAACTGAATGCCGAGCAGTCTGCCTTTGGCGAGCAAACCGCCTTTTTGTTTGATTATATAGCGGAAATCCTTTTTGAGCTTGTCACTGTTGATAACAAGTGCTTCTCCGAAAAGTGCGCCGACCTTTGTGCCGCCGATATAAAATGCGTCACATAACTTTGCAAAATCGGTTATGTCAAGGTCATTTGTTTCCGCCGCAAGTCCGTATCCGAGGCGTGCGCCGTCGATATAAAGCGGTATGCCGTGACTTTGACAAACGGAATATAACTCGGTCAGTTCCTGCTTTGAATATAACGTGCCTCCCTCGGTAGGGAATGAAATATATACCATGCCCGGCTGCACCATATGTTCCCTGACGGGGTCGTTTTCGTTCTCTGTAAGGTACCTGTCAAGGTCGTTTGCTTTAAGCTTGCCTTCGTCGGCAGGCAGAGCAAGCACCTTGTGTCCCGTTGCTTCAATTGCTCCGCTTTCGTGGATGTTTATGTGACCCGTTTCGGGACTTACAACACCCTGATGAGGACGCAAAGCGCTGCAGATTACCGCCGTGTTTGTCTGCGTGCCTCCAACAAGAAAATGAACGTCGCTTTCGGGCGCATCGCATATTTTTTTTATTAATGCCTTTGCGTTGTCACAGTGCTCGTCGCAGCCGTAGCCTATGCTCTGCTCCATATTTGTTTCGCTCAACCTTTTAAGAATAAGCGGATGCGCACCTTCGAGGTAATCGCAGTCAAATCTTATCATTTTTAATTTTCCTTTCTTTTGACAATAAGTCCCGTGAGGCATATAACCGACGCCGCAATGCAGACCGTGAGCATAATAACAAAAACGGCATTCCAGCCTTTTGCCTGCGAAACTGCACCGAGAGCATAAGTTGTTGTTGTGCTGCCCACATAGCAGAATGTGTTGAGTAAGCCTGCCACAAAACCCGAGTTGAGATGTTTACGGTGGTCAAGCGCAAACATACTTGTCACAACGTTGTTTATCATTGCCATTGAGCAAGAAAGACCGACAAAGCAAACCATAATTGCGGGCAGATTGCGGATTTTCAGCGAGAAGATGATACCGAGACACAAAACTGCGGCAACGGCATAGAATAACGTGTTCATTGTTGAGTGGGTTCTGATTTTTTCGTGAGTTTTCTTTGCGATTGTTGCTCCGAGTGTTGAAACCATAGGTAAAAACAGGGTGAGCAAAATTGAAAACGAGGTTGAAAGTCCGAATTCTTCATAAAGCACGGACGGCACCCAGGTTGTTACGCCGTCTTTGATAAAGCCGTTTGCAACGCCTGCAATTGCCGCAAGCGCAAGGGCAAATCCGACCGCTTTGCTCATTTTGATTTTGCCTGTTTCGGTTTGCACCTGAGATTCGGCAGTGCTTCGTTTCTTTGACGGTCCGAAAAGTGACAGCCATACGAACGCCGAAACAACAAGAATAACGCTTGCAACGTAGAAAACCGCTTGCCAGAGTCCCGATTTTGCAAAAACTGCAGAAATGCCGTATGCAACAAGAGTGCCTATTGCAACTGTTGTGCTCATTGCGAGTATGGCAGAGGGCAATTTTTTGTCTGAAACAAAATCGGAGAGAGTCTGTATGAGAGTGCTCCATAAAACAGATTGAGCCATACCGTTGACGAGCCATATATATTTCATAACCGAAACGTCACCGCAGAGGGGCATCAGCAGGTTAATCACAGCCGAAACTGTCAGTGAGCCGAAAACCATATATTTGGCATTATAATACTTTGTAAGAATGCCGTTAACAAGCTGACCTGCGCCGTATGCAAAGAAAAAGAACGAGCTTACAAGACCCACCTCGGGTTTTGTTGCGCCAAGCGCATCGATTATTGCAACGTTTGAAGCGCTGAAATTGAGCCTGCCCACGTAGGCAGCGGTGTAAGCGAGCCAGCATATGAATATTGTTCTTGATTCTTGTTTTTTGATAACGTTCAAAACAGACACCTTCTTCTAACCCCAAATTCTAACATTTTTTGAACGTAAGGTCAATAAAAATCGGCACAGTGAAAGAAATTTTCACCGTGCCGTAATTTTTTATCATATTGTTTTTGCTCCGTAGTTTACAGGTGAGGTAAGGAAAACGTCTTTATAGCTCTTTTTAAGCTCCCGAACGCATTTTTCAGCCTCTTCTTTGCTGTCAAATATGCCGAAAACACTCGGTCCGCTTCCGCTCATCTGATAGAGCAATGCTCCGCAGCTGCGCATAACGTCTTTGATTTCAATTCTTTCAACAACCTCGATAACCTGTTCAAAAACGTTGCTTGCGTGCTTGCAGATGGCGTTGAAATCGCCTCTTGAGCAGGCGTCGAGCATTCTGAGGTTATCGGGATGATAGATGTGAGTGCTGTCCGCCGCCGCAAACGCCTGTGCGGTTGAAACGCCTTTTTCGGGTTTGGCAATAACAATAAAGCACTCTTTGAGAGGCTTTACTTCCGAAAGCACTTCGCCTCTGTTTTGCGCAATGCAGGTGCCGCCTTTGATGCAGAAAGGTACGTCGCTGCCAACCGTAAGACCTATTTCGCACATAGCCTGTGTTGAAAGCTCTGTGCCGTAAAGTTTGTTAAGACCAACAATAACGGCAGCCGCATCGGCGCTGCCGCCCGCAAGACCCGCTTCAAACGGTATCTTTTTGGTTACGGTGATAACTGCGTTTGGTTCAATTCCTGTTGCCTTGAAAAATGCCGACGCCGCTTTGTATGCGATGTTTCTTTCGTCCTGCGGCAGACGTTCATCGGAACAGGTCAGCGATATGCCGCCGTTGCCCTTGTCAACGGTGATTTCGTCACACAGGTCAACCGTTTGCATAACCATAAAAAGGCTGTGAAAGCCGTTTTCAAGTCTGCCGAGGATATCAAGAAAAAGGTTGATTTTTGCCGGTGCCGTAACGTTAATCATTTCTGCCGCTCCCTTTCTTTATTCAATCGGAATAAGCGTGGGTGTTCTGTTCTGGTAAACCGCAATTGAGTCAAAACCGCAGCGCAAAGCCATTTCATATCCCTTATCAACGCCTGCGCCGAGATGTTCAACAAAATGTGCATCTGAGCCGATGGTCAGAAGCTTGCCGCCAAGCTCTTTATAGCGTCGCAGGATAGCTTCGTTCGGCGACGTTTCGCCGATAGGTTGGCGCAGACCGCCGGTGTTGATTTCAAGCGATTTTTCGTTTTTGATCAGTGTAATGAGAATTTCGTCAATGATTTCGGCGTAATTCTTCATATCAACGGGCTTGTTGTAGTTGCCGATGATATAGCGCAGGGGATAAGTAAGGTGAGCAAGAGTGTCAAAGCCGTCCCATTGGGCAAGCTTCAATTCCCACTCAAAGTATTCTTGAAGCAAGGCATGGTAATCTATGCTTTCGTCATCAAAGTTCATATAGTAGAAATCTTCCTTGTCAGGCAGATTATGGATTGAACCGATGATAATATCGTATTTCATTGTGGAAACAAGCTTGTCTGAAAGCTCTTTGTTATATACGGGTTGACCCAACTCGGCACCGCTGCAAACAATCAGTCTGCCCTTGAAAGCGGAGCGTGCCTTTGCGACTTCAAAGAATGAGTGAATTGCCGTTTTTTCAAAACTGCCTTTGAAAAAAGCATCCATTTCAATGTGGTCAGTAAAGGCGACGGCTCTCAAACCTTTCATGTATGCTGTTTCGCAAAGAAACATTGCTGAATGGTTGCCGTCAAACGAATTGTCGGTGTGTGTGTGCAGGTCAACTATGTTTTTGAACGCCATAGGGAAGTCTCCTCTGAATCATATGAAACTATTTTAACACAAATTTTCCAAATAAAAAAGCTAAAATTAAAAAAATGTTGAGATATTTTTTAAAATGTGATAAAATAAATCGAAAATATGCTTATTTGAACAGGAGCAGTTATGAAAATAGTTGTTACCGGCGCTGCGGGTCAGCTCGGATATGATGTAATAAAAAGGCTTGAACTGTGCGGCATACAGGCAGTCGGAATGGATTTGCCGCAGGTTGATATTACCGATAAGTCGGCTGTTGAGGCTTTTATTTTAAGCGAAAACCCCGACGGCGTTATTCACTGTGCGGCTTACACTGCCGTTGATAATGCAGAAACGGAAAAAGAGATTTGTTCCGCAGTTAACGAAACGGGCACACGCAACGTTGCCGAAGCCTGTGAAAAATGCGGCAGCAAGCTTATATACATAAGCACAGATTACGTTTTCAGCGGCAAGGGTGAAGAAGCGTTTGAAACAGATTCTCCCAAAGCGCCTTGCAACCACTACGGCGCGTCAAAGCTTGCCGGCGAAGAAGCGGCTCTTGAAAGCTGCAGCAAATGCTTTGTTGTCAGAATTTCCTGGGTGTTCGGCATCAACGGCAAGAACTTTGTCAAAACTATGCTGCGCCTTGCCGAAACCCGCGATGAGCTTACCGTTGTTAACGACCAGGTAGGCTCACCGACTTATACATATGACCTTGCGATTCTGCTTTGCGAGATGATTAAAACAGAAAAATACGGCGTTTATCACGCCACCAATGAGGGCCTTTGTACGTGGGCGGAATTTGCAGCCGAGATTATGCGGCTTGCAGATAAAAGCACAAAAATCATTCCCGTAACCAGTGCCGAATATAAAACGGCTGCGGTCAGACCTCTTAACTCAAGAATGAGCAAAAAATCACTTGACGAAAACGGATTCTGCCGTTTGCCGACGTGGCAGGATGCTCTTGCAAGATACGTTGAAGCACTGAAAGATTGTTAACAGAATCTTTACCCGTTCAAGCTTGCAAACTTATAAATAATGTATTATAATCAACGGCGCTGATTACTTGACGGAGCGGATATATGAGCGAAGAAAAAAGAAAAGTCAATAATGCTCAGACGCACAAGCCTCTTGACGAAATCACAGACGGTTTCTATGATTTGAATGAGGTTTATTCAGGTGCGCCCGAAAAGCTCACACGCGAAGAAGAGCTTATTCAGCGAGACAAAAAGCGCCGTGAAGCCGAACTTCAGGCAATATTTGAGGATATCGAGCGCAGATACACCATTCACCTTGAAAAGGCAAAAAGCAACGCTGAAGCTTCGGCGGCTGAAGGGGAGAGGAACAAAAAATCCGTTCTTGATTTTGAAACGGATACCTCTGTTGTTTCGGAAGAAATTGAAAGAATGGATGCTCTTATAAGCAAAGACGGTTCACAGGTGCTTGCAGAAGAGGACTCCGACGCTCCGAAAAAAGAAACATTGCCCGAAGAAAACCAACCGTTTGATTTGTCGCAGAGCAATGCAGTGTACGCTTTTATTTACGGCCTTGGCGATGCGGTTTCAAGGTTAGTCAAAACAGTATTTTTATTGCTTTTTAAATTAATCAGGCTGCCGTTCAGAATTATTATGCGCCTTTTCAGCAAATCTGCGGCAAAAATCAAAGTCAGAGAATATGCAAGAAGCACTCTGCGTGAGATGGTTTATTTCAGAAGAGAAATCAAAACCGCTTCAAAATCCATCAAAAAAGCAATCCGTAAGCCGTGGAGTATACCTGCTGTTCTTGCTCATTATGTCAAAAAAGCTGTTTCAAGGCACAAAAAGCTTCTCAAAACCACAGCCAACACGTTGATGCCCGTTTTGTCTGTTATTATTCTTATAATAACTTTAAATTATTGGAGCGGCATTACTTTTGCGCTTGAGGTTGTTTATAATAACAAAAGTATCGGATATATCAGCAATGAGTCGGTTTACGTTGAAGCAAAGGATATAGTAAAGAAAAGGCTTTCAACGGGCGACTTTTCAACAGAAACCGAAGCAACCGCCGCATTCTCTGCCAACCTGCGTGCCGAATATAAAATTGCCGTTGTTTCGGTTGAAGAGCTCAATGACGCACAGACCATTTCTGATAAGATGATTGAAAATTCGGTTGATAATCTTACCAATGCCTGCGGTGTTTACGTTGACGGTAAATTCATCTGCGCAGTAAAAAATGAAGCTGATGCAAAAAGCGTTTTCTACAGTATACTTGAACCCTATGAATCACAGGCGCAGGCAGAAGGCTACGTCGTCGGCTTCGCGCAGAATATAGATTATGTTCAGGGTCTTTATAAAGATGACGAGAGCGTTATGTGGGACGCCGCAACCCTTGCCGAAAAGCTTTCGCAGCCAAAGGAAGAGGCGGTTGTTCACACTGTCAGCGAGGGCGATACTCTTGAGTCGATTGCTGCTGAATATGAGCTTGATGAAGCTGATATTATTGAACTGAATCCCGCATATGACTTTGAAAATATGCTTGAGGGTGACAGCGTTACCGTAAAACAGGCAAAGGGTTTTATCAATATCAGAAAAACCGTAACAACCACCGAAATCAGAGATATTGAGTATGACACCGTTAAGAAAAAAGACTCAACCAAATACAGCGGTTATAAAAAGGTTGAGCAAAAGGGCGTTGACGGCAGCGAAAGAGTTACCAAAACCAAGATATATATTGACGGCGAACTTGTTGACACAAAGTATGATTATGAAACAATAGTCGAGCCTGTTGATGAAATCGTAATAGTCGGCACAAAGACTTATTATGACGGCGTTTACGTAGGCTCACCGTCCGAATCAGGCTTCCTCTGGCCTGCACCGAGCTGCCATTACGTAAGCTCGCCCTACGGTTGGCGTAACAGCGGCTGGCACAACGGTATTGACCTTATCAAAGCGGGCGGCGGTGCCAACGGCACACCCGTTATTGCTTCAAGAAGCGGTACGGTTGAGGTTGTTCAGCGAAGCAATTCGGGTTACGGCAATATGGTTCTTATCAACCACGGCGACGGCTACAAGACCCGTTATGCCCATATGATAAGCGGCTCAATAACCGTCAGGGTCGGTGACTACGTTGAGGCAGGCAGAACAATCGGCAGGGTCGGCTCAACGGGCAACTCAACAGGCCCTCACCTTCATTTTGAGGTTATCTACAGGGGCGAAACTCAGAATCCAAAGAACTATATATACGGTTAATTTGGTCGGTCTGCGCAATTGATTTTTGTGCAGACCGATTTTTTGTGTATTTTAACAATAAAAAATTGTTGACAAACGGACTTTGCGGTGTTATTCTATTACCATAGTTTCCGAAAACGGGGACTCAAAAATGATAAAAGCTATGACGAAGAAGGCTGAGTTGCAGCGTTTTCAGAGAGACGGCGTTTGGTGCGAGCCGTCAGCAAAGCAGTTCAAAAGCTATCCCTTCCGAGCCGAAACTCCGAAAGCCGCAGGGTGAGTAGACAGTTTTCGTAGATGCTGCGTTAAGGCATGGGGCTTGTTGGAGCCTGTTGAGCGGCGCATTAAGCGCAATTTGAGTGGTACCGCGGGTAAGATTTATACTCGTCTCAAAGCAGAGTCAATTCTGTTTTGGGGCGTTTTTTTTGTTCCCCAAAGCAGCAAATCCAATAATCATCAGAAAGGAGAATGAATGATGATAACTTTCGGTCAAGGTTCAGTTGAAAACAAAATCATGGAGGTTGCTCAGCGAATTATTGCGCTCAGACTTGATATGGGTCTTTCACAGCGTGAAATGGCAGAGAAAATCGGTTTAAGCGAAGAAGAATACTGCTTCTATGAATCGGGCAGCCGTGATTTCAGCTTCACGTTTATCTATAACCTTGCTCAGGTTTGCGGCGTTGAAATTACAGATATCATGGAGGGCAGCAGCCCCAGCCTTACGGAGTACACAGTAACAAGAAAAGGCGAGGGTATGCCCATAACAAGAAGAGAGGGCTTTGTTTATAACCGCCTTGCTCCTTTCTTTAAGAATAAAATTGCGGAGCCTTTCAGAGTAATTATTCCTTATTCCGAAGAAGCTCTTAATCCTCCTTACCACTGCGTAAGTCACGAGGGTCAGGAAATCAACATCGTTATCAAAGGCACTCTCAAAATGATTATCGGCGACAGAACCGAAACTCTCAGCGAGGGTGACTGCATCTACTTCGATTCCTCTGTTCCTCATAACGAAATCGCAGTCGGCGGTCAGGAATGTGAATTTTATGCAATCGTTATTGCTCCCGACGGTTCAACCGAAATGAGCGATTACGTTGAAGAAATCAAAACGGCAAGCACAACAAACGTTGACCTTGCAAACATTCCCAATCCCGTTTCCGCAAAATTCATTGAAACAACTCTTGACGAAAACGGCGTTCTCAACGGCATCACATTTAAGGATGATGATAAGTTCAACTTTGCTTTTGACGTTGTTGACGAAATTGCAAAGAAAACACCCGATAAGACAGCGATGCTTCACGTTGATAATCAGGGCGTTGAAAGACGCTTCACTTTCAGCGATATGAGCCGCCATTCCTCAATGACTGCAAACTATTTCAAATCGCTCGGCATCAAAAAAGGCGACAAGGTTATGCTTGTTCTCAAGCGTCACTATCAGTTCTGGTTCTCAATTCTTGCTCTTCATAAGATTGGCGCAATCGTTGTTCCTGCAACAAACCAGCTTGTTGAACACGATTTTGAATATCGCTTCAACGCAGGTAAAATCAGCGCAATCGTCTGCACTGCAGACGGTGATGTTGCTCATCAGGTTGAGCTTGCAGCGGCAAAATGCCCCGTTCTTAAGACGAAAATCATCGCTCACGGCGAGCGCGAAGGCTGGTTCAATTTTGATAGCGAATACTGCAACTTCAGCGACGTATTTGAAAGACCTTCATCCGAAGAAGGCGCATTCGGTTATGACCCGATGCTTATGTTCTTCACTTCGGGCACAACAGGATATCCCAAAATCGCACTTCATACCCACAGATATCCTCTCGGTCATTTCATCACCGCAAAATACTGGCATAACGTTGACCCCAACGGTCTGCATTTCACAATTTCGGATACCGGCTGGGGCAAAGCTCTCTGGGGCAAGCTCTACGGTCAGTGGCTCTGCGAAGCAGGCGTTTTCACCTATGACTTTGACCGTTTTGTTGCCGATGATATCCTCAAGATGATCGGCAAGTATAAGATAACAACTTTCTGCGCACCGCCCACAATGTATCGCTTCTTTGTTAAGGAAGACCTTGCAAACTATGACCTGAGCTCAATCAAGTATGCCACAACTGCAGGCGAGGCTCTCAACCCCGAGGTGTTCCAGCAGTTCCTCAAGGCAACCGGCATCAGACTTATGGAAGGTTTCGGTCAGACAGAAACAACTCTTGCTCTTGCAAACTTTGTAGGCACTTCTATCAAGGTTGGCTCAATGGGTAAACCCAGTCCGCTGTTTGACGTTGATATCATCACATCCGAAGGCAAGCCTGCAAAGGTCGGCGAGGTTGGCGAAATCGTAGTCAGAACAGATGCAGGTTCACCCTGCGGTCTGTTTATGGAATATTATCTTGACGAAGAAAAGACCAAGGAAGCATGGCACGACAACATTTATCATACGGGCGACACCGCATGGAGAGATGAAGACGGCTTCTTCTGGTATGTCGGCAGAGTTGACGACGTTATCAAGTCGTCAGGCTACCGCATCGGACCGTTTGAAATTGAAAGCGTTATCATGGAGCTTCCCTACGTTCTTGAATGCGCCGTTTCAGCCGCACCCGACGAAATCAGAGGTCAGGTTGTTAAGGCAGACATCGTTCTCACAAAGGGTACGGAAAAGAGCGACGCTCTTAAGAAAGAAATTCAGATGTACGTTAAGGAGCACACCGCACCTTATAAGTATCCCAGAATCGTTGAATTCAGAGACGAGCTTCCCAAGACCATCAGCGGCAAAATCCGCAGAGTTGAGCTTCGCGAAGCAAACAAGAATAAATAACTTAAAAAGGCTTACACGGTTTCGTGTAAGCCTTTTTCAATGAATAGTGAACAGTTAAAGAAGGGCTTCGCCCTTACCCCTCATATCTTCAGTTTGAACGTTCTTCCGTCATAGTCAATCAGACCGTCGTTTTTCATTCGTGCAAGTTCCTTTGACATTGCGCTGCGCTCAACAGAAAGATAGTCTGCAAGCTCCTGACGGTTAAATGGTATCGTGAAAATAATCGTTTTTTGCTGATTTGCCTGTTCCGACAGGTAGGAAATCAGTTTTTCGCGTGTTGTTCTGCGTGAAAGGTGAGTGATTTTGTTGTTCAGCTCGCAGTGCTTCGCCGCCATAGAGCAGAGCAGATTATCCGTCAGCAGGCGGTGATTCATACAGTCTTTGACACACGGGGCGGCAAGACGGCGCATATCAAAAACAAGAATATCAGAATTTTCTTTTGCAACAATGTTAAAAGGCATTGTCATATTTTTTGCAAAAGCATAGCTTTCGCCAAAGCATCTGCCGGGCGTGAACTCCGTAACAATTGATTTGTTGCCCAGAAAGTCATTGCTTTCAAGATAAATTCTTCCTTTGAGAACAACGCCTGCAGAGTTGGCAAATTCGCCCGCACGGCAAACAGTATCTCCCTTGCGGAAGCTTTTGACCTCGGCGTTAAGGCAGGTTAAAACGTCGGCAAGCTCGTTTTCGCTGATGCCGTCAAACAGCTCGCACATTTTCAAAACATTTAAATATCTGTGCATATTGTCACATCCTTGTTGCAATTAACACATTAATTATATAATATATCTAACTGTGTTGTCAATTGAAATACAAAAAATATACCGACCTGAAAAGGAAAAATCCGATTCAGGTCGGTGTTTTATTGTTTAATGCAACGCTTCAAATGCAGGGCAATATGCTGTATAAATGTTGTTTCCGCTGCCAAAAGATTTGACCGCAAAGTCCTTGCTTGCTGCGGCATCATTAAGACGCATTGCAACTCTGTCTGCCATATTGTTTGCTGTTGTTTTGCCTGCAAGCATATCAAACGCAGTGTGAACGGCGCCCGTAAGCAAAACAGTTTCAAGCGGATAGTTGTAGTAACCGAGAATTGCTTTGGCTGATACTGTTGCGCTTGCAACGTCTGCCTTGAAACTGCCTGTACTGTAGGGGTTTTCGGGCAGTTCAACCGAATACAAATCGCATATTCCGTTATAGGCAGTGGGGAAGGCGGGCGAAACGTAGACATATTTATTCTCGTTTGCAATGTTTATAAGTTCGTTCTGAATGAAATAATCGGTTGAGAAAAGAGCAACGCTTTCTTCTGCAATCTTTCCGCTTTCTTTGTATCTTGTAAGGCTGTCCCTGATATCCTTTTTAACAGCCTTTGTACCGTCTGCGGAAATCGGGTCGGGGCAGTTATGATAGATAAACTCAATTTCCTGATTTTGGCACGCAGCGCTGATTGCACTTTTTGCCGTTGCGGCAAGGAGCGAGGTGTTATCGGAATCGTTTGTGCCGCTGCCGATGTGGCGGTCAAAAGACATCATCAAAAACTGTGTTGCGCCCTGCGATTTGGCAAGTGCAACCATATCGTTTGCGGCGCTTACCCAGTCAACGCAAAGAACAAGGTCGCATTTTGCCGCAATTTTATCAACGGAATCCTCAGGCTCAATGCAGATGATTTTCAGCTCGGGATTGTTTCCCCGTGCCGCTGTGATTGCTTCGTTTGTAAGACGCGTTGATTTGGCAAAGACAATTGCTCCAACCGATTTGTCAGCAGCAACTTCGGCTGCAACGTCTATAACGCCGTGACCCAGGTTATCTGCGAGCGTGTAATTGTTTTGATATTCTTTGACAATTACGTTGTCGGCGTACTTTTTCTGAAGCATATCCGCAGCCATAATGCCTTCGTTGAACTGTTCACCTGCGGGAACAAGGATAACGATTTTTTTGCTGATTTCGGGAATATCCTCCGAAATAACGGGCTCGGCAACCGCTTCGGTTTCCTGCTCGGTTACTGGCGGCGTTTTGAATCTGTCCAAAAAACTGCCCTTGCCGCAGGAAGCAAGTGTAAAGATGAACGTAAACGCCATTAATATTGCCGTTATTTTTTTAAACATAAAAGTAACCTCTTTTATTGTCATTTACTTTGGTTCTGAATATGATTGAATTACCGTCTGTGCACGTTCCGTAAGGTAATCACGGAGTTCTTTCGGAGCAACAGTTTCAACCTTGTCGCTGCAGCAGAAAAGCCATCCGACAAGGCGTTCATCGAGAACGGAATAGACCTTTGCAACGCAATAGCCTTCATTTTCGTCTTTTCTTATCTGAATGGGAGAGTCGAAAAAGTTTCTGACAAACTCTGCGTGTTCCTGCCTGAATTTGAGAAAAACCCAGCCGGCAGTTCTGTGACGGTCTTTGATTACGCTGCCTGTAAAAAATCCCTTTGCGTCAAAGATATCACCGTTATAAGGCTGTGCATCATCGTCAAGAATTTCCACGTTTTTGATGCGGCAAATATGCATACACTCAGCTTGGTTCGGATTATTACGAGAAAAGACAAGCAAAGTGCTGTTGACGCTTATTGCAATTCTTATCGGGTTGACCTCCATTTTTTCTTCTGCTTCAACAGACGAAAAACTGTCACCGGGGGAGGTTACCGTGTAGGTTAAAATTGCTTTCTTTTTGCGGTGAATCGCTTGGCGCAGAGCCATAACGATTTCTCTTGATGCGGGTTCATGAGGGATATCGGCAGAAACCCTGTCTGTTGTGTTGAGCAGCAAGTCATACGTTGGTATGCTCACAATATGTCTGAGAGATCTTTCAACGTTGCTTCTGTCTGCAGCAGAGAGCATATCCGATGAATAAAGTGCGGTCAGCATAGTGTCAATCGACGAAAGCGTGTAATCTCTGACAATGTAATAACCCTTTTTGGGGCTGGTGACGTATATTATTTTTTGCGTTGTGGTGTTAATGCTCTTGATATCGGAAACGATGCTGCGCTTTGTTGCTTTGTAGCCGTAGTTTTCAAGGTGAGCGCATATTTCCTCAATGCTGAGCACGTTGCTTTCATTTGAATATATTTTGAGAATATCGACGATAAGAAGAAGCCGGGTGCGTGCGCCGGTGTTTTCTTCCACTTTAATCAGCTCCCTTTGTTTAATAAGTCAGTTTGCTGTTAATATCAATGATAGCCTGTTCGTCAATTTTAAGTACTTTTCTGTCGTAAGTGTAAATACCGTTAACCTCAAACTCAACGTCGCTGACCTGGGTATAAACGGTAGCGCAAAGACCGTCTTTAATGAGCGGAATAACCTGGTTTTCGTGAAGATTAACGTAAGCCTTGGTTATTGCTTCTTTGCTCAGATAGGGGATATAGCCGAATGAACGCAGGGGATTCCAGGCGTGTTCTTTGATGTTCCAGCTGTATCCGCCGTATTCGCTGATTACAAAAGGTCTGCCGTTTGTTCTGTGCTTTGTGGGTTTGTGAATGGGGAAAATGTATTTGTGGATGCTCTTGAAATCGCAGCCGCCCTGGTCATGCCAACCGCTTGCGTGGTCAACAAATCTTGTGGGGTCATAGGCCTTGACCTTGTTGCCGATTTCAAGTGCGTCAAACTGTCCCCAGCCTTCGTTGAAGGGAACCCAGCAACAGATTGAAACGCAGTTATAAAGGTTGTCAATCATCTCAAAAAGTTCAGCCTTGAATTCTTCTCTCCATTCGGGCAGGTCACGGTTGAAAGCTTTGTAGATATTATCCTTAACGTGAACGTTGATGTTTGGCAGAGCGCCTGCGAGAATGGGGTTAAGAGGCTTGCCGCCGCTTATCATATCCTGCCATACGAGCATTCCGAGCCTGTCGCAGTGATAATACCAGCGAAGAGGTTCTTCCTTGATGTGCTTGCGAAGCATATTGAAGCCGAGGTCTTTCATCTTCTGAATGTCAAAAATCATTGCTTCGTCAGTGGGCGGAGTAAGCTGAGCGTCGGGCCAGTAACCCTGGTCGAGCAGACCTTTCTGGAAATAGGGTTCGTTGTTGAGAGCGAGTCTGGGATAACCGTCAGCCGATTTGATGATTGAGAATTTGCGCATACCGAAATAGCTTTTTACTGTGTCGGTTTCGCCGTTGCAATCAAGAGTAAGCTCAAGGTCATAAAGGAAAGGAATTTCGGGACTCCAGAGCTTTGCATCGGGAATTGAAATTTCAGCTTTGGCGTCGATTTCGCCTTCAAAATAAGTGTTGTTACCGTCAAAAATTTTTGCCGTTATTTTGCCGCCGCATTTGCAGGTATGGAACACCTCAATGTTGATAACACTCTTGTCAATGTCAGGTGTAAGACGTATATTTTCAATTCTGCAGTAGTTTACGGGTTCAAGCCAGACTGTCTGCCAGATGCCCGAGGTTGCGGTGTACCAGAAGCCGACGGGTTTCTGAATCTGCTTACCTCTCTGCTGATGACCTGCGTCTGTGGGGTCGAAAACCTTGACAAGCAGTTCGTTTTCGCCGTCAGCAAGAACGTCTGTTATGTCAAATGTAAAGGGGTTGTAGCCGCCTGTATGCTCGCCGACAACCTCGCCGTTGACCCAGACTTTGCACTGCCAGTCAACCGCGCCGAAATGAAGCAGGGTTCTTTTGCCTTTGAAAGCGTCTGTGAGAGTAAATTTTCTTCTGTACCAAAGACGCTGTGTTTCATCAATCTTTTTTTCAACGCCCGAAAGAGCGGATTCTACCGAAAACGGAACAAGAATTTCGCCGTCAAACGTTTTTGGGATGCTGTCATATTCGCCCGTGATGGCATATTCGTAGATGCCGTTGAGGTTGAGCCAATCTTTTCTGACAAGCTGGGGACGGGGATATTCGGGCAGGGGGCAGCTTTTATCTACTTTGTCAAACCATTCTGTTTTAATATGTGTCATATTCAAATCTCCTTTGATTATTTCTGGATTGCAACAAAGTTGTCAAGTTTCCATTCGCCGTCAACCAGAACGGCGTTCATTGTGCTTATCATAACTTTGTTTTCTGTTATGGCGTCAATAACGTAGAATCTGAGTTGGACAGTGTCGTCGGTTTTGGTTGTGAAATTATCGTCGATTTCAATTTCGCTCCAGTCGTAGGGATAAATTCCTTCGCCTGCGAAGTAGCCTGATGAATAGTCGAGGTTGTAATAAAGCTTGCCGTCAATTTCGGTGTAAATTGCAGGGTTGCCAAGCAGCTTTTCTATCGCCTCTTTGGTGTATAAGCTTTGAAGCTTTGCAAGAAGCTCGCCGTAGGTCTTATATTTTGCCTTGTCGGTAACCGGTGCATAATTTACGCCGTTGTGCACAATAGCGGCTGACTTGTCAACAGGCAGGTGCGAAAGCACAAAAACATCTTCAACAAGTTCGGCGTGAGGCATAAGGTAGGATTTAAGAAGAGTTTCTTTTAATGCAGCCTCAACTACGATGTTGGAGTCATACGCCGCTGTGAAATCTTCTGCCGCCGTTGTGGCTTCGGGCAAAACACGGTCCTTTACGTTGCAGCCTGCAAAAGCAAAAACAGTTGCGGCAACAAGTAAAAGCGCAAATATTTTTTTCAATGTAATCAATCCTTTCGGGTTATGGTTATGTTCTTATTTCAGAGCGCAGATTGTAACGGCGGAAATAACAGCCTGTATCATGCAGAATCTGAAAATAACCTGTGAGTTTGACCAGCCTTTGTTCTTTCTGAAATGGTCGTGAAGGGGAGTGCGGATTTTTTTGAAGGCATTGAAATGAAGGAATCTGATAAGCGAAACCTTAAGGATGCCGAGTAAGCCGTCAAGGCAGAGCATAAAGCAAAGCGGAATTGTGAGCAGGACGTTGCCTGTTTTGAAAATAAGGATGCAGAGGAAAAGACCGAGAGCTCTTGAACCTGCATCTCCCATCATCATTGTGCTGGGTTCGGAGTTGCTCCAGAGATAGGGCATAAGAGTAACAACCATAAGCAGCACAAGCATTGTAACGTTGCTGTCTGTGCCTGCAAGGTAAATGACGGCGGCAATTGAAATCATTGAAACGATTGAAAGGCTGCCGCAGAAGCCGTCAATGCCGTCTGAGCAATTGGTGGCGTTGATGAGCATCCATACAAGAACGGTTCCCAGAATGCCGAAAACAATCGGATTTACGTTTATACCGAAACCGAAAAAGCTTACGTGCAGAAGTTCGGGGTTAAAGTAAACAAAGTTTGCGGAGGTCAGTGCCGAAATTATAAGGTCAATAGCGCCTTTTTTGTATTCGCCCCAGGGCTTTTCGGAAGCGTCGTCAAGATAGCCCGAAAGCATACCGAGGAAAAGAAGAACGTAATAGAATAAGTATTCGTATGAAAACGGAACAAACAGGAGGGCGACGGCGATAAATGAGCAAACAAAAATGATGCCTGCGCCTCTGACCTTGCCTGCCGAAAGCTTACCGTTAAAAGCAAATTCTCTGCCCTGGTCCTTGGGAAGCTTACCTTTGAAAAGCTTAAGCATAGCCGCACACAGAGCGGCGCCGCAAAGAATTGCAAGGATAAACAGGTACTTTGGTTCGAGTTCAATAAATTTATTAAGCATAGTATACCTCCATTATAATTCAGCTAAAAAAAGCATAACACAAGCCAAGGGATTTTTCAATATTAATTTTAATTTATTTGACTTGATATCTATATTTATATATAATATCGTCAGGGTGATAAAATGAAGATTCTTGCAATCGGTGAAATTATTTTCGATATTTTTGATAACGAAGCCGCAATCGGCGGTGCACCGCTGAACTTTTGCGCTCACTGTGTTGCCTGCGGAGAGCGGGCGGCGTTGATTTCGGGCGTGGGCAATGATGAATACGGCAAGGCTGCTCTTGAATGTCTTGAAAGCTTCGGCGTTGAGTCCCGTTTTGTTTGCCGGAATGAGCTCGAAACGGGCAAATGTATTGTCAGCGTTAAAAACGGCAATCCCTCATACAACGTTCTCCGACCTGCGGCTTATGACAGTGTTCAGACCGATATTTCCGCAATAAAAACCTATGCAGCCGATGTTTTTGCGTTCGGAACACTGATACAAAGAGAAGAAAAGTCACGCAATGCAGTTAAAGAAATACTTTGTAATTGCAGTTTCGGCAACGTTTTTTGCGATATCAATCTGCGCAAAGACTGTTACGATGCGGAAAGCTGCAGGCTTTGTCTCGAAAACGCAACAATTCTTAAACTCAGTAATGAGGAAGAACCGCTTCTTGCTCGGTTCGGATTTTATGAATCAGCTGCCAACGAAGAAAAGCTGCTTGAGAATATTGCGAAAAGCTTCGGCAATATCCGCCTGATTCTTTACACAAAGGGCGAAAAAGGCTCGGTTGTTTATGATGCAGTAAACGGCAAATACGAATACTTTTCTGCAGTCAGAACAACGGTTGTTTCAACCGTCGGTGCAGGCGACAGTTACAGCGCCGCATTTCTGAGCGAATACCTGAGAAGCGGCGATATAAGAAAAGCAGGTGAAGCGGGTGCAGAGTTAAGTGCATTTGTGGTTTCAAAAAAAGAAGCAATACCGCTATGAATAAACAAAAGCAGCACAGAGTTTTGCTACTCTATGCTGCTTTTCTTTTTGCTGCCATATTGCTGCAAATTCCGTACCTGCGGTACAGGAAATTTTGGCGGCAATATGATAACATTTTGTTTGCAGGAATCACTTTTTTGGAGGAACGTATTTCATTATGTCTCCGATTTCGCACTCGAGATAATTGCAAATGCGTGCCAGAACAAAAAGGTCGATTCTTGCAACCTTGTTTTTGCAGTAGTTCTGCAACTGTGTTCGCTGAACATTGGCGTTGATGCAAATCTGGTTTTTGCTTATGCCCTTTGATTTTCTGAACTCATCAAGGGTGAAGCAAACCTGACCGATATCTTCCTGTTCAGCAACCGATTTTTTGGTTTCTACCAAATCAATCACCTCAGAATATTCGGTAAATGTATTATATCTTACAAAAGTTTTTATTGACTGCTGTAAAATATTGCAGTATAATATCTTACACAGTAAAAACAAATTTATTATGTAAGGAGGCGTGTTGTGTTTTGCGGTAAGTGCGGGGCGGCAATTAAGCCGGGAGCGCGTTTTTGCTCAGCCTGCGGTGCGCGGGTAACCGTTTCACCCGTTAACAACCGGGTTGACGGCAGCTTGCTGATGTCTCAACTGATAAAAAAGTTGCGGTCAGAAATTTTTGCATGGAGTGTCGTTGTTTTGGTTCAATGCATAGTTTCGGTTATTCTTTTTTCGCAAGGTGGTGGCGAAAACATATTTTCAGGCATAATCTGTTCGGTTTGTGCCCTGCTTAACATTGGTTCTGTTTATGATGATTATACTTTTCTTAATCAAATCAAAAACAAACCTGCAGGCATTGTTGCCAGGTATGAGTCGATGCCCGGTTTCTGGGTTGCGTTTATCTGGAGCGTAACAAGAGGTCTCGGTGTTGGTCTTATTGCTTGGATTTTTACAATGCTGACCAGAAGCTTTGTTCTGGATAACAGACAAAGCTTTCTCGAACTCGAAGAATAATATTTCAATCAGAAAGAGGTAAAAATTATGTTCTGTAAAAAATGCGGTAAAGAAATAGCTGAAGGTCTTACAACCTGCCCCGAATGCAATGCAACAACACAGGCTGCACAGTTGCCTGCGGAGAATGCTGCAGGTGGAGTAAAAGGCTTTGTTGACGGCTATAAGAATTTTGGTTCACTTTCAAAGAACAGCAAGATTATTCACATTGCCGTTCCTGTTGTTGCGGTGATTGTTGTTGCTGTTGTTCTTTCGCTTATTTTCTCAAAAGACTATGTTGCCATGGTTAAGGACAGTACACTTGACGATTATTCCAAAACAGTAACCGTAGGTGAGGCGTTTGACGAATTCTTTTCTGACCCCGAATGGGAAACTTTCAAGTCTGAAGACGGCGACAGAATCGTTGAATTCAACGGCGAATGTGAATATTACGGCGAAAAAGTAAATTGCTGCGTTCAGTTTGAGATTTCGGATGACGATGATTACTTTGAGGTTGAATATATGGATATCGACGGCGAAAGCCTGAATAAGCTTGAAATCCGTGCAATGCTCGAAGTTATTTATGAAGGCTGATAAACCGATGAATTAAGTTAAATAAAAAACAGGCTTGCAAAGGTAGTGGTAACCGATGCAAGCCTGCTGTTTTTTGAGAAAACGTAAGGTTTATTCCTGCTTATATTTCTTTTTCATTTGTGTCAATCAATATAGAGTTGATTTGGTTTATGTCAAGCTTTTTATTAATTGCAAAAATAAAAACACTGTCTCTTTTGTTTCTCGGGTCAAGGTAAGCAAATTTTGCGAGCCTCAATACAAGCTGGGTTTCGGACAGGGTAAGACCCATGCCGACAGCAATTGAAATAACCACGTCCCTTGTTGGATTTTTGTTGCCGTTGAATATTTTATAAGCATAGTCTCCTCTGCCTGATTTATCGGCAACGTATGCAACTGTAAGGTCTTTTTCCGCAAGTAAACGCGAAAGGCACTGCGGCAGAGTTTCACGGAGGATTTCTTTTTCGTTCGTTTCAAGAAAACTGATTATGTCATTTGAGTTGGTCAGACTGTTGAGAAGCTGGCTTGTTGATTTCTCCACTTGTAAAACTCCTTTGCATAGTATATAATCATTATAAGCCAAAACACATTTTGTTTCAAGGGGGTGACGGAATGAATCTTACGGATAGCTACAAACTTTCGCTTTACGGTGAAATCGGCTTGATAAAAGAAAGCGATTATTGTACGGTTAAGCTTGTTGTATCCTCGCTTGACGGCAAGCGTTATATCAAAAAAGAATATGCGGATAACAAAATGCAGGTGTTTTCTGTTTTGCAAAGAATTCATTCTGCAAACCTTCCTGAAATAAAAGATATAATTGACGGCAGAATCATAATTGAAGAATTTGTTGAGGGTGTAACGCTCGAAAGATTTTTTCAGATTCAAAACGGAGTCCTCGATCAGAAAAGGGCAAAAATCATTTTTGACGGAATTCTGTCTGCCCTTAATGAACTGCATAAAAACGGAATCGTTCACCGTGACGTCAAGCCGTCAAACGTTATAGTCAGACCGAACGGCACGGCGGTGCTGATTGATTTCGGTATATCAAAGATATTTAACCCTCAGGCTGATAAAGATACCTCTTTGCTCGGCACTGTGGGTTACGCTCCGCCCGAGCAGTTCGGCTTTTCATCAACCGATTATCGCTCCGATATCTATTCCTTCGGCGTAACCGCTGAAAAGCTCAATGTTAAAAAATATAACCGAATAACCAAAAAATGCAAATCTTTTGACCCATCAAAGCGCTATGCAAATGCAGACAGAGCCATAGCAGACACCAAAAGGATAAACCCGTGGAGAATTGCCGCTGTCGTTATCGGAATTTTGTTCGTTTTCGGAATCACTCAACGTGAAAACAAAAGAACGGTTGCGCCCGAAATTCCCGAATTACCGTCAGGTACGTCGGTTTATTTTGATGAGGTTTACGGCACAGCTCAAAGCGAAACATTTGCGTCTGTGCAGCAGCAAACGCAGTCTGCAGCAGAGGAGCTTACACAGCCGCTGACAGAAAATCAGACTCAGGCTTTTTTAACCACACGCAGGTTGCAGCTTTTTGACCACCCAAAACCTTACAGAGTTATTGAAACCGATGAACATATTTATTCGATTTTAATAATGGCAGCCGAAGCGGATGAAAGGATAATTGTTCCGACGGGTGACGGCGGTGAGATTGAGGTTCATTACGTTCTTGACAGAAACAACCTTAAGCTGACCCTGACAGACGGCAAACACAGGTTTGAAGCCGAATACAGTGCCGCACAAATAACAATGGGCGAATATCTTTCAAAGGGTATTATGACGGAAATAGTATTTTATGATATAAGCGGTGACGGAATTTATGAAATCATCCCGTTGTTCCGCCATAATGACTATACCGCGGAAGACGGAAAACTCGGAACGCTTGTTAATTCGTGGGAAGGCTACTGCATAGAATATTCACCCGAAAACGGCTTCAGACAATGTGACGGTGAGCTGCGTGTGCGTGGTTCGCAGAGCGAAAGCCTTTATGTGGGCGACGGCAGAATTTATGATGACAGCAACCCCTACGGCTATACTGTTTCCGACGGAAAGTTCAGGCAGCAGGAAGGTTGAAACAAAAATTTAAATTGTTGGCATATTTCTCTTGATTTTTCAGAAGCATTCGGCTATAATAGAAAAGCTGATTTGCCGATGTGATGGAATTGGCAGACGTGACGGACTCAAAATCCGTTGGTAGCGATACCGTGCGGGTTCGACCCCCGCCATCGGCACCAGAGAATTCTCGTTCAGATGAACGGGAATTTTTTTGTACGTTTAGAAATAATTGCAGAAAGGAAAGGCAATAATATGAACAACAAACTCAGAGCTGTATTGGCAGCCGCAATGCTTCTGTGCTCGGTTGCGCTTATTGCCTTCGGACTTTTCGGCAATTTTGAAAAATTCGGAAACAAGCAGATAATAGCAACCTTGTTGCCTACGCAGGCATACAGGTCAAGCGCAAATACGGTGAAATCGGCAGGAAAAGAAATAAACGGAACCGCAGCGACTGGTCTTAATTTCAGCGCGGATGACGAAAAGATAAATTATATTGTTAACACGGACAGCAAAGTGTTTCACCATCCGTGGTGCAGCTTTGCGGAAAAGATAAGCGAAGAAAATATCAAGCTTGTCTATAACAATGCATACGAATTAATTCAGGAGGGATACCAACCCTGCGGCAAATGTCATCAGTAAAGTACATATAGCACAAAGACTTGCATATTGCAGGTCTTTTATTTTTTTTTGTTTGATTTAGGGGTGTTAAAAAATTGCTTGCCAAGAACGATTTGTTTTGATATAATCAACTTGCTGCACAAAACGCATATTGTTTTCCAACACGGGAATACCTTGATAAAAGGTGATTCCCTTTTTTCTCATGCCGTGTTGGAAGAGCGTTTGTGTAGCGACAACGAGGGGATGCACTTTTTTGATGCGTTCCTTCGGGGGCGCATTTTTTTATTTTCAGGAGGTGATTTGTATTGAAGTTCGGATTAAGAAAACCGTCGCTTAAGCGATCTTTAAAAGCAAGAACAACAGGTCGGGCTAAAAGGGCTGTTAAAAAAGCTTTAATTCCGGGATATGGCAAAAAAGGAGTAGGGTGGATTAAAAATCCTAAAAAATCACTGTATAACAAAGTTTACAGAAAAACAACTTTTGGCGTAGGAGATTTATTCAGATTCAGCTTTGGCTCAAAAAAGAAAAATAAAACCAAACGAAACACGGCAAAAAGGAATGATAATATGGAACACAATGAAAACGTGAACAACATCAAAACACCGTTTTATAAAAAGAAATGGTTTATTATTTTGGTTTCTGTGTTTGTGCCTGTGGCAGGCATAGTTTTTGTGTGGAAATCAAAAAGCAATATAAACAAGGGTGTAAAAATAGGACTGACTGCAGTTGCGTCTTTCTGGTCGGTTATTCTGCTGGCAATCGGTTTTGGCGGTGGTGAAACCGCCGAAGAAACAACCCAACCTGAAACCACAACCGCAATAATCGTAGAATCAACAACAGTTGCGCCTGTTGAATCCACAACGGCAGAAATTATTGAGGAGTCAACAACCGAAGCGAGTACAACGGAAGAGTCAACAACGCAAAAAGCTACAACTACCGCAGCACCAACCACAACAAAAAAGGTAACCACTACGACCGCTCCAACAACTAAGAAAGAAACAACCACAAAGAAAGTCACCACAACAGCAAAACCAACTACCACAAAGAAGGTTACGGAGAATCCTGAAGAAAATATCAAGGTGTATCGCACCAAAACGGGAGAAAAGTATCATTATGAGAATCCTTGTGGAAACGGTACTTATTATGAAATCTCACTTGCAGAGGCAAAGCGTATTGGTCTTGGGGCGCGTGAGAAATGTGTTTTGCAATAACAGACAAAGATGAATAAACAAAAAGCAGGCATTCATTTGAATGCCTGCTTTTTTTAAAAATCTTTATCAATTGTCATTTGTCTGTAATCAAGAAACTCGAATCCAAGGCGTTCATAGAGTCTGATTGCGTCAAGGTTATCTTCGCCGACCTCAAGACGGAGACGTCTGATTTTTCCTTTGAGTTCTTCTGCCAGAAAATCAAAAAATTTGCTGCCTATACCGCTGCCTCTGAATTCTTCTTCAACAAAAAGCTCTTCAATCCAGGCGGCAATTCCGCCAACCTCGGTCTCAAATTTAAGCGAAACCATCGCATATCCCGCAGGCTTGCCGTCGCATTCAAAAATGTATCCCTTAACGTATTCGGGCATTTCAATCGCTGCGTCGAATGCCGAAAGCATTACCTCGTCGCTCGGAAAATGCAGAACGGCAGGGGGTGCATAGAATTTTTTTACCATACTGAAAAAGGTCTCTCTGTCCTCTTTCACAAAGTTTCTGAAAGTAACGTTCATCTGTGATTAATCTTCTTTCTTTTCTTCGTCTTCAAATTTGATTTTGTCCGTATAAATGAAATCGTAAAGGTATTCTCTGACCTTTTCGATATCAAGCACTTCAACCCACTGACCGTTGATTGTGTCCTCGGTCATATGCTCCTGAATCGGCACTCTCGTCTGTTCAACCTCATATTTCAGAAGTCCGTATCCGCCCTTGAGACCGACAGAGATAAGCTCTCTCTTGTTAAGATCGGTCTGTATCAGCGGAAAAACCTCAAACATAGCGTCAATCAGCATCTTGATATCCGCTTGCTTTGCCTGCTCCATCAGCGCAGAGATAACCTTTCTCTGGCGGTAGGTGCGCATATAGTCGGTGTCAAGCTTTCTTATGCGGCAATAAACAAGCGCTTCTGCGCCGCTGAGCCTTACGTTTTCGCCGCTTTGCATATTCTTGTATCGGGTTGTGTTTCTTATGAATTTTGCTTCTTTTTCGGTCACCTCAACCTCAACGCCGCCGACGGCATCAATGATTTTGGTGAACATCTCAAAGTCAACCATAACATAATGGTCAATATCTATTAAAAAGTTATATTCGATTGTGTCAACAGCACCCTGTATGCCGTTTGCGGCGTAGGCGGCGTTAAGCTTTGCTTTTTTGCCTTT
The DNA here is from genome assembly GCA_017938985.1 of Clostridia bacterium. Lineage (GTDB taxonomy): Bacteria > Bacillota > Clostridia > Oscillospirales > Acutalibacteraceae > CAG-177. Next base: position 43,737 of record JAGBAK010000096.1, read on the forward strand.
CATCGGCAGGTCAACCCAACTGTCACGCAAAAAAGATGTGAGCTTAATCTTTTTATGCTTTTTATCAATGGAAATGAGCATCATTGAATCGGAGCGTGAATTGCCGCCTTCATCATCGTCAATGCCCACAAACAATATGTTGGTAACGCTGCTGCTGCCGTTAAGACCGCTTTGGTCAATGTATTGGTTTTTTTCAAGGTCAACCTGCTGATAGTCAACCTTTGACATAACCGCATATACAAGCCCGACTGCAACAATAACCACCGTCAGCAGAGTGACAATCGGTGTCAGTATCAAAGCCTTAAAAATGCGGTGCTTTTTCTTCTTTTTCTTTTTCGGCTTTTCAGGCGGTTCATACTGAGGATACTGCTCGTATTGGGGATATTGCTCGTATTGCTGCTGATACTGCGGAGCCTGAGGCTGCTGAAACTGTTGCTGATATTTATGATTCACATAAACGTCACCGTAGCCGTATCCGTTGTCATAGCTGTCATCGTCGCCGTAATCCTCGGCAAGGTTGAACGTGGGTATTTCTTCGGTATCCGAAAATAGCGGAAGGTTCGATCGCTTTATACCTCTTCGGCTTTGCTGCTCTGCCTGCCCGTCCGTATAACGGCGATAATGCTCGGTTCCGATTGTTTCGTTCGAATAAAAATTGCTCGGCAGTTCGTTGTTATTTCTGTTGAATCTGTTATCACTCATCTTTTACCCTCTGTTAAATGATATCAGTCACATTTTATCGCAGTTTGTCGTCATATACAAGAGTTAAATTGTAAATATTTTTATTTATCAATTAAATCATTTGACATTTTGCTAAAGGTGTTTTAAAATACTATGGAGTACGGACGCTGAGAAGGTGGGGCAGTCGCGGGCAGTTTATTAACTGCGTGAGGAAAGTCCGAGCTTCACAGAGCAGGATAACGGCTAACGGCCGCCGAGGGTGACCTTAGGGAAAGTGCAACAGAGATATACCGCCTGCGTAGAGTGTCGGGAGCAATTCGGACTATGCCTGAAAACAAATTGTGTTTCAAAATGGATGGTATAGGTCATACAGCTCTTTTAAAAGTCAAGAACGCTCAAAAATCTTTTGCTTTCAGGTCGAAGATTTTTTATCGTGAGGATTTTTGGCTTATAAAGGCACAAAACGGAGCAAATCCTTAACGGCTTTGCGAGTATTTTAACGAAGAGAAGACGGAAATCATCCGATAAAAAACAGTTCGGATTATTCCCGACGCTCTATGTAGGTAAGGGTGGAAAGGCGAGGTAAGAGCTCACCGGGGCACGGGGAACCGTGCTGCCCTGCAAACCCTATCCGAAGCAACACCGACCGGAGGAGAAGCTCTTTGAGCTTCGGCGCTTGCTCGGCGATACTCCGAAGGGTGGCTTAAGCCATGCAGCAATGTATGGCGTAGACAGATGATTGCCTTAAATGACAGAACTCGGCTTACAAGCCTTCTCGGCGTCTGCTCAATTTTAATTATGTGTGCTTGATTATGGATGAACTTGTAACTATAACCGGCGTTGTTGAGTATATAACATTTCAGAATACCGAAAACGGCTACACCGTGCTCGATTTTTCGAGTAACGGTGAACTTTATACTGCAACGGGCAACGCAGGCTCGCTCTATTGCGGCGAAAGAGTAACCCTTACGGGCACGTGGACAGTTCATCCCACCTTCGGAAAGCAGTTCAGAATTGAAAACTGCCGCCGTGAAATGCCCGAAACCGCAGCCGAAATGCTGTCCTACCTTGCTTCGGGAATAATCAAGGGCGTCAAAGAAAAAACAGCCGCAAAAATCATTGAAGCTTTTGGCGATGAAAGCTTTTACGTTATTGAAAAATATCCCGAAAGACTTGCCAAAATCAAAGGCATTTCAGCCGAAAAGGCAAGGGAAATTTCAAAGGAATTCATTAACCGTGCGCAAGAAAGAGAAGCTTTGATTGCGCTCGAAAAATACGGTCTGTCAACAGCCGAATGCCTGCGCATTTTCAAAACCTACGGAGCAAGAACCGTTGAGACGGTTGAAAAAAATCCTTACGCTCTTTGCTCCGACGGCATAGGTATCACCTTTGAACGTGCGTGTGAGATTGCAGATAAGCTGCCCGTCAGACCCGACGATGAATACAGAATTGCCGCAGGCGTTCTTTACGTTGTGCGGCATAATCTTCATAACGGACACACCTGTCTGCCGAGAGAAAAGCTTGTTCCGACGGCTGCAATGCTTCTCGGCTGCTCCGATGATACAGCGGATATACAGACGGATAAACTCATTGAGCAAAAGCAGCTTTCGTCATATATGCTCAATTCAAGGGATTTTATTTTTATGCCCGATATTTTTAATGCCGAAAAAAAGGCGGCGGACAGTATTCTTTTTATGAAGCATTTTACGCCCAAAAATCTTTCGGACATTGAAAGCGAAATCAACAAAGCAGAGCTGATAAGCGGCATCTGCTATAACGATAAACAGCGCCTTGCAATAAAAACCGCCGTTGAAAAAGGAATGCTTATTCTTACAGGCGGACCCGGCACAGGCAAAACAACAACGCTGCGAGGAATACTGAAAGTCTTTGAATGGCAGGGTCTTGAGGTCGCTCTTGCCGCTCCGACAGGCAGGGCGGCAAAAAGAATGAGCGAGCTTACAGGCAGAGAAGCGCAGACAATACACAGGCTTCTCGAAGTTGAGTGGGACAGAAACGACAGACCTGTTTTCTCACGCAACCGCCGCAACCCCATCAGCGCCAATGCAGTTATTGTTGATGAGCTTTCCATGGTTGACATAACCGTCTTTTCAAGTCTGCTTGAGGCTCTGCCGATTGGCTGCAGGCTGATTATGGTCGGCGATTCCGACCAGCTTCCGCCTGTCGGCGCAGGCAACGTGCTGCACGATTTGATTAACTCAAAAGCCTTGCCTGTTGTTGAACTCAACGAGGTTTTTCGTCAGGCAATGGAAAGCTTGATTGTTACCAACGCTCATAAAATAGTCAGGGGCGAAATGCCCGATATCTACAGAACGGATAAAGACTTTTTCTTTATGGAAAGGTCGCAGCCTTATGCCGCAGCGGCAACCGTTGCGCAGCTTTGTTCAACAAGACTTCCGAACGCATACGGTTATTCGCCGACAGAGGATATTCAGGTTTTATGTCCGTCAAGAAAAGGCGAGGCAGGCACCGTTAACCTCAACAAGGTTCTCCAGAAATGCCTCAATCCCGCCGCAAAGCATAAAAAAGAGCATCTTTTCGGTCAGCGTATCTTCCGTGAGGGCGATAAGCTGATGCAAACCAAAAACAACTATAATATCACGTGGAAATCCGACGAAAAAGAGGGCATGGGCATATTCAACGGCGACATCGGTGTGCTTGAAAAAATCGACGAAGCCGCCCACACTCTCAAAATCCGGTTTGATGACAGGGTCGCGGATTATCCGTTTGAAAGTCACACCGAGCTTGAACACGCTTACGCCATAACCGTTCATAAAAGTCAGGGCAACGAATTCGATGCGGTTGTTATGCCTGTTACGGGCGTTGTTGAACAGCTTGCTTACAGGAATCTGCTTTATACAGCCGTAACAAGAGCCAAAAAGCTGATTGTTCTGGTTGGCTCGGCGCAAACCGTTGAGCGTATGGCGGCAAACAACAGCAAATCAAAACGTTATTCGGCGCTTAAAAACTTCATAATGCTGGGGGATTCCGATTGATGAATGATTATATCAGAGCATTCCTCAAATCTCTTTTTCCTCAGCGGTGCGCATATTGCGGCAAAGTGATTTCCGCAGACCGTCTTGCTTGCGATTCTTGCCAAAAAGCGCTGTCACGAATTGACGGCAAAGTCTGCCTCAAATGCGGCAGGGGAATAAAACTCTGCTCCTGCAGGGGAGAAAAATATTTTGCTTCGCAAGCAGCGCCGTTTTATTATGAGGGTGTTGTCCGTAACGGTCTGCACCGTTTCAAGTTCAGAAAAGGTCAGCAGAATGCTGAAGCTTTTTGTGAAGAAATGGCAAAAACCGTCAGCGAAAGGTATGCTGACGTAACGTTTGACTGTATAGTTGCCGTTCCGATGACAAAGAAAAGCATACGTCAGAGAGGGTATAATCAGATTGATATTCTTTGCCGCGGACTTGAAGAAAAACTCGGTGTCAGATATGAAAGCAATGCATTGATAAAGCTCTATGAAACACGCAAACAGCACGGTATCAGTCTTGTTTTGCGCAAAGGTAATCTGACAGGCGTTTTCGATGTGCCTGACCGTGAAATAATCAACGGCAAAACCGTTTTGCTCTGCGATGATATTTCAACATCGGGCGAAACGTTTAACGAATGCGCAAAAATGCTGTGGCTAAGCGGCGCAAAAGAGGTGCGGTGCATCAGCGTTGCGCTGACAAGGCAAACTAAAAATAAGGATAATATACATATTATATAGCGAAAGGCGGTGAAACGATGATAGGAACAAATATCGGCATAGACCTCGGCACAACGTCAATAAAAATATATGTTGAAGGTAAGGGTATTGTGCTTTGTGAACCCTGTGCAGCGGCTTACGAGGTTGATTCGGGCAAGCTTCTTGCTGTCGGCAAGCGTGCGCAGGATATGCACGAAAAAGCGCCCGATTCAATAAGAGTCGTCAAGCCGATGATTAACGGCATCGTTTCGGATTTTACCGCCACAAAACACATTCTTCGCACGTTTCTTTCAAAAATCTGCAAAACAATGGTGTTCAAACCCAACGTTGTTGCGTGTGTACCCTCAATGGTAACGAGTCTCGAAAAAAGAACAATCCTCGACCTTATAACCTCTGCAGGTGCGGCAAAAGCGTGTCTTATTGAAGAGCCTCTTGCGGCAGCTCTCGGTGCAGGCCTTAAAAGCGACCGTCCCAAGGGAGCGATGGTTGTTGATATCGGCGGCGGCACAACGGATATTGCTGTCATTACTATGGGTTGCATCTCCGTTTCAAGTTCAATCAAGGTTGCGGGTAACGCTCTTGATGAGGCAATTCAGCGGCAGATCCGACGTGAAAGGGACGTAATAATCGGCGAAAAGACAGCCGAACATATAAAGAAAAGCATAGGCTGTTCCTATCTGCGTGAGGTTGAACTCGGTCTTACCGTTAAAGGTAAACATTTTATAACCGGTATGCCTGTCAGCGTTGAGGTAACTTCAACCGAAGCTTATCTTGCAATGCGTCCTCATCTTGAGCAAATCAGCGAGGCTGTCCGTTCCGTCCTTGAAATCACTCCGCCTGAGCTTGCGGCGGATATAATGAGTTCGGGCATTTATCTTACAGGCGGCGGAGCTCTGCTTGAAGGTATTGACGAAATGATTTACCGCAAAACAGGCATCAGAGCCTTTGTTGCGGAAAGAGCTGTCGAATGCGTTGCTCTCGGAACAGGAGAGGCTCTCAAACATATTGATATTCTCAGCCAGAACGGCTATGTGTTCAAGTCAAGAGATGAAATCGGCGGACTTGAAATAAATAAAACTGAATAATAATATCAAAACCGTCCAATAATGTAGTCAAACAAAACAAAGGACGGTTTTTTTATGAAAAAGCACCATAAAATTGAAATCTCGCTCGCAATCGGTCTTGTTGCGACGATTATATTTTCCGTTGTCGGATTTGGTGCCGACTGCAAAAAGGTAAGAAACAACGTTGTGCGTCTGCATATCCTTGCGGATTCCGATTGTGAAGCGGACCAGAACGTCAAGCTTCTTGTACGAGATGCGCTTCTTGAAAGCGGAGCCGAAATATTTTCGGGTACCGTCGATGTTGAAGATGCAAGCGGCGCACTTGAATGTGAAAAGGAAGAGCTGATAAGAGTTGCTGAAAACGTGCTCCGCGAAAACGGATTTGATTACGGCGTCAGCATAAATCTTGAACGTGAATACTACACAACCAGAACTTATGACACCTATACCTTGCCTGCCGGTGAATATCTTTCGCTCAAAGTAATCCTCGGCAAAGGGGAAGGACATAACTGGTGGTGTGTGATGTTTCCGCCGCTTTGTCTGCCTGCCGCAAGTCCGTCTGCCGATATTGATGCCGTACTCGGCACCGACGGAGCCAAACTGATAAAAAGCAGTCCCAAATATGAAATGCGATTTAAAATTGTTGAAGCATATGAAACGGTAAAAAGCTGGTTCTGATTATGAATTAACAGCAGCAGCTGATGATGCCTGCCGAAGCTAAAATGTATAAATATAAAGATGCCTGCAAATCTAACTGCAATTAAAATGCTGCAAAATAATTACGAAAAAGAACAATAAAAAAGTTGAAAAAATTTTAAAAAAAGTGTTGACAAATCGAAATTGTTGTGATATATTATTTGAGCACCCCAAACGACGGGGCTGCACCGCACCTTGAAAATTAAACAACGAGAAGAAGAAAAACCCTTGAAGATTAATTTGAGAAGTACTTTCAAGTACAACAGTAATTCTTGTGAAGAACGAGAATGATAAAGTCAGTAGAAACTGACTGAGCGATTAAAGC
>JAGBAK010000097.1 GCA_017938985.1 Clostridia bacterium
AAAATATTTTTTACGCAAGGTACTTACGTATTTTGCAATTTCATCCAAAGCCTCTAAATTAAGGCCTGTATCCCACTCGGTGCCCTGCAGCGCTGCAACCACAGCCTCTGTTGCGGCGTGTGAGGTACCAAGAGCCATAGGTGACAATGCGGTATCAACCGTATCTGCACCAGCCTCAATAGCCTTAAGCAGCACCATTGCGCCAAGACCCGAGGTATTGTGTGCGTGCACCTGAACGGGAATCTTAACGGTATTTTTAATTGCCTTTACTAACTCATAGGTATAGTAGGGTGTCAAAAGACCCGCCATATCCTTAATACAAATTGAGGTTGCGCCTGCATTTTCAAGCTGCTTTGCATAATCACAATAGTATTCAATTGTGAATACGTCACCCGTTGTGTAGGATATTGCACCCTGAACGTGAATACCACATTCGTTACCTGCCTTAATACAGGTTTCAAGGTTTCTGATATCGTTAAGCGCATCAAACATACGGATAATATTCATTCCGTTGTCTGCGGCTTTTTTGATAAAGTATTCAACTACGTCGTCAGCATAGTGACGGTAGCCGAGCATATTCTGACCTCTGAAAAGCATCTGCAGGTCGGTTTTAGGGCAAAGACGGCGGATTGTGCGCAGTCTCTCCCATGGGTCTTCGTCTAAAAAGCGAAGGCAGGCATCAAAGGTTGCGCCGCCCCAGCATTCGAGCGAGCGGTAACCCACCTCATCAAGCAGGGGTAAAATAGGCAGCATTTCCTCGGTTGTCATACGGGTTGCAATCAAGGATTGATGCGCATCTCTTAAAAGGGTTTCGGTAATACCAACAGCCACTGTTTTTCCCTCCGCCTTATGCTAACGTTACAAGTGTTTTGCCTGCTTCAACAGACTCGCCGTTTGAAACGTTGATTGAAGCAACAACACCGTCACGGGGTGCAAAAATTTCGTTTTCCATCTTCATTGCCTCAAGAACGATAAGAACATCGTTCTTTGCAACCTGCTGACCGGCTTCAACAGGAATTCGGAGAATAACACCGGGCATGGGGCTTACAATTGCTTCACTGCCAGCAGCTGCGGGAGCAGCAGGTGCTGCAGGGGCAGCGGGTGCGGCAGCAGGAGCAGGTGCAGCTGCGGGAGCTGCAACGGGTGCTGCAACTGCGGGCATAGCGCCGCCAAGCTCTTCTACGCTTACGTCATATACTTTTCCGTTAACTGTAACCTTTAACTGTTTCATTGTGTTTATCCTCCATTAAAACGGCATATTTGAATGTTTTTTATCAAGTGTTGATACACGCTTGCCTGCAAGAGCATCAAGAGCCTTATACACACATACTGCGGTATCCTTGGGCTCAATTATATTATCTATGCAACCAAGTGCTGCTGCATTGAAGGGCGAGCCCGAGTTTGCTGCATACTCTTCTTCAAGAGCCTTGCGGTCAGCACCCTCGTTAAGCTTGTCCTGACAGAGCAGCTGAACTGCTGTGCAGGGCTTAACTGCCGTAATAACCGCATTGTTCCAAGCAAACACAGCA
>JAGBAK010000098.1 GCA_017938985.1 Clostridia bacterium
CGTCAAAGAAATCGGTAAGACCTGAAAGGAAAAGAATAATTACTGCCCAAAGAATGTTTCCGTTGTAATAGAGAACACCGAAAACGGGAATAAGAGCAATTCGGATAACAGAAAGCAGATTGGGGATTGTAAGGCAACCTGCAAACAGTTCTTTGATATTTGACTTCATATTAAATATCCTCCTTTATTAGCACGTCAGAATCAGTAAATAAGTTCAAGTGCAACCTCGTTAACCGTGTTGGTCAGGATTGCTTCGGAAACGGCGTCAGCAACCTCGTTTCCTGTGAAAAAGCTTGCCGCAAGCACCGCAAAAACGCAAACAACGCCGATAACCGCAATGCCTTTGAGCGTTCCGAGCGCCGCACCGAGCGATTTGTTGATTCCCTTGATAACGGGGAGCCTGAACATTGAGCTGATAACATTGATGATAATTGAAAAAACGACGGAACAAATTATGTAAACGATAAGAAAAGCGATTATTTCAAGAACAGGCAGAACAATTTCCTGTCCGATGTTCTCTTTTATTTTGTCGCTGACCTCATCAACAGTATCCTCGGCAGAAATATTATCCAGAAGTTCTTCAACGGATATACCGTACTGCTCCAGAAGCTGCGCGATTTCTTCGGGTATGGCTTCGGCAATTTCATCCTCCGCCCCCTCAAACATATCGCCGGAAATTTCATCTTTTGATATGCCTGAGCTTTGCAGCGTACCGTCAACGTAACTGTCAATATATTCTGACGTTATATCGCTTACATATTCCTCGTTTACCCATTGAGCAATCGGAGCAGACGCGGCACCTGCTATAACTACGCTGAGCATAACCGCAGCAATTGAAAGCAGCATCTTAACAAAGCCCCGCCTGTAGCCGTCAAAAATACAGGCAACAAAAATAAGAATAACTATTCCGTCAACAACCAACGGTAAAAAATCCATATTCAGTCCTCCCGTCAATTATTTATACTTGCATATCCTTTTGCCTTCAACCGTGAAGAAATCACCGGAACAAATCATAACCTTTGTTACGTCTTCACCTGTGCTGAAGCGTTCTTTTTCTTCGCCCTTGAAATTGCAAACAACCAACTCGTTATTGTTTGCATAAGCAACCCTGTTTGAGCCGATATCAATTGCATCGGGCTTGCCGTCAACGGTAAGCGAGCAAAGCTCAGAACCGTCTTTTTTAAAGGCGTGTATCTGCGATTCAAAACCGCCGAAATTGCTGAAGCAAACGGCAACGTTGCCTTTTTCGTCAGTTTGAGCAAACAGCAGACCCGATTCCGTATAAGTCAGTTCAGTTTTTGTTTTTCCGTCTGCCGCAAGCACAAGCGTTTTGTTGTCACCGACGGCAACAACGGCATCTTTTGACGGATAGAACATTTTGAACACAAGCGTACCGCTGAGCTTTGAATCATAAACGGGTTCAGATTCTTTTGTGTTGAAAACCAGTATTCTTGAATAAGCCTCCGCATTTTCAACGCCGACTGCGCTCACTGCAACGCCCTTGCCGTTCGGCATAAGAGCAATTGCGGTTATCCGCTCGTTTGAGCAGTTCCAGACAAACTCTTTTTCAAATCGGTTGTTATAAACCGTAAGAACGCTGAGATTTTCTTTATCCGAATGTGAGGTTGCAAACCAGCCGTTTTTTGAAAGAGCCGCCGTTACAACCGAACCGTCCGCTTCAACCGAGCCGAGTTCCTCTGTTTTGCTTTGCATAACGACCTTTGACGAATTGTTGCTGTAAAGCAAGGCTCTGCCGTTATGAGTTATCACCTTGGTATCCTCGGCAAAAAGCTGCGTTTTGTAAAGCTCGCCTGCTTTTCTGTCAAGTACAAGGCTGTTATCTTCTGTCAGAACAAGAATTCTGTTGCCTATGGCTTCAACTTTTTCAACTTCAACGTCTTCAAGTGAATAAGGAAAGCCTTTGCCTTTTGTAAAAACAGTTTTAATCTGTCTGAATGTGTCCGTTACGTTTGACATTGCAACATTGCCGATAAGCCTTGCGCTTAAAAATAAAGCGGCAACAACAGCAAGAATTATAACCGGAATTTTCAGCACAGAGAGTATTTTTTTATAGTTAAGTTTTTTTCTGCCTTTGTTAATATCAATGATTTTTTCTTCGTTCATATATCAACCCTCTCTGCAACTCAATAATGTATTTTATTAAGGTAAAGACCTCTTGCAGGGGCGGTGTAGCCTGCCGCAAAACGGTTCTTTGCCGCAATAATCTGCTTGATTGAATCAGCAGGAATTTTGCCTCTTGAAATATCAATAAGCGTTCCCGTCATTATGCGAACCATATTATAAAGGAAGCCGTCTGCCTCGACCTTGAAAATCACCATATCTCCGTCACGCTCAACAGAAGCGTTCATCACTGTGCGAACGGTATCCTCAACGCTGCTGCCTGCAGCGCAGAACGACGCAAAATCGTATGTGCCGACAAAATCTGCCGCCTGCTTTGACAAAAATTCTTCGTCAAGCCTGTGCTTATAATGAAGAGAATAGTCATAAAGAAACGGGTTTTTGTTTGGAGAATTCCAGATTTTATAAATATATTCCTTTGACTTGCAGTCATACCTTGCGTGAAAGTCAAAATCAACCTCTTTGCAATCAAGCGCCGCAATGTCACGGGGCATAAGCGCATTGAGCGCGCCCACAAGCTTTTCGCAGGCAATGGGATTTTCCGTTCTGATGTTGCAGCAGTACATATTGGCGTGAACTCCTGCGTCTGTGCGTGAACAGCCCACAACGTTATCCCTGCTTGAGCAAATTCTTTCAAACGCATCCTGCAGAGTCTGCTGAATTGTTACGGCATTCTCCTGCACCTGCCAGCCGTGGTAAGCCGTGCCGTCAAATGAAATTGTCAAAAGCAAATTTCGCATAAATCAACCTTCTTAAATAACAGCTTCAAAGAAATGATTGAGAACAACTATGCCTGCAGTTATTAAAACACAGGCAAAAAGCGCAAAGAAATCAACGCCTGAAAGCTTCATCTGCTTCATTCTTGTTCTGCCCTCGCCGCCCGTATAGCAGCGGCAGGTCATCGCAAAAGCAAGCTCATACGCTCTTCTGAACGATGAAACCATCAGCGGAATAAAAATGGGAACAAGCGCCTTTGCACGCTGAACAATTCCGCCCGTTTCAAGGTCTGCACCCCTTGCTTTTTGCGCGTTCATTATTCTGTCAATCTCTTCAATCAGAGTGGGAATAAAACGCAGTGCAAGCGTCATCATCATTGCAAGGGTATGAACCTTGATTTTGAAAATCTTAAGGGGCGAAAGTACCCTTTCGATTGCATCGGTAAGCATCGTTGGTGTTGTTGTATAGGTCAGCAACGAGCTTATGATTACAAGCGAAACGATTCTTACCATTGTGAACAAAGCGGTGAAAACGCCTTTTTCGGTAATTTTTATATATTTCCACTCAAACCAGGTGGCACCGCCCTGTGTATAAAAAATATTGAGTACGGCGGTGAAAAGCAGAATAATAACAATCGGCTTTAAGCTCTTTAATATCATTTTGAGCGGCACTCTTGAAAGCAGAGCCGCAGCAACCGCCGTCACGGCGATTATGCCGAGCGAGAAAAAGTTTTTGCAAAGGAAAATAACGATAATGATTGCAAAAGTTAAAATCAGCTTCATTCTGGGGTCGATTTTATGAAGAAGCGATTTGCCGGGGTAATACTGACCGATGGTGATATCCCTTATCATTCGGAGCACCTCCCCGAAGCAAGCCTGCGAAGAATCCCTGCACCCTGCTCAACGGTATAAACGTTGGCAGGCACGTCAATGCCCTTTGCACGCAGTTTTGCAAAAATCTCGGTTATTTCGGGCACGTTCAGACCCATTGAACGAAGCTCTTCGCCTCTTGAATAAACCTCGTCAACGCTGCCCTGCATCGCAACTGTTGAATTGTTGACAACAACAACCCTGTCCGCCATACAGGCAATATCCTCCATGCTGTGCGAAACAACGATAACGGTTGAGCCCGTCTGTTTTCTGTAATCTTTTATAAGCTCGATGAGGTCTTTTCTGCCTCTGGGGTCAAGACCTGCGGCAGGCTCATCGAAAATAAGGATTTCGGGTTCCATCGACATAACGCCCGCAATGGCGACCCTTCTTTTTTCGCCGCCCGAAAGGTCAAACGGCGACTGGGTGAGATGTTCTTTTTTTACGCCGACAAAAGCAGCCGCTTTAAATACTCTCTCTTTGATTTCGGCTTCGGAAAGCTTCATATTTTTAGGTCCGAAAGCAATATCTTTATAAACGGTCTCTTCAAAAAGCTGATATTCGGGATACTGAAAGCAGAGACCGACTTTGAATCTTGTGTTGCGCAGCGTTTCTTTATCCTTATGGATATCGACGCCGTTGACAAGCACCTTGCCGCTGTCAGGCTTCAAAAGTCCGTTGAAATGCGAAATCAAAGTGCTTTTTCCCGAGCCTGTGTGACCGATAATACCCACAAGCTCGCCTTTTTCTATTCTGAGGTTAACGTCACTTATTGCAGCAACCTGATGCGGTGTGCCCTTTGAATAATAGTGAGTCAGCCCGACTGTTTCAATTGCGTAATTCATCGGGCACCTCCGAGCATTTTGGTTATTTCTTCAACGCATTCATCAACGTCAAGAACACTGTTTTTTATTCCGAGCATATTGCAAAGTTCGGTTGACTGCGGCACGTCAAGACCGTGAGAACGCAGCTTTTCAACCTGTGAAAAAACCTCTCTCGGCTTGCCCTGCATAACAATTCTGCCGCTGTCCATAACAACAACTCTGTCCGCCTTGACAGCTTCGTCCATAAAATGGGTGATGAGCACAACGGTTATGCCCATTTCTTTGTTCATTCTGTGAACGGTCTGCATAACCTCTTCCCTGCCCATCGGGTCGAGCATAGCGGTGGGTTCATCAAGCACGATGCACTCAGTCTGCATTGCAAGCACGCCTGCAATGGCAACTCTCTGTTTCTGACCGCCCGAAAGCTTATGCGGCTCACGGTGGCGATGGTCATACATATTGACCGCCTTAAGAGCATCGTCAACTCTGCGGCGGATTTCTTTCGGCTCAATGCCGAGATTTTCGGGACCGAAGGCAACGTCATCTTCAACAATGGTTGCAACAATCTGGTTATCGGGATTCTGGAAAACCATACCCACAATACGCCTGACTTCATCGGCTTTATCATCATTATCCGCAACAATGCCCTTGACCTTCACCGTACCCGAGCTCGGCTCATAGATAGCGTTGCAGAGCTTTGCAAGCGTGCTTTTGCCCGAGCCGTTATGACCGAGAACGGCAACAAATTCACCCTTGTTGACGGTGAAATCAACGCCGATAAGAGCAGGAGCGATATTTTTATCCGCTTCCGCTTCTTCGGGGTCATTATAAAACATTGTCACGTTTTCAAATTCAATTAATTTTTCGTTCATTTAATCAACATACTCCAAATTGAATATTGTTTGATTTACGGAAGTTTCTTGCCGCATACATTACAGAATTCATATTCCGTTTCAACTCTCTGCCCGCAATAGGGACAGTATTTGCTTTTGATTTGCGAAGCGGGATTATAATCTCTCTTCTCTCCGAACCTCTCATTCAGAGGGTCTGTTTCTTCTTCGCCGTCTGTTATGTCATATTCGGAATAACGGTTTTTGCCCGTGGCGTTTTTGAAATCATAAATCGTTCTCACAACCGCAATGCCCGTAAAAATCAATCCGAACGGAGCCATAAACCACGCACCGCCCGCAATTGCCATGACGGTCCAGAAAACTCCGAAAAGCGCAACGGCAATTCCGATGATACCGCTCATCATTGACGGTCCTCTGCCGGGTTTTATGCTTTTCATTCAACACCGTTTCCTTTCCAGATTGCGCTTGCGCCGCAGGGAAGAACTCTGCCGGGTTTTGACGAAACGGGAATGCCGATTTCATCGCTTGAAACTCTGCCGCCGAGCTTTCGCTGAACGGTTTCGCCGAGAATATATTCCATAACGCTGGGTGAAAGACCCGTTGTGTAAGAGTTGATAAGCACCATCAGCGCATCGTCGGAAAGCACTTGCATACACATTTCAACGAAGCCGTAAACCTCGTTTTCAAGCTTCCAGACCTCACCGCCGGGACCTCTGCCGTATGAAGGCGGATCCATAATGATGATATCGTATTTGTTGCCGCGTCTGATTTCACGCTGAACAAACTTGATGCAATCGTCAACAAGCCAGCGCACGGGAGCATCGGCAACCTTGCTTGCCGCCGCATTCTCCTTTGCCCAGAGCGTCATACCCTTTGAAGCGTCAACGTGAGTTACGCTTGCGCCTGCGTTGAGAGCGGCAACGGTTGCGCCGCCTGTGTATGCAAACAGGTTAAGAACTCTGACGGGTCTGTCGGCATTTTTGATTATATCGGCAGTCATCTGCCAGTTAACCGCCTGCTCGGGGAAAAGACCCGTGTGCTTGAAACCCATGGTCTTGATATTGAATTTAAGCTCCTCAAATCCGATCTGCCACACGTCGGGCATCTTTTTGCACACCTGCCAGCTTCCGCCGCCCGTGTTTGAGCGGTTATAGATGGCGTGGGGTGTATACCAAAGCGGATTTTCCTTTGGAGTTTTCCAGATTACCTGAGGGTCGGGACGCACAAGGATAATATCTCCCCAACGTTCAAGCCTTTCGCCGTCAGAGCAATCAATAAGCTCGTAATCCTTCCAGTTTTCTGCGGCTCTCATACGTCCGCTCCTTTCATAAAAAACAGTTTTAAACGTCCATTCTCTGCTGACCGGGCATCGGAATTCCGAGATGCGCATAGCCTGCAGGCGTTACCTGTCTGCCTCTGGGGGTACGGCTCAGAAAGCCGACCTGCATAAGATAAGGCTCATAAACGTCTTCTATGGTAACGGCTTCTTCGCCGATTGCGGCTGCAATCGTTTCAAGACCGACGGGTCCGCCGTTATAATTCTTAATCATTGTTCTGAGAATAAGTCTGTCAATCGAATCAAGACCCAGCTCGTCAATCTCCATTCTGTCAAGCGCAAGCGCCGAAGCTTCTTTTGTTATTTTGCCTTCGCACATAACCTGCGCAAAGTCTCTTGCACGTTTGAGGAGTCGGTTTGCAATTCTGGGCGTGCCCCTTGAGCGTGAAGCAATTTCAAGCGCACCCTTGGGGTCGATATCAATGCCGAGAATTCCTGCACTTCTGTTGACAATCTCCGAAAGCTGCTCGGGTGTATAAAGCTCAAGGCGAAGAATTACGCCGAAGCGGTCACGAAGCGGTGCGCTGAGCTGACCTGCTCTTGTTGTTGCGCCGACAAGCGTAAACTTATGCAAATCCAGACGGATTGACCTTGCGGAAGGACCTTTGCCGATGATGATATCGAGCACGTTATCCTCCATTGCAGGGTAAAGCACTTCTTCAACCGCTCTTGAAAGACGGTGAATTTCGTCAATAAAAAGTACGTCGCCCTCGTTGAGGTTTGTGAGCAGAGCGGCAAGGTCACCGGGTTTTTCAATGGCAGGACCGCTGGTTACTCTGAAATTAACGCCCATTTCATTTGCGATAATGCCTGCGAGCGTTGTTTTGCCGAGACCGGGAGGGCCGTAGAGCAAAACGTGGTCAAGCGTATCGC
Source organism: Clostridia bacterium (assembly GCA_017938985.1). GTDB lineage: Bacteria > Bacillota > Clostridia > Oscillospirales > Acutalibacteraceae > CAG-177. The sequence goes on from JAGBAK010000098.1 coordinate 7,610, forward strand.
CTCTGCGGCGAGCGGCTTCAATATAAACCGAAAGGTTTTCTTTTACCTTTTCCTGACCGATATATTCGCTCAGCTCCTTCGGTCTTAAAGAAAGCTCAATGTCGTTATCCTCGGAGGACGAAAACTCGGAAGCAACAATTCTGTTTTCAAAATCAAAATCCACGGTTATTCCTCCTTATTATAAATTCTTTGCAAGCTGCTTGAGAGCCTGCTTAATCATATCTTCCGTTGAAAGGTTGCCGTCAAGCTTTCCGACGGCGATGCTTGCTTCGGAGCGGCTGTAGCCGAGCATCACAAGTGCGTTGACCGCATCCTCACCCGCATAGCTGACCGTTGCTTTCTGAGCGGCGGCGATATCGCCGAGAGCCGCAGACGAGCCTGCAAACGAATCAAGCTTGCCTTTGAGTTCAAGAACAATTCTCTGCGCAATTTTTGCACCTACGCCCTGTGCGGCGGTGATTGACTTTACGTCGCCGCCTGCAACGCAAACCGCAAGTCTGTCGGGCGTGAGCTGCGAAAGCACTGCAAGACCTGCTTTGGGACCTACGCCCGAAACGCCGATGAGCATTTTGAAACAGTCAAGCTCGCTCTTTTCCGCAAAGCCGAAAAGGTCAAGAGCATCCTCACGCACGTTGAGATAAGTGAAAAGAGTCTGCTTTTCTCCGACGGGAGCGCATTTTCTGAGAGTATTGAGAGTTGTAAAAAGTCTGAAAGCAACACCGTTGCAGTCAAGCGCAACGCTGTTTTCGTCGGCAAAAACCACCGTACCTGTTATGCTGTAAAACATAAGATGCACTCCTTGGAATTAGTGTTTTTTGTAGGGGTTGGCGACCTCGACAACCCGTCAGACCATAGGTCTGAATTGTTATGCACCTGCGGTGCATCGGGACGTTGAGGTCACCGTCCCCTACAATATTATTTTATCAGTCACAATTATCTTCTGCCGAGCCGACCTATCAGCGAGCCTGCCGAGTGGCAGTGGCAGATTGCCATTGCAAGAGCATCGGCGGCATCATCAGGCTTGGGAATTTTTTCGAGATTGAGCATAACACGGGTCATTTCCTGCACCTGTTTTTTCTCTGCTCTGCCGTAGCCGACAACGCTCTGCTTGACCTGCAAGGGAGTATATTCAAAAATGGGAACTTTATTCTTCTGTGCGGCAAGCACAAGCGCTCCCCTTGCCTGCGCAACGTCGATTGCGGTTTTCTGGTTTGTGTTGAAAAACAGCTTTTCAATCGCCATTGCGTCGGGTCTGAATCTCTGAATCAGCTCGTTGGCTTCATCAAAGATTTTTTCGATTCTTTCGTTGAAAGGCGTATGCGCTTCGGTTGTGATTGCGCCGTAGGTGAGCACCCTGAAATGGTTGCTCTGATATTCAACAACGCCGCAGCCGACTATCGCATAGCCGGGGTCAATGCCTAAAACTATCATTTTTTGCCCGACTCTCTTTCACGGATTATCATTTTGGTCGGTGTGCCTTCAAGACCGAAGATTTCTCTTATCTGATTGTCAAGATAACGCTGATAGCTGTAATGGAAAAGCTCGGCGTTATTGACAAAGCAGACGAATGTAGGCGGTCTTGTTGAAGCCTGAGTCATATAGTAAATCTTCAGACGCTTGCCCTTGTCTGTAGGTGGCTGAACCCTTGCGGTTGCGTCGGCAAGAACGTCGTTGAGCTTGCCTGTTGAAATACGCATTGCGTTCTGGGTATCGACAAACTTGATAAGCTCAAACAGACGGTCAAGTCTGATTTTTTCTTTTGCTGAAATAAAGATGATGGGTGCATAGGACATAAACGCAAAATCCTTCATCAGCTTTTTGCGGTAGCTGTCCATCGTTTTGCCGTCTTTTTCAACGGCATCCCATTTGTTGACCGCAATGATGCAGCCCTTGCCCATTTCGTGAGCAATGCCTGCAACCTTGGAATCCTGCTCGGTGAAGCCTTCCTGTGCATCAATCATAATAACGCAAACGGTGGCTCTTTCAACCGCCATCTTTGCTCTGATGACCGAGTATTTTTCAATCTGGTCATAGACCTTGCTCTTTCTGCGCAGACCTGCGGTATCAATGAACACAAACTTGCCATGTTCGTTTTCAACGATTGAGTCAGTTGCATCACGGGTTGTGCCTGCGATGTTTGAAACAATCATTCTGTCCTCGCCGAGAACGGCGTTGACAAGCGAAGATTTGCCGACGTTGGGTTTGCCGATAACGGCAACCCTGATTGCGTCTTCCTTCTCTTCCTCTTCCTCTTTGCCGGGAAGATATTTGAGCACCTCGTCAAGCAGGTCGCCCGTACCGTGACCGTGAACGGATGAAACGGCAATCGGGTCGCCGAGACCGAGGTTATAGAATTCATAGAAATCCGCAGGCAGCTCGCCGACGGTATCGCATTTATTGACACAAAGAATAACGGGCTTGCCGCTTTTCTGGAGCATTGCGGCAACCTCTGCGTCGGTTGCAACAACACCTGAACGCAGGTCTGTTACAAGAACAATTACGTCTGCGCTGTCAATGGCAAGCTGTGCCTGCCTTCTCATCTGCTTAAGAATGACGTCATCCGAATACGGTTCAATACCGCCCGTATCAATAAGCATAAAATGTCTGCCCAGCCATTCGCAGTCGCCGTAAATTCTGTCTCTTGTAACGCCGGGCGTGTCGTCAACAATAGAGAGCCTTGCGCCTACAAGCTTATTAAAAAGAGTTGATTTGCCGACGTTCGGTCTGCCGACAATTGCAACAACGTTATCCATTTCACATACCTCCTGTCATAGCAAACAGCAATTCGTCTCCGCCGCTGCCGTTTGCGGTAACCTTAACTCCGAGCTTTTCCGAAAGCTCCGTAACCGTCATATCATCAAGGAACATATCGCCCTCACTGCGCAGACAGTTTGGAGGAATAAGCAATTCCTCACCAAGCTCAATCCCCTCAAGCGCATCGGCTATATCCTTGCCGCAGAGCAGACCCGAAACGGTTATCATTTTTCCCAGAAGCTTGTTTTTTGCTTCAACAACGTTAACGTCAAGCCCTTTTATCTTGTTCATTGCCTTTTCCGCAAGGCTTCTGATAAGCGGATAAGCCGCCTGACCCGTTACAACGGTAACTCTGCGATGTTTTTCTTTTATTTCACATTCTTCAAGTGCCTGTATAAATTCGCTTTCAAGCAGCGCCCACATTCCGACACCGTTTTCAAGCTGCGGAAAGTCTTTATAATATTCCGCATCGGGAATTTTTCTGCCTGCCTTGATATAAAATTCATCTGCCGCATAAGCGATTATTTCGCCGTGTTTCTTTTCAAATTCCGCATTGAAGCGGTCAATTACGTCTATAACCGCTCCCGCAGTTTCGGCGGTATAGGCTTCAAGCGGATAAAGACCCTCTCTGTGGTCGGAAAGTCCGACGGGCACTGCCGCAATACTCTGCACCTGCGGATAAAGCTCGCCGAGCTTTTGCAGGCTGAATTCAAGCTCCTTGCCGTCGTTGATATTCGGGCAAAGCACAAGCTGCGTGTTGAGAAGAATTCCGCCCTTTGCAAGCTTATCAACGTAACGGAGAGATTCGCCTGCGTGAGGGTTGAGCATCATTTTGACACGCAAATCGGGATTCATCGTGTGCACGGAAATATTGACGGGACTGATGTGCATTCTGATTATGCGGTCAATATCCTCATCGCTCATATTGGTGAGCGTTATATAATTACCGAAAAGGAACGAAAGCCTTGAATCGTCATCTTTGAAATAAAGGCTTTCACGCAGACCTTTCGGCAATTGGTCAATAAAGCAGAATATGCATTTGTTTTTGCAATGCTGCTGCTTGTCCATAAGATAGGTTTCAAACTCAAGACCTATATCCTCAAACTCATTTTTGATTATCGTTACAACCCTGCTTTTGCCGTCTGCACTTTTAAGCACAAGGCGCAACTTTTTATCGTTAAGATAAAAACGGTAATCAAGCACGTCTCTGACCGCATTGCCGTTAACGGAAATCAGACAGTCGCCTGCCGATATTTTCTTTTTGTCTGCAAGGCTGCCGCCCTGCACGGATTTGATTGTGACTGCCATTTTTCCACCTGCCGATACTACCCTATTTTATAATTATCTGATATTATATCACACTTCTTTAAAAAAAGATAGTTAAATATTTGTAAATATTATATTTAATTTATAAAAGAAAGTTATATGTTTTGTATATTGTAAAAGGCTTTTTTATCGGATATAATGTATAATGTAGATTTGTGTTCACTTTTTAGAATTATGAAAGAAAAGGTTCAATATATGTTTGTTGATATTGCGAAAATTAAAATCAAGGCAGGCAACGGCGGCAACGGTGCCGTCAGCTTCCGCAGAGAAAAATACGTTGCCGCAGGCGGACCCGACGGCGGCGACGGCGGCAGAGGCGGAAACATTGTTTTTCAGGTTGACGACAACCTTTCCACCCTTGCCGATTTCCGCTATAAGAGAAAATACGTTGCACCCAACGGCGAAAACGGTTCAGGCGGCAGAAAAAGCGGACGCAGAGGCGAAGATCTCATAATCAAGGTGCCCAGGGGTACAATAATCAAAGAAGCCGAAAGCGGCGCAGTTATGGCTGATATGAGCAGCGACGAGCCTTTTATTGCCGCAAAGGGCGGCAGAGGCGGCTGGGGCAACCCCCATTTTGCAACGCCCACAAGGCAGGTACCCCGTTTTGCAAAAGAAGGCACTCCCGGCGAAGAATGGGAGGTCAGCCTTGAACTCAAGCTTCTTGCTGACGTTGGTCTGCTCGGCTTCCCGAACGTTGGCAAATCAACGCTTGTTTCGGTTGTGAGTCAGGCAAAGCCTGTAATTGCAAACTATCATTTCACAACAATTACACCCGTGTTGGGCGTTGTTTCAATGGGCGAAGGCAGCTCGTTTGTTATGGCGGATATCCCCGGTCTTATTGAAGGCGCAGGCGACGGCGTAGGTCTGGGTCACGAGTTTTTGCGTCACGTTGACCGCTGCAGACTGCTTGTTCACATTGTTGATGCGGCAGGCAGCGAAGGCAGAGACCCCATTGAGGATTTTGAAATAATCAACAAAGAGCTTGAAAAGTTTGACCCCGAGCTTGCAAAGCGTCCGCAGATTGTTGCGGCAAACAAAATCGACCTTGCAGACGATGAACAGCTTGAAAGACTCCGTGATTATTTCGAGAGCAGAGGCTATGAATACCACACAATGTGCGCACCCATAACAGAGGGTACAAGCGAGCTTATCAGCGCAGTCTGGAACAAGCTTCAGACTCTGCCGCCCATCAAGAGATATGACAGCGAAAATATTCCGCTTGAAATGTTTGAAAAGCAGGATGACAAGGGCTTCACAATCAAGGTTATTGATAACGTTTATTTTGTTGAAGCAAAGTGGCTTCTCAAAATCCTTCAGCGCACAGACCTTGACGACTATGAATCTCTTCAGTATTTCCAGAGAATTCTTATCTCCAGCGGTATCATAGAGGCGCTTCGTGAAAGAGGCATCAACGAGGGCGACACCGTTTCGATTTATGACCTTGAATTTGATTTTGTAAACTGATTAGGGGGATAATTCTGAACTCATTACTTGATAAAAAAGCCGACGTTGCTTCGCTCAGTCCGCTGAATCTTGCGTTCGTGGGCGATACGGTTTTTGATTTGCTTGTGCGCAGCGAGCTTGTGTGCGAAGCCAACAGACCTGTTAATGCGCTTCACAAAACTGCAAGCACAAAGGTCTGCGCAAAGGCACAGGCAGAAGCGATAAACGTAATTATGCCTATGCTTTCGGAGGATGAGCTTGCCGTTTTCAAGCGTGGCAGAAATGCTCACACGGGCGGCATTCCGAAGAACCAGTCAAGCGCCGATTATCACTACGCAACGGGGCTTGAATGCCTTTTCGGCTGGCTCTATCTTAAAGAAAAAACCGAACGCATCAAAGAACTTTATGCGGCGATATCGGCGGCGGAGGTCTGCGGCAATGAATAAAACGGTAATAAAAGATTTTTTTCGTAAGGACAACATTCTTGAAACATTAAAGAACAACGGCATCTGGATTGTCGGCTGCTCGCTTTATGCAATCGCAGTTAACAGCTTTGTTGTTCCCAACGACATTGCGCAGAGCGGCGTCACGGGTCTTGCCGTTTTCTTTAACCACCTGTTCAACGTGCCTGTGGGTGTCACAAACTTTGTGCTCAACGTTCCCCTGCTCATTCTTATGTGGCTTTTTCTCGGCAGAAAGCTGGTTGCAAGAACGCTGTGGGTAACGCTGCTTCTCTCTGTCGCACTTGATGTTTTTACGTTTATGCCCGATTATTCAGGCGACAAAATTCTTGCCTCCCTCTTCTGCGGTCTTTTGCAGGGCTCGGGACTGGGAATCATTATGATAACGGGCGCTACCAGCGGCGGCACGGATATTGTTGCAAGGCTTGTTCACAAACGTTTTCCGCACATCACGGTCGGCAGCGTTGTTCTGCTTTCGGATGCTGCAATCGTTGCGGCAAATATGATTCTGCTCGGCAGTATCAACAGCGGTCTTTATGCAATCATAATGATTTTCGTAAGCACTCGAGTTATTGATTCCTTGATTTACGGTACGGGTAACGGCAAGATGCTGATGATTGTTACCGAAAAACCCGACGACGTTTCAAAGGCAATTGTTTCATCTTCAAGACGAGGTGTTTCGGTTGTGCCTGCAAAGGGTGCTTACACGGGCAAAGACAAAGGCATTCTTATCTGCGTTGCCCGAAAATCCGAGATTTCGGGAATTATGAAAACCGTAAAATCGGTTGACGATAAAACGTTTATCATTGTAAGCGAAGCAAACGAAATTCTCGGCGAAGGCTTCAAACACACAATATAAAAACAAAGGAAGGTAAAATTATGAAAAAGATTATCAGCATTCTGCTTGCAGCTCTTGTTCCCGTGCTTATGTTTACGGCGTGTGCAGACAAAACTGCCGCAGACACAGCACCCACCGCAACCGTCAAAAACGAGGAATTCACACCTGGCGTTTACTATATCACAGGCGAAGAAACGCATTCCGTTCAGATTCAGATCAGAGATTCTCACAAAATTGCAATTCAGTATAATCACAAAACGGTTACGGAATCGGGCAAATATACAATTGAAGGCGACGTTCTGCGTGCCGCTATAGAAAAGACCGGCTGTGAATACGTATTCAATATCACAGACGGCAAGCTTGTTTATGATGCCGCAAATTCAAAGGCTTCCGAAAAATTCCTGAGCGATTCAGGCATTGCTGACGGAACGGAATTCTATCTCGGTCACGGTTTTGAAGAAAGATAAGCACACTAACAAAGCTTGACAACATCTGCATTGATGTTATATAATATTCAGGTTGATTATAATTCATTTCAAAGTGAGGTTTTTTAAATGTCAGGCCATTCAAAATGGAGCACAATTAAACGCAAAAAAGAAAAAACCGACAACCAGCGCGCCAAGGTTTTCACCAAAATCGGCAGAGAAATCGCTGTTGTTGTTCGTGAAGGCGGTCCCGACCCCGCATCAAACTCAAAGCTCAAGGACGTTATTGCAAAAGCAAAGGCAAACAACGTTCCCAACGATAACATCGAAAGAATTATCAAAAAGGCTGCAGGTGAAACAGGCGGCGCTGATTACGAAGAAATCGTATATGAAGGCTACGGTCCCTCAGGCATCGCAGTAATTGTTGAAGCTCTTACCGACAACCGCAATAGAACTGCAGGTGACGTTCGCCACTATTTTGACAAATACGGCGGAAATATGGGTCAGAGCGGCTGCGTTTCCTTTATGTTCTCAAAGCAGGGCGTTCTTCTTGTTGAAGCTGAAGGTATTGACGAAGACAAGCTTATGGAAGATGCTCTTGAAGCAGGCGCAACCGACTTTATCACCGACGAAGAAGGCGTTTTTGAAATCAGAACCGAGCCCAACGATTGCGGCGCCGTAAGAGAAGACCTTGAAGCAAAGGGTTACGCTTTTGTTTCCGCAGAGGTTGAATACGTTCCCTCAACATACACAGCTCTCACCAACCCCGACGATATCAAGAACATGGCAAAGATGCTTGAAATGTTTGAAGATAACGACGACGTTCAGGCTGTATGGCACAACTGGGAAAACGCTGACGACGCTGAATAATTTGACTGTCGATAAAGTCGTCAGAACATAAACAAAAGCAAAGCAAGGCGGGATGCAATCATCCCGCCGTTATTTTTTTGTAGGGGACGGCGACCCGACGTCCCGTATAAAACGATTCTTTTGTTTATTCGACGTTTTTTCTCCCATCGACGTACCTTTGTAGGTCTGTATGAATTAAGGATACCAAAACAAAACAACCCACGCTGAAGCTTTCAAAATCTTTATAAAATTTTGGAGGTATTCTTATGAACTATATTAAATCCTGTGAATTCAATATCGACACCGCTTGTGTTGAAGTACAACTTACCGATGGTTCGATGGTGTCAATCGACTGCATTGCTGTTGAAAACGAATATGCAAACAATATGTACGAAACATCCGAACTTGACTTTCTTATATATAACGAACCGTTAAGCTATGCTGAATTACTGTTTAGCTGTAAGATTGAAGATTATTTGAAAAACAGTACAAACTATACACCTTTATCCGATATGCGATAATAAAAATCGGGGCTGCCTCACATTTGTGAGACAGCCCCTTTTGCAAATGATGGTTATCTATGAAAAACTATTCAACCTTTATCATTCTGTAGCCTATACCTATGTGGGTCTGAATATATTGCGGGGAATCGGGATAAGACTCAATTTTCTTTCTGAGAGTTGCCATAAACACTCGCAGCGATGCAACATCGTTTTCCCAGCTGCTGCCCCATACATTCTGTGTTATATATGTGTGGGTAAGAACTTTTCCGACATTTTGGGACATAAGGCACAGTAGCTTATATTCAATCGGAGTAAGGTGAAGCTCTTCTTCTCCGATATATGCACAGCCTGCTGAAAAATCAACGGTCAGATTGCCGTTTTTGAAAACTGATTCATTCTTTGATGCTTCAGACTTTATCATAGCAAGCCTTCGCTGCGTTACGCGAAGCCTTGCGAGAAGCTCTTCAACAGAAAACGGCTTTGTAAGATAATCGTCAGCGCCGTTATCAAGAGCTTCAATTTTGTCCGCATCTTCGCTCCTTGCGCTTATAACAATAATCGGCACATTAGACCAGCTTCTGATTGTTTTGATAACCTCAACCCCGTCAATATCAGGTAATCCTAAATCAAGAAGAATTATGTCGGGATTTCTTGTTGACGCCTGAGTTACGGCATCTTCCCCGTTGACAGCAACGGCATATTTATAATCATGGACTTTAAGTGTTGTTGTTATGAGATTCCTTACGGCAGTATCGTCCTCAACAACAAGTATCATTGTTCTGTTCATTTATTATCACCTCATCCGAAGGCAAAGTAAAAGTGAATATACAGCCGTGAGGCTCATTATCTGAAAGAGTTATTTCGCCGCCGTGAATATTTATTATTGACTTGCAAAGTGCCAATCCGAGACCAAGACTGCGGTGGCTGTCAGCAACCGTGTTTTCACCTGTAAAAAACATTTCAAACACATGAGGCTTGGAATTTTCGGGAATTCCCTTTCCGTCATCTGAAACGCTTATAGAAATTATGCCGTTTTTTTTCTCGGCAGTAATTCTGATTTCAGAGCCTTCGGGTGTGTATTTTATTGCATTGTCAACAAGGTTGAGAACAACCTGGATGATAAGCCTTGCATCCATTCTGGCAAGCATAAGCTCATCTTTATATTCGACAGAAATTTTGTGATTTTGATTTTTTCTGCCTATATGCTTAAGCGCCTCTTCAATAACATCCTCAAGAACCTGAACGGACATATTGAAATTCATTCTGTCCTCTTCTATACGGGTTATGGAAAGCAGATTTTCTACAAGGCTTATGAGCCATTGCGAATCGTCAAAGATATCGTTGAATATTTGTTTTTTTGCATCTTCATCAAGCTTTTCGTAGTTTGAAATAAGGTTATCGGCGTTGCCGGAAATAGATGTGAGAGGTGTTCTCAAATCATGAGAAATCGCCCTTAGCAGATTTGCACGCAGCTTTTCGTTTTTTGCAAGAATCGCGGCAAGCTCTTTTTCTTTAGCATTGCGGCTGTTTTCGATTGCCAATGCGCATTCACCGAGAATGGAAAGCAAAATACTGTTTTCATAGGAGTCAAGCGGCTTGCCGTTTATATTGATTCCTACAACGCCGTAGACATTATCGTTAATGCGTATTGAGAGATAAAGAGATTTTGCATCCTTATGTGTGTTGGTTGAAGCTCCCGCTCTTTTTTTGTTTTTGAATACCCATTCCGCAGTGCTTTTTTCTTTCTCGTTAAAAAATGCATCTACTTTTCTGCTTGATTCTGTCGTGAACAAATATCCCTTCATAAGTTTTCCGCTTTTTTCGGGATAAACGATAACATCGCGGTCAAGCAGTTTCACAATTTGGCTTGCGGTGATGTTTATAATATCATCGTCATCCTGAGCTTTCTGCAAAAGCTGGTTTGTGTCAAACAGAACTTTTGTACGGAATGCTGACTGTGCAGACATTTTGGCATGGGATTTGAGTTTGGAAGCAAGAGTTGCAGTTATAATTGATGCGGTAATCATTATAACAAAGGTTACAGGGTAGCCCGAACCGTATGCCTGAAAGGTGAGCCTAGGTTCAACAAGAAAGAAGTTAAAAAGCACAACACTCATAACGGCACTGATTACGCTGCAGGTATATCCCTTTGTCAGAATTGATGTGAGCAGAACTCCGAGAATATATATTGTGATTATGTTTGAATCCGTAAAGCCAAGCTTATAAAAGCTGTAGCCTATTGCCGTTGCGACGGCAAGCAAGGCAACCGTAACGGCCGCGTCTTTAATTGACGGTATTATCGCATTTGTAAAATTCTTTTTCTCAATGTGATATTTACCGTAGGATACATTATCGGGAATGATATAAATATCAAGGTTAGGAGCAATTTCGCTAAGTTTTTCGGTAAGAGTAGGTTTGCTCCAAAAATGGCGGCGCTTTATATTGCTTCTGCCGATAACGATTTTAGTTACACCCGATATTCTGGCAAATTCGGCAATCTGAAAGGATACATCTTCACCCAAAACGGTTGTTATATCTGCTCCGAGATGACTTGCGAGGCGGATATTGCTCTGAAGTCTTTTTTTATCTTCGTCACTCATCTTTTCAAAATTCGGAGTCTGAACGTGCAGGGCGGTAAATGAACCGCCGAAGGCTTTTGCCATTTTTGCGGCAGTCTTTATTATTTTGGCGTTTGACGGGGATGCGGAAAGGCAAACAAGAATATGCTCTTTTTCGTTTTCAAAAAAATTCTTTTTGTTATCCTTCACAGTCTCACCTCCTTGTCAGTTATCAATATATTTTACCACACAAAGTTTAAATAATCTACTTTTTTATTTCCGAGCCATCGCTGTTTTGATTTGCAGGCAGATTAGAATAAATAATAATATCGGATTTGCCGTGCTTGTTTCTGAATTGTTTTATTTCTGATGCAAGCTCCTCATCGCTGAGCTCTTTGGTGAGCACAATAAATGAATGCTCTGCTTTCTTTGTTTCTTTTTCGATTTTCTTCAGATTGTCATCCATAAAAAAATCAATTTTTTTCATAAGAAAATATCCTGATACAAATAATGCAATGAGAATTATTATCAAAACCGCTTCTTTCATTTATGCTCACCTGCCTTTCGTATATGTTAATTTATATATGAAAACATTTTTGCAAAGCTCTGTATTCTCCGATAACAAGCAGTGTTTTGTCAGCTGTAAGTACCGTATCGGGTGTAACTGCTACATTCATTCTTCCGTTTTGTTTGATCGCAACAATGTTGATATCGTATTTTCTTCTTATATCTACCTGACCTATGCTCATGCCCACCCACTGTTTCGGAACGGAAACTTCAAATATAGAGTGAGTATCATCTAGCTCAATGTAGTCTATGATATGGTTTGAAGTGAATCTGATTGATGTCCATTTTGCAACCTGCTTTTCGGGGTAAACAACCTCATCCGCACCATTTCGCAGCAGAAATTTGGCATGAACATCTCTTGATGCCCTCGATACAACAAGCTTTGCGCCAAGCTCCTTGAGGTTTGATGTTGTTTCAAGAGAGCTTTGGAAGTCATTGCCTATCGCAACGATGCAAAGGTCATAGTTGCCTATGCCCAGAGAAGCTAAAAATTCAGCATTTGTGCTGTCGCCTATCTGCGCATTTGTAACAAACGGCAGTGCGTCGTTTACCCTGTCTTCATTATGGTCAACCGCCATAACCTCATGACCGAGCGCATCAAGTTGTAATGCAATATGCTTGCCGAATCTTCCCAAACCGATAAGTAATACTGATTTTACCATTTATACCTTCTCCTTTAACCTACAGTAATTCTTTCCTGCGGAAGCATGGAAAGCTTTTTTCTTTTTTCCGAAATAGTAGCATAAATCAAAGTCAATCCGCCGACTCTTCCCAAAAACATAAGCGCCATCAACACAAACCTTGACAGCGTTCCAAGCTGAGGGGTTATACCTAATGTCAATCCTACCGTGCCCACTGCAGATGCCGTTTCATAAAGGCAGGTGTTCATAGGCAGACCCTCCGTTGCGCTTATAATAACTGCACCCGAAAAGAAAAGAACTATATACATAATAAGTACCGTTGAAGCATTTTTAATTGCCGAAACATCAATCCTTCGACCGAATGCCTCTGCGTTTTCTTTGCGGCGAAATACAGAGAAAAGATTAGCAAGCAGAACGGCGAAGGTGGTTGTTTTCATGCCGCCTGCCGTTGAACCGGGAGAACCGCCGATAAGCATAAGAACAATAATTATCATCTGTGAGGCTTCGCTCATTGCGGTCAGGTTAACCGTGTTGAAGCCTGCCGTTCTCGGCGTTACCGATTGAAAAAGCGATGCAAGTATCCTTTTGCCGAACGGCATATCGCCAAAATCAACAAAGAAAAAGAAAACGGCGGGCACTGCTATCAATAAAGCTGTTGTTATCAGAATAATTTTGCTTTGAAGTCTGTAGCGATGAAATCTGCGCTTGTTTGAATAGATATCTTCCCATGTCAGGAAGCCGATGCCCCCGATTATTATAAGCAGCATGACAGTTATGTTGATAACGGGGCTTGCAGCGTATGCCGTTAATGACGGATAAAGAGAATCTGCGCTGCCCATTATGTCAAAGCCTGCATTGCAGAATGCTGAAACAGAATGAAAAACAGCCATCCATATGCCTTTCAAACCGAAATCCCGACAAAAAACAGGCATCATCAGAAGGGCACCGGTCAGCTCAAATATCAGCGTTGCTTTAAGAATAAACCCCGTCAGCCTTACTATTCCGCCAACCTTTGGCGCGGCAATGGCTTCCTGAATGGTGCTGCGCTGCATAAGCGAGATTTTTCTGCCGGAAAGCAATGCAAAAGAAGCCGCAACCGTAACAACGCCCAGTCCTCCAACCTGAATAAGAATCAGTATGACCAACTGCCCGAATATTGACCAATATGTTGCCGTGTCCTGCACAACAAGACCTGTCACACAGACAGCTGATGTTGCGGTAAACAGCGCATCACCAAAAGGCGTGAATTCCCTGCTTTTTGAAGAAACGGGCAGCATAAGAATCAAAGCTCCCAATAAAATAACGCCTGCAAACCCGAGTATTATTGTTTGAAACGAAGTAAGTCTTCGGTTTTTGTGTTTAATTTCACCCATAACAAACACCTTATTCGATATTATGTTTCAGCTTTATTATATTTGAAACCGTTTTAAGAAGGTGTTAGAGTTTTGAAATCTGTATTAAGATTGCATAAAGATTAGTTGTTTAGTCCTATAAAACCTATATATATATATCAATAATTTCAAGACGCCAATTCGTTACAAACAATTATATAAAACAGAAAAAGCCTTGTGTACAAACAAGACTTTTTTCTTCTTAATATCGTTAATATCGAAAACAATAGTAGTATAGTAGATTATTTTCGTTTCTTTTTAGTTTTTCCTCTTTGACTATATGGACTTTTCATATGCTTTGATTTTTTGAGAATATTTATTTGTGTTACAAGCTCCTCTTTTGTGAGTGAGTCGTAGTCGATGCCGAGGGAGTTGAGATACATTCTGACCTTCTTTTCTTCGTCGCTGCCCTCAAAATTCAATGCATCCTGCAACTGCTTTTGTGCATCTGCCGCAGGTGAAACTGTGTCCGCCGTTGTTCTGTCAGTTTTATGGTTTTTACGGATTGTGCTGATAATTCGGTCAAGGTCTTTATATATCACGTGACTGAAATATTCATCTTCATCAACCTGTGCAAGTTCCAATGTTCTGACGTGCAAATCGTTTTCGTCAGAGCATTTCTCCATTGCCGCATTCCTCACAACACCGAGAACGGCATTCAAATCGTTGATTCTCATATCAGCAATTCGGTCAACATAGATTTCAATATCGGTCAGAAATCTTCTGAAATCCTCGTGGGTTGCAATTTCACAAAGCAATCTCGTGTTAATCTTTCCGCTTTCAAGTAAATCAATCATATCATCACTCAGATGCAGATTATTGATGTCTGCATTCGGGTGATTTTTTTGTTCAGTCAAACCGAGCAGATAATCGGTTGAAACGCCATAGAAATTTGCAAGTGTGACAAGATTGAACGGACTCATATCCTTGTATTCTTCGGTTTCGTATTTGCCAAGTGCAGATTTGGAAATGCCCGTTTTCTCGGCAAGCTGTTCAAGAGTCAGCTTTTGTTCTGATCTCAGATCTTTCAGTCGTTCTTGTATTGTTAATTTTAAGTACATATCATCACTCCTTTAATTTAATTATATAGTATTTGCTGTCCGTTTTGTGGTACTTTGTGTCGATTTTTCGGTAAATTTACAATTATTGAACGAAAAAACTGCCCTCACAAGGAGAGCAGTTGAATGTTTGATTTTTATTCATTTATAGTTTGTTGTTTTTCTTTCAGCATTTTATTGAGTTTTTTTGTATTTCTCTTTATTACGGAATAAATAACTGCCCAGATTGCCAGATAGCCCACAACAAAAATACCCGAAAAAACGAGAACTGGGATCCAACCCCAATCAAGCCAATCGTTGAGAAGATAAGTGGCCAAATAGCTGACATATAGGACTGCGCCGTGAATCAGAATTGCAATCATCAGAGGCAACCGTTCAATTTGATAGACAGCATTCATACCACCTGCAACAAAA
>JAGBAK010000099.1 GCA_017938985.1 Clostridia bacterium
TGCTTCAGTTCTGGAAAGGTCAGTACGGTATGATCTTCTACGGCGGCGAAATCGGCGTTTATACAAGAATCCATTCCGATAAGGAAATCGGTATCTTCACAATGTTCAGATGTGCCGCAGAGGAAGATTGGCTTAAAATGGAAATGACTCTCTGGCATCAGGAACTCACAGGCGAATGGAAGCGTGAATTTACCAGAGATTACGATTATTATTGGTGGTGCACAGGCTTCAAGAACGGTCACCTCAGACAGGAAGAACCTGCCGACGAGCTTCGTATGACAGGCAGAATTACCTTTAAAGACGAAGAAATGACCAAAATTGTTGCATCGGGTCTTGCCGAATGCGGCTTTACCGTGTGCGAAAAGCCCGAGGATATGGGACTCGACTCCTTCTGCGTTGACGGATACGATATTTCTTTCTGCTGGCAGAATATCTCTGAAGCAGAAAGCACCATGTTCATCAAGGTAAGCGCAGGCTTCCTTTATAACCTCAGCATTCTCCCCTTAGCACCTGTCGTTGTTCCTTTTGTCGGTATGTTCTCTGTAGCGGTTATGCTTGTTAACGTTATACTTTAATTACCTATAAGTTAAAGCCTTGCTCCGAAAAGAGCAAGGCTTTTATGTTATCCTGCAATTATAGTTTTTATGGCTTCAACAACAGCTTTGAACAGCGTCGTCTGTTCAGGAATCTCAATAACGGGATTGAAACCAAAAAGCGTTGACAGTTGAGCCACTGAATATTCCCAAGCTGCACCTATAAATAAAGCGATAGAATCAAACACTTCTGCTCACCCCCTCAAAAATGATTTCTTATCCGAATTATAACACTTGTCCCCCAAAAAGTCAAGCTGAGGTTAAAGCAAAAACCTTGCATATCAAATGCAAGGTTTAATTATGCTTGTTTTTAAAATCCGCCGCCGACCTTGATTTCATAGAAGATTGCGGCATCAGCTGTTTTAACGGTAATGCTGCCAAGATTGTTGCCTATTTTAAGGTTCTCAATGTCAACGTTTGCAGTGTAGCTCCAGGTGCCTTTTTCGATAATTCCGTCGCTGTTTATCTTTACCTTAACGGTAGGCTCACTGTAACGGATGCTGATTTTGGCATTTTCAAAATCAATATCAAAGGCAGGAAACTCCGCCGCCGCAGTTGAAACGTTGCCCAGAACGCTGATTGCGTGACCGACCGTGCCGTCATACATACTGCCGTAAGTGCCGTCGGTCTGCTCCTTCATCGTCATTTCAACAACGGTATATTCGCCGCTCTTGTAAGCTTTTATGGCCTCAGCGTCATCAACGGCAAGATTATTGAAACCGCCCGTTATTCCGTCGAAAGTTGTTGAATTCTTTGCAAGTGCCTTTGCAATTGCTTCTTCTGCCAGCTTTAAAATGCCGCCAATAAGACCTTTGCCGTCATTGACAACCATCTTTTTCATGGTCATAGTCTGGCTTGAAGTAACATCCGGATGTGTCTTGACAGCGGCACTCTTATAGAAAGCAACGATTTCTTCCTGTGACCACTGTGCAGGGTCTGTTGCGAGAGATTCGGGTTCAGTGATAGCTTCCGTGTGAATTTCGGTTACGATAACAGCTTCGCCGCCCTGCTCGGTAACAACCTCACCGCTTGCGTCCGTGAGCATCTCCGTCACAACAACCTGCTGCACATTGATATCGCCTCTTGTTTCCTGCGTAACGCTCACATCCTCTTTCTTTTTGCAGGCTGCAAACGCAAACACAAGAGCAAACACAAGAGCAACTGAAATAATTTTCTTCATATTAAGTCCCCCGTAAGTTAGAAAAAATTATCAACAAAATCTTACAACATTCCTGCAAAAGTGTCAATGTTTTTCAGAAAGATAAGTTGTAAACATTTTTAAAATGCAAAAACCCCTGCTCTCAACCGAGAACAGGGATTTAACATTAAGGTTAATTATTTCGCTGCTTCTTCAACTGCAACAGCGCAAGCAACGGTAGCACCAACCATGGGGTTGTTACCCATACCGATAAGACCCATCATTTCAACGTGAGCGGGAACTGATGAGGAACCTGCGAACTGAGCGTCGGAGTGCATACGGCCCATTGTATCTGTCATGCCGTAGGAAGCAGGACCTGCTGCCATATTGTCGGGATGAAGTGTACGGCCTGTGCCGCCGCCTGATGCAACTGAGAAATAGTTTACGCCGTTTTCAACGCACCACTTTTTGTATGTGCCTGCAACGGGATGCTGGAATCTTGTGGGGTTGGTGGAGTTACCTGTGATGGAAACGCCAACGTTTTCAAGCTTCATGATAGCAACGCCTTCGGGAACGTTGTCAGCGCCGTAGCACTTAACGTCTGCTCTGGGGCCGTTTGAGTATGCCTTTTCTTCAACAACCTTAACGGTTTCTGAATAGGGGTCAAACTCTGTCTTGCAGTAAGTGAAGCCGTTGATTCTTGAAATAATCATAGCAGCGTCCTTGCCGAGACCGTTGAGGATAACGCGAAGGGGCTTT
This sequence comes from Clostridia bacterium, assembly GCA_017938985.1. Taxonomy (GTDB): domain Bacteria; phylum Bacillota; class Clostridia; order Oscillospirales; family Acutalibacteraceae; genus CAG-177. Next base: position 2,491 of record JAGBAK010000099.1, read on the forward strand.
GAACGAACCTTGTTTGCGTTAAGAGCGATTTTGATTGCGCCTTCAGCAGCAGCAAAGGATTCGTGACCTGCAAGGAAGCAGAAGCACTCTGTTTCGTCTGAAAGGAGCATCTTGCCAAGGTTACCGTGGCCAAGACCAACCTGTCTGTTATCAGCAACTGAGCCGGGGATGCAGAATGCCTGAAGACCGATGCCGATAGCGGCAGCAGCGTCAGCAGCCTTAACGCAGCCCTTCTTGATTGCGATAGCGCAACCTACTGTGTAAGCCCAAACAGCGTTTTCAAAGCAGATGGGCTGAGTTTCTCTAACGATTTTGTCGCAGTCAACACCCTTAGCAAGAGTGATTTCCTTACATTCTTCGATTGAAGAAATGCCATATTCTGCAAGAACAGCATTGATTTTATCAACGCGTCTTTCGTAGCTTTCAAATAATGCCATTGTAAATATCCTCCTCTTACTAATTATTCTTTTCTGGGGTCGATATACTTAGCGGCATCTGCAAATCTGCCGTAAGTGCCCATAGCCTTGTTGTATGCGTCGTTGGGTGTGTCGCCCTTCTTGATGAAGTCAGTCATCTTGCCGAGTGAAACGAATTCATAGCCGATAACCTGATCGTCAGCATCAAGAGCAAGTCTTGTAACGTAGCCTTCAGCCATTTCAAGGTAACGAACGCCCTTAACCTTTGTGCCGTACATTGTGCCGACCTGTGAGCGGAGACCCTTACCGAGGTATTAAAGACCTGCGCCGACTGAAAGACCGTCGTCTGAGAAAGCGGACTGTGAACGACCGTAAACGATCTGGAGGAAGAGCTCTCTCATAGCTGTGTTGATAGCGTCACAAACAAGGTCTGTGTTGAGAGCTTCGAGAATTGTTTTGCCGGGAAGAATTTCAGCAGCCATAGCTGCGGAGTGAGTCATACCTGAGCAACCGATTGTTTCAACAAGAGCTTCTTCAATGATGCCTTCCTTAACGTTAAGAGAAAGCTTGCAAGCGCCCTGCTGAGGAGCACACCAGCCAACACCGTGTGTGAAAGCGGAAATATCCTTGATTTCATAAGCCTTGACCCATTTGCCTTCTTCGGGGATGGGAGCGGGACCGTGGTTGGGACCCTTGGCTACGCAGCACATTTCCTGAACTTCGCGGGAATAGTTAATCATAGTTTTTTTCTCCTTTCAAAAAGGTGATATTATATCCAACTTTTGTATTTTATACCAAAACAATTCGAATATCAAGTGGTATTTTGCACAACTTAGATTACCGTTACAGGTAATATTATAACCATTTCAACTTATATAAAATCAGCACACCTGCAATTGCAGCAAAAATAGTTATAAACATAAGAATGCCGACGCCGAGAGTAGGTGCAAAAACAAGTGCGATAACGCCAACGATTACAGGCAGAGGAACAAGCTTCCAGTGCTTTGCGAAATAACTTGCTGCAAGTGCACCGAAAAGGGCGGGAAGAACCTGATTGAATGCAGGCTCAAAAGCGGAACCTTCGCCTGTGATATAGGGAAGAACAGGTGAAAAAGCAAGAACGCCAACAGCAATAATAACCGTTGTTGTGATTGAGGAAACACCGATTGCTATTGTTGAAACAACTTCGCCTTCTTCTGTGTTTGCTTTGACCTTTGCGTTTTCCATAGCTGCAAGTCCGCAGGGAATTTTAAGGTTTGAAAGGTTGCCGGTAACAAAGCTGAGGTATGTTCCGCCGGCACCAAGCATGGGCACATAAATGATTACTTCCGCAACAGCAGTTATCCAATAAAGGGGGATAAGTGTTAAAAGAATTTCGCCAAGAACTTTGAGCGGAGGCCACGCATTGAAATAAGTTGAAATCGTAACGGGAATAGCAAGGAGTATGAGCAATGCACCGATATCCCAGCTGATGCCCCATTTATGAACTCTGTCAAAATAGTTTTTCTGCATAATTCATTTCTCCTTTCTGTTTATCTCCAAACGAAATTAACAATCTCTGCCGGAAGAACGGCTTCAAAGAGCATTGCCGAACCCATACCGACAAACATTGAAACAGGCATTGTGAACGGGCGGAGCTTTTCAAGGTCAAACTTCTTGCAGATAAGTTCAAGAATAACCATAACAATTATTGAAACAACGAGAACAGCAACCGACATAAAGCCTGCGTTGCCTGTGCCGTCTGCTGTTGTGCCGGCGATTGCTCTTGCAACAAAAGCGGAAACAATGCCGATGAAAGCAGCAGCGGAAATAGCATCGCCAAGCTTTGATGCAGTTTCATTCTTATTAACTGCCTTGCCGATAGTTTTCTGGAGTTTTTTACAAAGGAAAGGAAGAAGAACCAGCGGTGCGATGCTTCCTATTGTCATTGCCCACGAAACGGTTGCGAACTCGGTGGTGTCTGTAATTTCGCCTGTAAGCGAGCCGCCCAATGCTTCAAGTGCCGTCTGAGCAGCTGTTGTTTCATAAGCAAGGTTACCGATAACCGAAAGTCTGATCCAGGGAAGAATGATTCCGAGTGAATCAGCAAGAACAATGACCGTTGCAAGGATTGACACTGCAGGTGCAATTGTGAAAAGAATGCTTGAAACAACGGTGTTCTTGAGTGTTGAAGAAGAAATACCGAGCTCTTTTGCATGCTTCCACGATTTAACAATGAAGAACAGCGACTGAGCGATAACAAAAGCTATAACGCCCAAAGCAATTGTGAGCATAAGACCGCCGGTTTTGAAATCTGTGAAATCCAAAATTTCTCACTCCTAAATTCATAATTGTATTAATAATATCACAATAAATCAATATAAGTCAATAGAAACGGATAATTATGGAACTCTATTGTATAATATTTTCCTTTCCTCTTGAAAAAAGGTTCATATTGTGATAGTTTAGAAATATCTTATCAAAAGAGGTGTAAAAATGAAAAAACTTATTGCTCTTATGCTCACTCTTTTCTGCACTTTTTCATTTGCCGTCAGTGCAACTGCACTTTCAATGGCAGGCGGCGTTGAGGCTTTGAAGGCTGAATTCGTTGCAGGCGAAGGTCCCGTTGAGGGTGATTATTCAATCGACTACAGCTACTTTTCACCCGTAAAAGAAAACGACACAGCAAAATACCCTCTCGTTGTCTGGCTTCACGGTATGGGCGACGGCGCCGAGGTCGGCAGACCCGTTAAGAAGAGCAACGTTGCTTACTGGGCAAGCGACGAATTCCAGGCAAGATTCCAGCCTGCAGGCGGCGCATTTATCCTTGCCGCACGCTCAAGAGAAGAGGACGGCCACTTCTGGAGCGACGATATGACCGCTCCCCTGCGTGCCGCAATCGACGATTTTATTGCCAAAAACAAGGATAACATTGACCTTACCCGTATCTACGTCGGCGGCTACTCAATGGGCGGCAAAATGACGCTCCGCATGGCGGTTGCTTACCCCGAAATGTTTGCCGCTGCTTTCCCCATCTGCCCTGCGTGGTCACCGTCCGAAGAACTCTGCGAAAACCTTGCAGACGTTCCCGTATGGATTACATCCAGCACACGTGACCCCCTTGTAAACTACTATATGGGCGTTACACCCACCTGGGAGAAGATTGTTGCCGCATCAAACAACCCCGAAGATTGCCGCCTTTCAACCCTCACAAAGGTTTGCTACGAGGACGGCAAAAAGACAAGCAGCAGCCACCACGCCTGGTACGCAGTAAACCACGATATGTTCTCTGCCGAAAACGGAGATTATCCTTATATGTCAACGGTTAACGGCAACGGCGAAGAGGTTAAGCTTGAATATCCCAACGGTATGATTTCGTGGCTCACAAGCCACACTTCCGAATATGACGGCACACCCATTGAAGGCACAGGCAACCTCAAAGACGGCGACAGCACGGAAAATCTGCTTGACGTTAAAGGCGTTTTTGATTTCTTCAGGCTTCTCTTCAAAGCCCTGTTTATGGCTCTGGGTATAATTAAATAAGTATAGTTTCATCAACAAAGCTTCGTTTCTTTCAATCCTCCGTCTTTCGGCTACGCCGAAATCCACCTCCTTTCAAAAGGAGGCCACTATAGCAGTGAGCTTTCTGTAGTGCCGCAGCTGACCTCTTGGGCTCCCTTTCAAGGGAGCTGGCTCATAGAGCCTGAGGGTTGCAAAAGATGAAGCTAAATATCGATGTTAATTAAAGTATACATAAAGCAACACGGCGGTTTCCTTTCGGGTTCCGCCGTGTTTTTATATTTTTATTTTATTCTCTTTCTGCTGCAAACGGGTATTGCAAGCGCATAGAAAATCACACCTGAAACAGCAAGCATTGCAATATGTACCCACGGCGCCATAATCTCTGAACCCCATTCAAACTTGATTCCGAGATAAATCATATTAATGTCAAAGAAATCCTGAGGTGCGCCCGGCACCATATCATACATTGCTTCGCCTAAAAATATCTGGCGCAGAAGCGCTGCTGAGTGAGCCGCAGGGCAAAGCTTTATAAACGTCTGCGCAGCATCGGGCAGCATACCTATCGGTGTATAGTTGCCGCAAACAAAGCCCATCAACGTACCGATAACGAGGCTGAAGCCCGAAAAAGCACTGCTGCTTGAGAACAGTCCAACCAAAAACAGGGTAAGACCTGCGCCCGAAAAAGTTGAAAGAATAATAACAATAAACGCCTGCAGATATTGCTGCCAGCTGAAAAGACCAACTCCGGTTATCACAAGGAAAATCTGTGTTACCACAAGCAATATTGTGCTCATTATCAGACCAACCGTGAATGACGAAAGCATATAGCCGCCCGTCAGTTTCCAACGTTTAACGGGAGATGCATAAAAATCCTGATAGAGCTTGTTCTTACGGTCATCAACCCATATCCAGAGTGAACCGAGCGGCGTTGTAACCGTCGGCACAACAACAATGCCGCAGACTGCCCACACGTCTACCACGTTGAAGATGTCACCGTAAAGGGAGTTGCTGTAAAGATTTCTGAAAACAACTATGTAAAGAATAAAGGTTATCATAACTGCAAGCAGCGAAAAGAAAACCGAAACCCTGTCTCTGAAGTATAAAAGCAAATTTCGTTTCATTAACTGTTTCATTTTTTCAGACCTCCTCCGGTTATTGCAATGAACGCATCGTCCATTGTGCCTGCAACAACCTCAAAATTAACAAACTCGTCGCCAAACTCTTTAAGAACAGGCAGGGAACTGACCGTGGATTTCAGCGTCACTATCAGTCTGCCGCCCTCGGAACGGTATTCGTAATTATTGTTATTCAGATATTCACAAATTTTCTGTTCCGATTCAGGCTTTGCAGTGAGATACATCAGATCCTTTGCGTATTCATCTCTCAACTGAGTCGGTGTGCCCGATGCAGTAATCCTGCCGCCGTCAATAACAACAACGTAATCCGCCTTTGCAGCTTCTTCCATATAGTGAGTGGTCAGGAAAACCGTCATATGAGTCTTTTTCTGCATCTCACGAACGGTTTCCCAGATAGCTTTTCTCGTCTGCGGGTCAAGGCCCGTTGTTGGCTCGTCAAGAAAAAGGATTTTGGGCGAATGCATAAGGGCTCTTGCGATATCCGCCCTGCGCTTCTGGCCTCCCGAAAGCTTGTGATACTGTCTGTTTTCAAACTCTGTTATGCCCGTGCTCTCTGCAGCAAATTTATATGCCTTTTCAAGCGCCTCGCCTTTAAGCCCGTAAAATGAACCTCTGATTCTGAGGTTTTCCTTAACCTTAAGCAGAGCATCGAGCGAATTGTTCTGAAAGACAACGCCGATACGCTTTCTGATTTCTTCATCCTTTTTGCCAAGCTCAAAACCGTCAATCAAAACCTTTCCGCCGTTTGAAGCAAGCAGCGTGCAGAGCATCTCAACGGTTGTGGATTTGCCTGCACCGTTAGGACCGAGAAAAGCAAAAAGTTGACCTTCCTCAACCTGAAAATCAATGCCTTTGACCGCCTCAACGTCTCCGTAAGACTTTTTGAGACCCGAAACTTCAATAATGTTTTTCATATTAATCACCAACCTTAACTTACTTTTTAACCCTTTCATCTATAAGACGACGGAACCTGCGGTTTGGTCTGTAGTTTTATTAAATTTTATCACTAATCAGTATAAAATTCAACAATCCCGACCTTTTTTGTTCTGAAATATAAAAAAAGACTCGGGATTTGTGAAATAAGTATACCGTATTCAGTTGTCAGGCTGCACCGTGAAAGAGCAGTTCAAGAGCCACGATGCACTCACGCAGGTAGCGTGGCAGGGCCCGTCCGGGAGTTTTGCAGGATACTGCGCCGCAGTTTTCAAAGCCGTAACGCTTTGCAATTATCGAGGCTCTGTGTACGTGATAATCAGAAGAAAGGAACGCAACCTTCACCTGTGAAATCGGCTTGCCTGCGTGATTTTCAATCACTTTCTTTCCAAACTCGAAATTCTGAAATGTTGTGGTGGATTTGTCTTCAGAAACGATTCTGCTACCGTCAATCCCCTGCTCAATCAGATAATCCGCAATAATTGCAGCTTCAGACTTTTTCTGCATTTTTCTGAAGCAGCCGCCGCAAGGCACTGCAACGGTTTCGGGATTTTCCTTAAGATAAACCGCCGCTGCTTTCATTCTTTCAAAAAGCTGAGGACTCGGAGTATCGGCACCGATAACGTCTCCGCCCAAAACGAGCAGATAATCGCACTTATCCCTGTTTTCTTTGCGTGCATCGCTGATTACAAACGGCAGATATGCCAACGCAGAAACAGCCAACGTGCCGAAAAATATTTTGGGAACAGATATTTTCACACACTCACCCCGTTAACTGCAGCAGAATTTTTTTCAGAAATTATAGTCGGGCTTTACTATTTTGCCTGTTGTGGCAGCTTCAACTATTGCAAGGCAAGCCGCAACGGTTTTTGCACCCTCGCGGGCATCGGTTACAATGGGTTTGTCATTGATAATTGCATCCGCAAAAACCTCAAACTCCTTGGTTGCGTTGTGGTTGTTTACCTGAATGTCAATTGTCTGTGCAGGCTGAACAACGCCCTCTTCGTCTGTAACAAAAAGGGTCATTGTGGGTGATGTGTTATCGCAGATAAGAGTACCCTTTGTTCCGTAAATGCATGTGCGCATTGTATAATCACGCTTACAGCCTGTTGAAACAAACACCTTGCCCACAAGGTTTTCATCAAATTTCATAATAGCTATGGTTGCGTCGTCATATTCCACCATCGGCAGAAGTCTTTTGGTGCCGTAAGCAAAAACTTCCTTCGGGTCGCCTGCAAGCCAGCGAAGAAGGTCCACCGCATGGCAACCACCGCCGATAACACCGTGGCGCTTGGGGTCTGCACGCCAATCGTCACAAAGTTTCATATAGTCGTGAGCATATTCCGATTCAACAAAATAAAGCTCGCCGAGTGTACCCGATTCGATAATTTCCTTTGCCTTTTCAAAAGCAGGCGTGAATCTGCAAATCTGACCAACCATAAATTTTGCGCCCGATTCATCGGCAACTCTGACCATTTCTTCAATATCCTCACGGGTCAGAGCAAGCGGCTTTTCGCAAAGCACGTGCTTGCCTGCACGAAGCAAATCGCAGGAAACCTTGACGTGCTGCTGGTCGGGAATTGCAACTGTAACAACGTCGATGTCGGGATTGTTGACAATATCCATATAATCGGTAACCCATTTTTCTTCGGGAATGCCGTATCTTTCGCCTGCAAAACGAAGATTTTCTTCGTTGCAATCGCACAAAGCGGCAATTTCTGCGCCGCTGTACTTCATTGCGCCCTCAACGTGGCACATACCGAATTTCATACCTATATTTGCAACTTTCAATTTTTTATCCATAAAGACCTCCGAAAATATTATATATGTCATATTACTGCAAACAAACTCAAGTGTCAATCTGCGCAAGGAAAAAATACTGCGCAGTATAACCTTTGCAGGATTTGAAACAGAATAAGTGCACGTGACCGCAAATCACATTCCGTATTTTCGGATGAAATATGACGGTGTGCAGCTCCACGCATGGCAAAGACTGTTTATCATTCTGTCCTCGTACGGCGAAAAATCAAGGTCATCGGGAATGTATGCCTCCCAGAATGTGTCTGCACCGTAGTCAAGCATTCCGCCCCAGAACTTCTTAAGATATTGAACAGCTTCATCTTTCATATCCAGTTTTAACATTGCCTCTGTTACATAATGGCGCATATACGGAGTGACGGGTTGTTTGGCTTTTTCATTGTCAAGGCAGGAAAGCAAAAGTTCTTTTGCTTCCGCGCCGCTCATTACACCGCCCAGTATCATCCACACCTGAGAATGAACGCTGAACTGATTGTTGTCAAAACCGTTAATAAATGCGTTTTTGTTTTCGTTATAAAGATATGTTTTGCAAGCGCAACGGACTTCGTAAAGATGAGATGAATATTTTTCGCATTCTTCATCACCGATTGCTTTAAGTAATTTTGAAAAGCGGTCAAGCGTGTAGAGATAAACACCCTGCAACGACGTCAGAATTTCCAGACCCGGACACCAGTCGATAAAAGCAAACCAACCGTCCTGTCTTGTGACAATCAGGTTTTCATCGAGCGTTTCTCTGAAGCTTTCAAGCTGCGATTTGCAGATTTGAAGAAGGTCGTTTATAACACTTATATCCCCTGTATGCTCATAATAATCGCATACACTTACAACATACAAAAGTGCATAATCCTCAATATGCGTTGCTCCAGAATGATAATACGGTGTTTCGTAAACAAATGACGGCAAAAAACCGAGATTGTTGCATTTACCTGCCGCAAAAAGATATAAGCATCTTTTTACGATTTCAAGGTTGTTGAACGTGTAATAATTAGCGAGAGCTTCAAGTCTTAAATCGCCAATCCAGAGACGGCGGTCACGCTTTGGTCCGTCCTCAAAGAAGGTCTGCATACATTCTTTGAGCGTGTTGGTTGCGACCAGGTCAATTTTGTTCAACAAGGCATCTTTTGTTTTTGCGGGTTTCAGAACGGAAATATCGGCACTTGTTGAAGCACGGAAAGAAAAATCAAACAGCTTTATAGGTCTGTTGGCCTTATCCACCGTTATTTTTATGTATCTGCAAGCATACCTTCGGGGCAAGGTTGTTTTTTGAGGAAAATCGAGATTGATTATTTCTTCCTGTAACCACGTTTCTGAAAGTGTACCCTTATATTGAGAAAAATCATCATTTATTTCTCTCATATCTTCACCGAACTTGATAATTAACCGAACAGGAGCGTCAACAAAGATATCAACCCTGTCAAAAGCAAAAGAAAAATGTCCCACAGCGTGTTCGCCAAGGTCAAGAAGTATGCTGTCACCGCTTGTAGCAGTGAATTCGGTTATTGGGGGAGTAATATCTTTGTAAATAAGTTCAGGATAATTATTCTCCGCTTTGTTCAAAAAGTATTTTGGCTCTTTCATATTAAAATCTCTCTTTAAAACAATACTTTTGACTGATAAATCCTTATTTGTCGGGATGATTATAATCCTCAACAAAATATGCGTTGGTGTTGGCTTTTTTTCCTGAAGGTCCTGTCACTTCAATCCTGAAATATACATCCTCATCCTCCAGTTGAAAATCAGCTTGAGTTACGTATTCTCCCTCAGAGGCGTGCAAAGCTTTTGAACGTCTGCCCGCAGTTGAAAGCGCTATGCGCTGAGCCTGTGAACATTCAATGTGAACCTTGCCGTTTTCCAGAGTAAGCTCAAAAATTTCAGGTTCACGGGTGCAATAGAATGAACCGCTCTGCATAGCAGAGATAACAGATTCATAGCTGAGCGAATCACAAAGAAAAACCGTTTTACCTCCAAAACTGTCGCAACGCACATCGCCAAAAGTAAATTCGTTGTGGTTATCGTCTGCCATAGTGCAAAACAGTCGTTTTCCGCTGCGGAGCATTTCATCATAAACCTGCTCCTGACCGTCATCACCGCCTTCGATAAAAACAGAGTTGTTATATATTTAAACAAAA